>JAQUEX010000083.1 GCA_028684935.1 Kiritimatiellia bacterium | reverse complement strand
GGCCATGCGCCCCACCGTACATTGGAATTGCGTGCGCGGGGGCTCGCTGATACACTGACCCTACCCTTCAGACCAGTCCGGTTGGCGGCATCATGCACGAAGGGCGAGGTCTATGCGCAAAGCGAAAATCAAGCGAATCGAGCGAATCGAGCACTACCTGGTCCGCATCATCCAGCAACCCGGCGCGGATCAAGGCCATCCGTGGGCGGTGCGCACGCTGTTGAGTCTCCTCAAAGGGATTTCCCAAGTGTTCAAGGGCGTGGTGCTGGCGCGGCTCTTTCTGTACAATGTCGGCATTTTCCGCCGGTATCCGCTCGGGTGCCAGGTGATCAGCGTCGGTAACATTACCGCCGGCGGC
This sequence comes from Kiritimatiellia bacterium, assembly GCA_028684935.1. Classification (GTDB taxonomy): domain Bacteria; phylum Verrucomicrobiota; class Kiritimatiellia; order RFP12; family UBA1067; genus DUPH01. Next base: position 12,647 of record JAQUEX010000083.1, on the reverse strand, counting down.
ACGGGCAAGACGCCGGTGGTGGAAATCTTCGCGCGCGAACTACAGAAGTCGGGACGAAAGGTCGCGATTCTGAGCCGCGGCTACCGGAAGAAGGAACTGCCTTGGTATCAGCGGCTCTTCAGTGAGACAATCGAACCGCCCCGCGTGGTGAGCGACGGTAATCGGCTGCTGCTCGACAGCGAGATGGGGGGGGACGAGCCCTACATGCTGGCCAGCAACCTGCCGGGCGTGGTTGTGCTGGTCGACAAAAACCGCGTGAAGAGCGGACGGTACGCCGTCAAGCGCTTCGGTTGCGACACGCTGATTCTGGACGATGGCTTTCAGTATCAGAAGCTGCGCCACCGGCTGGAGATCGTGCTGGTCGACAAGACCAATCCGTTCGGCAACGCCCATCTGCTGCCGCGCGGCGTGCTGCGCGAGCCGATCCGTAATCTCAAGCGTGCGGACTTTATTTTCATCACCAAGTCCGACGGCCACTCCGAGGCGTTGCGCCAGCAGATCCGTGCTTTGAACAACCGCGCGGAAATTATCGAGTGCTGCCATCAGCCACGTTTTCTGCAGAATGTTTACACGGCGGAACGCGTGCCGCTGGAATGGCTCAAAGGGCGTACGGTGACCTCGCTCTCGGGTATCGCGGTGCCGCAGAGTTTTGAAAACTCGTTGCGCCTGATGGGCGCTCGCGTGATTCATTGCGAACGTTACGCCGATCATCACCGCTACCACGCGCAAGAGATCATCGATGCGGTGAACCGCGCCGCCGACCTGCACGCGGATGCGCTGATGACAACCGAAAAAGACGCTGTGCGTTTTCCGCGGCTGGAGACCACGCCGGTTCCGGTTTATTATGTGCGCGTGGACATCGAGCTGTTGAGCGGCACGGAAAACTTTCATGACGCGGTGGAGCACATCTGTTTTCGTAAGAGCGCGCAGGGCAAAGCCGCCTCCAGCGGGCAGGCTGCGGCGCATGCGACGGCGTCTAACGAGGAGAATCACTCGTGAGCGCCGTGCCGGACACGCGCGGTGGCCGCGCGCACGAATCCGCCCCGCGCGTGCTGCGCGCGGTTTCGGTCGTGAGCCTGATGACGGCGGTCAGCCGCGTGCTGGGGCTGGTGCGCGAGATCGCGATGGCGTATTTTTTCGGCACGTCGGCGCTCAAGTCCGCGTTTGATCTAGCCTTCGTCATCCCGAACCTGTTCCGCCGCCTGTTCGGCGAGGGGGCTCTGTCCAGCGCGTTCGTGCCGGTTTTCAGCGAGTCCTTGGTGAAGGAGGGCCGCGACAGCGCGTTGCGGTTTGCGGTGCGCGTGATCAGTCTGCTGGTGGCGGTGCTGGCGGCGGTGACCGTTCTGGGCATCCTGCTGACGTGGCCGCTGGCGGGCCTGCTGCCGTCCGACAGCCGCTGGCTGATTCCCTTGCCGATGCTGCGCATCATGCTGCCGTACGCCCTGTTGATCTGTGTCGCGGCGCTGCTCTCGGGGATGCTCAACGCGCTGGGGCGTTTCGCGATTGCCTCGCTGACGCCGTTTCTGCTCAATCTCATCTGGATCGTGACGCTCTGCGTGGCGTGCCCGCTGCTGCGCGGTCTGCCGGACACGCAGATCATCGTGCTGAGTTGGGCGATCCTGGCCGCAGGGCTGGCGCAGGTGCTGTTTCAACTGCCGGCGCTGGCCCGCGAGGGGTTCCGTTTCCGGTTGGGTTTCCGTGCGCTGCTGTCTGATCCTAAATTACGGCGCGTGCTGACGTTGATGGCGCCTGCGGCGCTGGGCATCGGCATCATTCAGATCAACGTATGCCTCGACAAATTTCTGGCGTTCTGGGCAGATCCCGCCGCGCCCGCAGCGCTGGAGTATGCGGAGCGGATTGTGTATCTGCCGCTGGGCATGTTCGGCACGGCGTTCATGACCGTGCTGCTGCCGACCTTCTCGCGCCAGGCGGCGACGGGCGACACGGCGATGATGCGCGAGACGCTCGAACGCGCCATCCGCAATTTGGCGGTGATCATGGCGCCCTGCTCGGCCGCGCTGCTGGTGCTGGCGCTGCCGGTGATCTCTCTGATCTACAACATCAAGGGCGGGCGTTTTGATGAGACTTCGGCCGTGCTCAGCGCGCGGGCTCTGGCCGCCTATGCGCCTGGCTTGCTGGTGTTCAGTCTGCAGAAGGCGTTGACGCCCGTGTTTTACGGGTTGCAAGATCTTAAGACGCCGGTGCGCGTGAGTCTGATTGGACTGGTCCTGAATGTGACGCTGAATGTCTCGAGCGTGGTGGTGCTGCCTCACGGCTGGAAGCATGTCGGGATAGCGGCGTCGACTGTGCTTTCCAGTTTGGTGAACGGGGTGATGCTCGCGGTGCTCCTGCGTCGTCGCGGCGCGTTTTTACGTATGGCGGGGGTCGCCGGTGCCGTGTTGCGCGCGGTTTTGTGCGCCGCGTTGATGGCGGTCGCCGCGCTGGCTGTGTATGCCGTGTGCCGGCATGTGCTGGCGCAGGAGGGGGGAGGCCTGACCAAAGGGGCGGAAATCGTCGCGATGGCGGTGACCGTTGCGGCCGGCATGGCTGTGTACGGCGGAGCCATGGCGGCGGTGAGTCGCAACGAATTGCGCGAGATGGTCGGAGACGTGCGGCGGCGCAGGACGAGGAAGGGGGCGTAAGATGGAGCCGAAGCGACTGGTTGTGGCGTGTGGCGGAACCGGGGGGCATGTGTTTCCCGGATTGGCGGTGGCCCGAGAATTGAAACGGCGCGGGCATGAGGTAGAGGTTTGGCTGTCCGGACGCGACATCGAAAGCGCCACGCTACACGGCTGGGACGGCGCAGTGTTCGCGACCGGCGCCCGCCAGCTTTCGCTGCGCGCGCTGCCGGCCGTGGCGCGCGCGTTCTGGACCTGCCTGGGCGGTGTCAAACGGTTTCGTCCCGACGCGATGTTGGCCATGGGCAGCTACGCCAGCCTGCCGCCGGTGTTGGCCGCAAAGCTCCGGCAGGTTCCGGTCGTGCTGCATGAGGCCAACGCCGTGCCGGGCAAGGCAGTTGAATTCCTTTCGCGGTATGCCGTGACGACCGCGGTCAGTTTCGAAGAAACGGTGCGGTGGCTGCCGGGGCGCGCCACGCGGTGCACGGGGTTGCCGGTGCGCGCCGATTTGGCGGGACAGCCGCGTTTCAGCGAGATTCCAGAGGGGACGTTTACGGTGTTGGTGACGGGCGGCAGCCAAGGCGCACGGCGGGTCAACGAACTGGCCGCTCAAGCGATGTGCCTGTTGAAGCAGTCGGTGGAAACGCCGTTCTTTGTGATTCATCAGTGCGGCGCGGCGGATGAAGCGCGAATCCGCGAAACATATGCGGCGGCGGGTGTCGCGTCCATGGTGCGGGCTTTCATTGCGGACATGGGGCGCGCGTACGCATCGGCTGACTTGGTGATCTGCCGCGCCGGCGCCTCGACGTGTTTCGAGCTGTGCCTGCTGGGCAAGGCCGCGCTCTTGATTCCCTTGCCCACGGCCGTGCGCAATCACCAGCATGCCAATGCGGCGGCGCTGGTGCGCAGCAACGGTGTGGATGAGGGCATTCAGCAAGAGTTGACCGGACGTTCGCTGATGCGCTATGTGAAGACTAAAATGGATCAGCCCGTGCTGTTGGAACGTATGAGCCAGGCGATCCGGGCGCTGGCCGTGCCGGACGCGGCCGCGCGCGTGGCCGATGTGCTGGAGGAGGCGTCCGCCGCTAATTCAAAAAAATGAGGGTTCCCGGATACCCAACCCCGGCACCCTACTGCGCGGCAGGCTTTTTCATATCCATCATCTGGTTGGCGAAAATCTGGAAAAAGACCTCCTGCAGGACGGCCCGGCCTTCGCGGTTGAGGCGTTGCAGCGCGGCGATCTCATTGGACTGCACGCGTAGCGAGGCGGTCAGCGTGCGTCCGTTGTGTACGATGCCGAACGTCGCGCCGTCACCGCCGCGGGGCAGCAGTCGCGCCTGCTCGGGTTTGATTTCAGGCATGATCGTCACGGTGTGCCGAACCAGTTCAGCCGCGCGCAGGAACCCTCCGAAGGTCAGTTCCGGGGTCAACGCCGGATCCTGGCCGCCGATCCGGCGGTTGAGCGGCAGCGGCCGCGCGGCAAAGGTCACGGGCGGTAAATGTTCGTCGATCGCGCCTTCCGGCCCGATCACGGTGACGCAGTGGCCGTTGTGGACGGCGCATTCCAGCACGGCGCGTTTCAGAAGCAGCGACAGCAGGATGTGGCTGAGCGAGGGAGCGGCAGGCCCCGGGGCCGCCGCTTGCGTCGGCTCTGGCGGTTTCAGCGTGATCGCATAAGTCTCGATGGCGGTTTCGCCCGATTCTCGTTGACGCAGGTGTTTGAACGAGACGCTGTTTGTGCCATCAGCGTCAGCGAGCGCGCGGATTGCGACACGGGCCGCATCCGGGTCTTTGACCGGCAGGAGTTGCACCCAGCACAGCCCCCGGCCGTTGCGAGTTGGCGCAATGTAGTCCAAGCGGTCGCCCGTGACGGCCGGAGGCGGCAGGCGGTCAGAGATCGGCGCGAGCAACCGGTGACGCTGCGTGCCCAAGAAGGGTGTCCAAAGATCAGGCCGGTCGGCAGTGCCAAGCGACATGAAGAAGGCGTTGTCCGGCACGGCGTGCCAGAGCGGTTCGGACGGCACGCGCCACGAGGCGAGCAGCGCGTCGAGCGCTGAGCCCTGCTTGGCGGTGGCGCGAACGGTGAGGGCCAGCGCCGCGCCCTCCAGCGTGAACGAGAACGAAAGGGTCTCGCACGTGCGCAACAACTGGCCGAGATCGACGATTCCCGCCGCCTGCGCGCTGCGCGCGCCGGTCAGATCCGCCATGCGCTGCGGATTCACCAGGATGCGGAAGGTTCCGGGCAGGCTTTGCGCCGGGGCCTCGAGGAATTTCGAGCGATTCTGCCATGCCCACGTCAGCGCGGGGAGCGAGACCGAGGTGAACAGGTGGCGGTCTGCCACCGCCATCGCCACGCGCGGCGGGCGGTTGGTGTCGGCCGGGCTTTCGTAAAGGGTGAAAGTGTCTTGCGTTTCGTGCCGCGCGTAGGCGGCGGCAAAGACCTGGCGGATCGCCGTGCCGTCATCGGCCAGAGGGATGATGGCCACGTTGGCCGGGTTGTCCGGCGCGGGGGGCGCGTCGGCATCGACCGATTGCACGATCTTCACCGGGTCGGAGGAGATGATGCCTGTGTAGGCCGGCAGCAGAAGCGATTGCGCGAGGCGTGCCTGGACCTGCTCTTGAACCAGCGGCAGGTCGGAGATGCGGCTGAACGCGGCAGCGCCGTAGTGGATGCTTTGAATGCTGTCCGCCTCCAGAATGCCGACAAACAAGCGTTCCGCCCGGCAGGAGAAGGTGGTCAACAGGAGGGCAATCGAGACCCATGGAGTGACGGACATGGCGGATGATTCCGATTCAGCGCCGGCGTTTGGGTTGGGGGTGGTAGAACATCAGCATGACGTTTTTCAGGTGCTCCGCGAGATTCGGATCACTGCCGAAGACATCGTCCTCCGAGCCGCAGGTTTTGCTCTGGATGTTGGCGGATACAAAGATCGCCTCATTGGTGTTGATGCTGTCTCCTTTGCGGCGGTCTTCAAAAAGCCCTTGGTCGACCAACATCTGGAAAATACGGTTGATCTCTTCGCGCGGCAGCGTGATGCGCGATTCCACCACGTCGTTCCAGTTCGGGTCATTGTGATTCGCGGCGAAAGGATTGGTCACCAGCAGGCTGCTGCCTTCGCGCACCGTCACGATGCCGTTGCCGTCCATGCGGACGGCCACGCGCTGAATCGGCTTGACGCGATAGTTGTAGTGGCGGATCGAGACCCAATTGAGTCCGGACTCTTTAACGGCGAAATAGGGGTTGTCGATGAAACTCGCGCACCCGCTGACGACAGCGACCGCGAGCAACACGCCCGCAAGCGTTCGTTTTGTCATATCAAATCAGTTCCTTGATGTACTTGTTTTTCAACAGGCGCCAGACGACCACGATAAAGGCGCTAAGCGGAATCGCCAACAACACGCCCAACAGACCTCTAAAAACCACGCCCCAGAAGAGCAGTGAAAAGATGATGGCCGGATCGCTCAGCCCTGTTTTCTTGCCTTGGATGCGCGGCGTGATGAAATAGCCGTCCAGCACCTGCACGGCACAAAACACCGCGAGCACCAAGACCAGCCGTACGAGGCTGCCCCCTTCGCCGAAAAAGGCCATCGGCAGGGTGACGGCCAGTCCGATGATATTGCCGAGATACGGGACAAGGTTAAAACAGCCCAGGGTCAGGCCGATCAGAAATCCGTAGGGCAGCCCGACCAGCCAGAAGCCCGTACCCAAAAGCAGGCCCTGGATAAAGGCGATCGTGAGCTGGCCGCGGAAAAAAGCCACGATGATCGTGAAGAACTCGTCGATCAGATATGTGACATCACGGCGCGTGGCGGGCTTCAGAAAGGGTAGGAACGTCTCGGCGTTACGGCCGGAAAAGGGTTGGGCGGTCAGAAAATAGATCAGATAGACCGGCACCACCAGCCAGCCGACCAGCGAGGCGACATAGCGGATCGCACCCATGCCGACCGAGAGCGCTTTGCCGCCCACGTCATTGAACGAGATCTGCTCAGCCAGGGAGGCGATGAAGGCGTGAGGGTCGGCCAGCAGCGGGATTTTTTCCTCAAGCCCGTACTTGGTGAGGAAGGCCTGCAAGTCCGGGTGGGAAGCGGTCATAGCGTCGGTGACCCGCTCGGCCAGCGCGGGCAGGTATTCGACCAGCGATACAAGCTGTGTCACAAACAGCGCGCCGAAAAAAAAGAAGAGCGCGGCCAGCGGAAGCAGGATCGAGAGGAAAAGCGCCGGAAGGGCCAGCAGATTGGACCGTCTCAACCGGCGGTGCAGCCAGAGGTAGTAAGGCTTGAGCAACAGCGTCAGGATCAGCGCGACCAGCAATGGGGTCAGAACCACCGAGACCGCAGAGAGCAGCGCGAACAACGCCCACAGAATCAGCGCGATGAAGCCGGTGACCAATGTCGCACACAATACAGTGACGCCGGCGGCGACAATGCCATTCTGCCGCTCCGTGAACGAGATCGCCGGGCGCTGGTCGGAAGGATTGCGGATGACTGGCATGGGGAAAACTCCTCGTTTCCATCAAGGTTGCCGCCAGTATACGCCGCTGCCTGTTGGGTGTAAACCGCCGATTGCTTCTACCGCTTCGGCAGGTGGATGCAGGCGTTGTGGAACGCGTGCGCGGCCTCCATCCACGCCTCGGACATCGTCGGATGCGAATGGATGGTGCGGCCGACCTCGTCAACCGTAAGCTCGTTGCGGATGGCGAGCGCGGCCTCGGCAATCAGTTCCGTCGCATGCGCCCCGACCGCCTGCGCACCCAGCACCTGGCCGGTGGCGGCGTCGCAGATCCATTTGACGAAGCCGTCGGTCTCGCCGGCGGCCATGGCTTTGCCCAAGGCCGAGAAGGGGAAGATCGCGGTCTTGACGGTGCGGCCGAGCTGCTGCGCCTTGGCTTCGGTCAGGCCGGCAAGTCCGATTTCGGGCGACGTGAAAATGCAGGAGGGACAAATCTTCTCAACGTGCGACTTCAGGCCGGCGGCGGCCTCGGCGGCGGCCACACCCTGCTGGGTCGCGGCATGGGCGAGCTGGATCGAGCCGGCCACCAGGTCGCCGACCGCGAAGATCGGGGCCACGTTGGTGCGGCCCTGCGCGTCCACAGGAATCGTGCCGCGCTCATCGACGGTGACGCCGGCGCGGGCGAGATCCAGCGCGGCGGTGTTGGGACGGCGCCCGACCGCCACAAGCAGGAGATCGCCGGTGACGGTCTGGTCTTTGTAGGTTCCGCGGACCGTGCCGTCTTTGACGGCGATGTCCGTGAGCGGGGCACCGGTGAGGAGCGTGACGCCCAGCGCCTCCATGCGCTTGCGCAGCACGCGCCGCACATCGCGGTCGAGCACCATGACGATGTCCTCGAGCATCTCGACCACCGTGACCTGTGTGCCGAGCGCGGCCGCCATGCAGGCGAACTCGCAGCCGATCACGCCGCCGCCCAGAATCAGGAGACGGTCCGGTAACGCTTTGAGGTCGAGAAAGGCGCGGCTGTCCATCACCCGCTTGTCCTTCGGCAGAAAGCCCGGCATGGCGGCATCGCTGCCGGCGGCGATGATGATCGTGGCGGCGCTGAGCCAACGCGAGGTGCCGTCGGGTTGAACCACGGAGAGCCGGTTCGGCCCCTCGAAACGGGCCGCGCCGGCGATCAGCTCGACACCGTTGGACTTGAGCAGTCCCTGCACGCCGCCGCTCAGCCGCTTGACGATCTCGTTCTTGCGCGCGGCCATCACGGCGTAGTCGAAAGCGACACTTTTCGCGGTCACGCCGAATGCCTCGGAGTGCGCGGCGTGGTGGAAGCGTTCGGCCGACGCGATCAGCGTTTTGGTCGGGATGCACCCCCAGTTGAGACAGGTGCCGCCATACGCTTCTTTTTCGATAATCGCTGTTTTCTTGCCAAGCTGCGCCGCACGGATGGCGGCAGGATAGCCGCCCGGTCCCGCGCCGATCACAATCACATCAAAGTCAAACATAAGAAAAGGAGGAGTTAGAAGTTAGGATTTAGGAATGAGGAGTTGGAATTTGGGAAATCCAAGCGCGTGCTACACGAGCGCTTTCCACAGCTCGATGTTTTCAAGCTTCGCCCGGATGGCGTTGACGAACTGCGCGCCCACGGCACCATCCACGATGCGGTGGTCGGCGGAGAGGGTCATGGCCATCATCGTGCGGATCTTAATCTCGCCGTTCACAACGGCCGGCACCTGCCGCCCGCTGGAAACCGCCAGGATGCCGGCTTCGCCGGGATTGATGATGGCGGTGAACTGGTCGACGTTCATCATGCCCATGTTCGAAACGGTGAACGTGCTGCCCGCCATCTCGTCCGGCAGGAGTTTGCCGGTCCGCGCTTTTTCGGCCAGCGCTTTGGTCTGCGCGTTCAGCTCGGCGAGCGTCAGGGACTGCGCGGCTCGGATCACCGGCACCACCAAGCCGTTGTCCACGCTCACCGCCATGCCGAGGTCCACGTCGCCGCGCCAGGAAACGGTCACGCCGTCTGTGACCGAATTAACGACAGGGAACTCTTCCAAGGACAGGATCACCGCTTCCAGCACGAAGTCGTTGATGCTGTAGGAAAGCCCCTTTGCCTTGAGGTCGGCGCGGAACGCCATGAGGTCGGTGAGGTCGGCCTTGACGGTCACATAAAAGTGCGGGATCGTCTGCTTGCTCTCGACCAGGCGGCGCGCGATGATCTGGCGCATGCGCGAGAGCGTCACCGGTTTACGGCGCAAGGCGCGCTCGATATCCTCGACCATAATGCGGCCGCCGTCCCCCGATCCCCGTACGCTCAGGATGTCCACCGCCTTTTCGGCGGCGAGACGCTTGGCGGCCGGTGTGATGCGCAGCGCGTCATAATTCGCCGTGCTCAGGAACGCGCGCACGTCTTTTTCCACGATGCGGCCGTTCGGCCCGGTGCCTTTGACGCGAGACGGATCGATGCAAGAGGCCTGCGCGAGAGCCCGTGCGCGAGGCGAGATCACCAGACGCTTGGCGGCAGCCGGTAAGGGCGCGGGCGCGGGCAGAGCGGCCGGCTGGGCCGGGGTTTGCGGGGCAGGCGCCGGAGCGGGGGCGGCAACCGGTGCCGCCGGTGCGGCCGGAGCTGCGGGCGCGGCGCTCGCGCGCGGCGCTTCAGGGGCTGCCGCGGCCGGCGCGGGACCCGCTTCGGCGGCGGGCGGCTGTTCCGGCGCCTTTTCGCCTGCGGCGCCCACATAACCGACCACGGTGTTGACCGGGACGGTCACGCCTTCGCGCACATAGATCTTCAGCAGCACGCCTTCAAAGAAGCTCTCGACCTCCAGGTTCGCCTTGTCGGTCTCAATTTCAAAGAGGATATCGCCCTTCGCGACCGCGTCGCCCTCTTTCTTGAGCCACTTGACGATCGCGCCTTCCTCCATGGTCTGCCCGAGTTTCGGGAAAATCACTGCCTGAGCCATAGTCTCTCCAAACGGTTAGGTGGCGGCACGCCCGCCGATCCAGAAAATCCTCGGAAGTGCCATCAAATACCCATCAGTATACCGGGGCGGCGCACGCTTGTCATTGACAAAAATGAGCAAAAAACGTCAAATCCGAAAAAAATAAATCATCACGCACGCTGGTTGCACCCTGCTGCGCTGTGCTACACTACGGCACGTTTTCTGCAATCCGCAACCTGGTATCCATCATGATCTGCAAAAATGTTCAGGCCCTGACGGCCTACACGCCCGGCGAACAGCCGAAAGACGCGGGCATCATCAAGCTCAACACCAACGAGAATCCCTATCCGCCCAGCCCCAGGGTGGCCGAGGCGCTGCGCACATTCGATGCCGCGAGATTGCGGCTTTATCCGGACCCGGTGTTCATGGCGCTGCGGCGGCGGATCGCCGAGATCCACGGCTGCACGGCCGGGCAGGTCTTTATCGGCAACGGCTCGGATGAGATTCTGGCGCTCTGCACGCGCGCGTTCGTCGAGAACGACGGCAGCGTGGGATACTTCGTGCCTTCCTATTCGCTCTATCCGGTGCTGGCGGATATCCGCGGCGTGACCAGGCGGCCTGTCGCGCTGGGGCCCGGTTTCACCTGGCGCACGCCGACGGACGACGCCGCCTCGCTCTTTTTTATCACCAACCCCAACGCGCCGACCAGCCTGATGCACGACAAGGCGTCGGTCGCCGCCTTCTGCCGCACGTTCCGCGGCGTGGTGCTGATCGACGAGGCGTACGGCGACTTCGCCGACGACACCTGCATGGATCTGGCTCTGGCGGCGGACAACGCCAACACGCTGGTGATGCGTACCTTTTCCAAATCCTTCTCCCTGGCGGGCCTGCGTTTCGGCTACGTGATCGGCCCGGCCGCGCTGGTCGACGCGCTCTACAAGATCAAGGACTCGTACAACATGGACATGCTGGCGCAGGCCGTCGGCCTGGCCGCGCTGAACGACCTGCCCTACATGCAAGAAAACGTGCGGCGCATCCGCGCCACCCGTGACCGCCTGACGGCGGAACTGCGCCGGCGCGGCTGGACGGTCTGCGAGTCGCAGACCAACTTTCTGTTCGCGCGCCCGCCGGACGGCGACGCCGCTCGGCGCTTCGAGGCGCTCAAGGCCGCTAAGATCTATGTGCGCTACTTCCCCGGCCCTGAGACCGGCGACTACCTGCGCATCACGATCGGGACCGAGGCGCAGACCGACGCGCTGCTGGCGCGGATCGGGGAGTGAGCGGTTGACAGTCAGCCCGTATCAGGCGGTCGTGAAAACCGCCTGGTTCAGCACGGTCCACGGCAGGCCGTGCTGGTTGAGGGCCTCCATGAAGGGATCGGGATCGAACTGTTCCATATTGAAGACGCCCGCGCCTTTCCAGCGGCCGGTGAGAAGCATCTTGGCGCCGATCATGGCGGGCACGCCCGTGGTGTAGGAGATCGCCTGCGACTTGACCTCGCGGTAACACGCCTCATGGTCGCAGATGTTGTAGATGAAGCGCGTCGCGGGCTTGCCGTCGGCGTCCAGCCCCTTGACCTGGCAGCCGATGCAGGTTTTGCCTTTGGTCAGCGGGCCGAGCGAGGCGGGGTCTGGCAGGAGCGCCTTGAGGAATTGCAGCGGGACGATGTCGACGCCGTTGAAGCGCACGGGGTCGATACGCGTCATGCCGACATTGCCCAGCACCTCGAGATGCTTGAGGTAGTTGTCCGAGAAGCTCATCCAGAAGCGTGCGCGCTGGAGCCCCTTGATGTGAGCGGCCAGAGATTCCAGCTCCTCGTGGTACATGAGATAGATGTTCAGTGAGCCAAGATCCTCAGGCATCGTGAAGGGCGCCTTCACGGAGAGCGGTTCCGTCTCGATCCACGCGCCCTCCTGCCAGTAGCGGCCTTTGGCAGTGACTTCGCGGATGTTGATCTCCGGATTGAAGTTCGTCGCGAAGGGCTGGCCGTGGCTGCCGGCGTTGCAGTCGATGATGTCGATCTCGCGGATCTGCGGCACGTGGTGCTTCTGCAGGTAGGTGCAGAAAACGCTGGTGACGCCCGGATCGAAGCCCGAGCCGAGCAGGGCCGTCAGCCCCGCCTTCTTGAAGGCCTCCTGATACGCCCACTGCCACTGGTACTCGAACTTCGCGGTCTCTTTCGGTTCATAGTTCGCGGTGTCGAGGTAATTCACGCCGGCCTCGAGGCAGGCGTCCATGATGTGCAGGTCCTGATAGGGCAGGGCCACGTTGATCACGAGGTCGGGGCGGTGTTTCTTGAGCAGCGCGACCGTCTCCGGCACGTTGTCGGCGTCCACCTGTGCGGTGGTGACCGGACGGGGAAGCTGCGCCGCGATCGCGGCGCATTTGCTCCGGGTACGCGAGGCGAGCACGATCTCTTCGAAGACTTCGGGGACCTGCGCGCATTTGTGGGCAACGACCGCGCCGACACCGCCGGCACCGATGATGAGGACTTTGGGCATAGGATTCCTTGAAAGACCAGGGGTTTGGGATGAGGCGTTAGGAAAGACTATTCCTCATCGGACTCTGTTTACGCAAGACATATTACAAAAAGATCGCCGGGCAGGCAACCACTCCAGAATCAATGTCGCAGCGAGATTT
>JAQUEX010000082.1 GCA_028684935.1 Kiritimatiellia bacterium | reverse complement strand
GACGATGAAAGACAATGCGGACGTCCGCAGACATCCGCGCTCATTCAGAAGACGCCCCTCCCCGCCGATTCCATTATATTTGCATGGTATCCGGAAAGAGGGACGATGTCAAACTTAAGTATGAGGGCGCATGGCCGTTGGGCGCATGGCAGTTCTGTTGGTGGATACCCTGCTTAATCGTAATCTTAATCGTAATCTTAATCGTAATCCTAATCCGCTCGTCGCCGGTCGTCGGCCTCATATTCGGCCGGCTCCTCATGAACGCGATCAGAGGAGGACCTGCGGATCAAGCCCACTTGGGATTACGATTACGATTACGATTAGGATTAGGATTAGGATTAGGAGACATCGGCACCAACAGAACTGCCATGCGCCCCGGCAAAAACATCCGGCCCCGTGATGATGATCCGCTTGTGCGGATAGCCGGGCCTTTTCCCGCGGAACGGCACAAGCGCATCGGCGAAGGGCGCCAAGCGTGTATGGTGCCTGATTTTCGCGCGGGCGGAAGAGAGGCATTTTCGCACACCCTCGACATCCAGTGCGCCCTCCCCCCTTGCATAACTGAATCGGCCGCCGGACTGAAGCCTCTCTACCCAATCCGGCGTATCGCGACACACTGGCTTGGCCGCGAGCGCGACCATTGCGTCGGCCATCGCCTGCTGGTCATACGTGCCGGCAAAGAGAAACGGCGGATTCATCGGTCCGTCGAACGGCGGATTGACCAGCACATGGAGCAAACGGTCCTCCGTGCGCCCGAGCAAGCTCATGCAGGACATCATCAGGGCACTCATGGTCTTGCGCCCGCCCGCGATGGAGGCAAGGACGACGGTACCACGACGCGGTGCGGGATAACGGACGGCGACTCGCGGGCGAGCGCCCAGACGGTCTCGGTGAGGACTGCGGGCGACATGCCCAGAACCGCGAACAAAACACACTCACTTTTTTCTGCCCGGTCATTCGCGATCATGCCCAATCCTTTCGAGAAAGCGTCTACGCGTCATGGGCGGCGCCCTCTTCGCCGTTACCGACGGGAACCGGCGGCAGCGGATCGCTCAGCTCACGCTGGAGCGCGGCGAGGCGGCGCGTGAGGGCGGCGCGCGTAGCGCGGTGGGCGGGATCGCCGGCAAGGTCGTGACATTCATGCGGATCCCGCGCCAGATCGAAGAGCATGAACACCTTGGGCTGCGGATACCAGATGAGCTTCATGTCACCCACGCGGACCATGCGCTGAAGGGTCATGTAGCCGCCATAGATTGCGTCGTAATGCGGGGCGCGGCTGTCGCGCGCGAGCGGCAGCAGGCTGCGGAAGCGCACGTGAGCGGGACGCGCCGCGCCGGCCAATTCGAGCGACGTGGGCATGATGTCCTGCAGGTAGACCGGCGCGGCGATGCGACGGCCGGCGGCGAAGCCGGGGCCTGCGGCGATGAGCGGCACCTTCATGCTATGCTCGAACATGTTCTGCTTGCCCATGAAACCGTGCTGGCCGACGGCAAGGCCGTTGTCGCTCGTGAAAAAGATGACGGTGTCGTTCGCGCGCCCGGCGGCGTCGAGCGCGTCCAGCACGCGCCCGATCTGGGCATCGAGCCAGGTGATGAGCGCGTAGTATTCGGCGCGGTGCACACGGACGGCGTGCGGCGTGCGGGGGTCGGGCGCGAGCCGTTCGTCGCGCAGCGTATGCGCACAGCCGATCGCGTCCTTATGGGGATGGGCCGGCATGAAATTCGGGGGCAACGCAAGCTGCCCGGGCGGATAGGCCTGCACCATCTCGCGCGGGCTCTGACGCGGGTCGTGCGGCGCGTTGAAGGCGGCATAGATAAAGAACGGACGGGAATCGTGCGGCTGCTGCGGTGCCTGGAGGAAGGAGATGGCATCATCGGCGGTGACCTCGCTCCAGTGTTTGCCGCCGGCCCAGTGCCCGCCGCGGGCGGTGTCCCACGGCTGCCACGGGTCGCTGCCGTCGGCTCGGGGCCGCTCATAGGCCTCTTCGCAGGTGGCGGGCATGCCGCCCCGCACATGGCGCGCGTCGTCGAACACCTGTGCGGGCGTGATGCCTGAGACATGCCATTTGCCGGTCATGCAGGTGCGGTAACCGGCCTGGCGCATGAGCTGGGGCCAGAGGCGCTGACGGTCGGCCTCATCCTTAAGCTGCTTCTCGATGGCGCAGGCCTCCCAGAGGAAGCGGCCGGTATTGAGCATGGTGCGGCTGGCGACGCAGACCGCGCCGTGCCAGGCGCCCTGATTGTAGCAGTTCGTGAAGACCGTGCCGGCTGCCGCGAGGCGGTCGAGGTTCGGGGTGCGGATTTCTGAATTGCCCAAGGCGCGGATTGAGTCGAACGTCTGATCGTCGGTATAGAGCAGCAGGATATTAGGGGGGCGCCCCGAGGGGGCCGCCGCATGTCCCGCAAACCGGACTGCGCCGGCGCACGCCAGCGCACTTAAAAACGCTCTGCGATTCATGCCGCACCTCTTTTTCTGGAGGGCAGACCGCTAGACGTCCAGGTTGCGGACGTTCAGGGCGTTGTCCTCGATGAATTTGCGGCGCGGCTCGACCTCATCGCCCATGAGCAGCGTGAAGATCGCGTCGGCCTTGACAGCGTCTTCCAAGCGCACGCGAAGCAGACGGCGTTTGTCAGGGTCCATCGTCGTGTCGTAGAGCTGGTCGGGGTTCATTTCACCGAGACCTTTGTAACGCTGAATCGCCAGGCCTTTACGGCCGCGCTCGCGCACGGTATCGAGCAGGTCGGGCAGCGCCTTGACCGGGACCTCGTCGCCGTCCTCGACGATGCAGGCCACCGGCGTGTCGCCACCGATGCAGTCTGCGGCCGAGAAGCCCATGCCGCAGAGGGTGTCGATCTGTTTTTTGAGCAGGCTGGCTCGGTAGAGTTCGAGCCAGCGGAACGGCATCTGCTGGACGGAATGGTAGGCCTGCACCTGGGTTTCAGCCAGGTCGATAGAGCTGCCCAGCCGCGCCTCGGCCTCGGCGCGCGCGTGCGCCAGTTCGCTGTCGGAGTAGGCGTAACCGAAGACCGCATCGTCGCCGGAGCCGACGACGGTCACGAACCGCGGAAACTCGCCGGTGTCGGGCTTGCGCAGGCCGAAGAGGGTTTGCGCGCTTAAGCCGCGGCGCTCCACGGCTTTGGCCGTCACCTCGAGTTCGGCGAGCAGTTCGAGCAGGGTGCGCAGCTCGGCTCCGGCCAGCACGCGGCCGTCGGCCATGCGCACGCTCATGTCGTCCGCACCGAGGAAGAGCAGCTTGCGGGTGAGCTGATCGTCATTCTCGATATACTCCTCGCGTTGCTTGCGGGTGATCTTGTAGAGCGGCGGCTGGGCCAGATAGATGTAGCCGTTCTCCAGCAGCTTGGGCATCTGGCGATAGAAGAAGGTCAGCAGCAGGGTGCGGATATGGGCGCCGTCGACATCGGCATCGGTCATGATGATGATCTTGTGATAGCGCACCTTGGCGATGTCGAACTCGTCCGCGCCGAAGCCCGCGCCGATCGCGGTGATCAGGGTGCGGATTTCATTGTTGTTGAGGATTTTGTCGATGCGCGCCTTCTCGACGTTGAGCACCTTGCCGCGCAGCGGCAGGATCGCCTGCGTCTCGCGGTTGCGCCCCTGCTTGGCAGAGCCGCCGGCCGAGTCGCCCTCGACGAGATAAATTTCGCATTTGGCCGGATCGCGCTCTGAGCAGTCGGCCAGCTTGCCCGGCAGGGCCAATCCGTCCAGCACGCCCTTGCGGCGCGTGAGGTCGCGCGCCTTGCGCGCCGCGATGCGGGCGCGTGCGGCGAGCACCGCCTTCTCGACCACCTTGCGCGCGACGGCCGGACTCTCGGCGAAGAAGGTGCCGAGCTGGTCATTGACGATCTGCGCGACGATGCCCTCGACCTCGCCGTTGCCGAGCTTGGTTTTGGTCTGGCCCTCGAACTGCGGCTGGGGCACCTTGACCGAAACGACCACCGTGATGCCCTCGCGGATATCGTCGCCGGTCAGCGCCTCTTCGTTGCTCTTCTGGAGATTGTTGTCGGAAATGTACTTGTTGACGGTGCGGGTCAGCGCCGAGCGGAAACCGGAGAGGTGCGTGCCACCCTCGATGGTGTTGATGTTGTTGCAGTAGCTGTACTCGGTCTCGTTGTACGCCTCGGTGTACTGCATCGCGATCTCGCACTCGACCATGTCGCGTGCGCCGGAGACGTAGATGACCTGCTCGTGGACCGGCGTCTTGTTCTTGTTCAGGTAGTGGATGTACTCCACAATGCCGCCGTTAAAGAGGAATGACTCATCGCGTTCCTGCTCGTGTTCGAGATCGCGGAAACGGATCGACACGCCGCGGTTCAGGAAGGCCAGCTCGCGCAGACGGTTGGCGAGAATGTCCCATTTAAAAGCGTGGCAGGTGAAGATCGTGTGATCCGGAAAGAAGGTGACCTTGGTGCCGGTGCCGTGGGTATCGCCGATGACCTCGAGCTGCGTCACGGGATGTCCGCGCTCAAAGCGCTGCCGGTAGATCTTGTTGTTGCGGCGGACCTCAACCTCCATCCACTCGCTCAGCGCGTTGACGCAAGAGACGCCGACCCCGTGCAGACCGCCGGACACCTTGTAGTTCGAACCGTCGAACTTGCCGCCGGCGTGCAGTGTGGTCAGCACCACCTCCACCGCAGGACGGCCCTCCGTGGGATGGATGTCGACGGGAATGCCGCGACCGTTGTCGATCACCGAGAGCGAACCGTCCGGGTTGATCGTGACGTCGATGTGCGTGCAATACCCGCCCAGCGCCTCGTCGATCGAGTTGTCCACCACCTCATAGACCAGATGATGATACCCGCGTTCGCCGGTGTCGCCGATGTACATCGCCGGCCGTTTGCGAACCGCCGCCATGCCCTCGAGAACCGTGATGTTGGCCGCCGTGTAATTGCCTGCCGGCACCCCTGCCGACACAGGGTCATTTGAATCGTTGCGAGTATCTTCTGACATACCTATTTCCGTGAATGGATTGAGTTAATAATCATAGCAGAGGAGAAGACGGAACACAAGCTTTTGCGGTGCTTTTTGGGGAGGAAGAAGGAGGGCGGAGAAAGGAGAGGTCAGCGGTCAGAGATCAGAGGTCAGAGGGCTTGCGCGCCAGGCGCACGAAGGTTGGACAGGCATTCCTGCCTGTCTTCGGCACCACCCGCACGCCCGGTACTGCCGGTACTCCCGACCGGGCGAGTCAAGAACGATGCGTCCGACGCGCGTCAGGCAGATGTCAGTGCCTGATTGCCGCCCCTGCGGAGCAGGCACGGCAGTACCTGCCCACAGACAACTGCCCACAGACACTGACCTCTGCAAAGCGTGTCGTTATGACACACATTCAAAATCAACTATGCGCCGTTTTGTCTCTTTTTACAACGCCAAACCAAGAACGAAATATACATTTAATCACTTATCAATAAATAACTTATGACAATCAATCACTCTGTCTTCTTCCCATTGGCATGCAGCATGCGAATAAAAAGGCAGTTCCGGCAAAGTGGCCGGAAGCAATGAGCAGAAACCTTTAAAGAAAGGAGAACCATCATGAGAGCCTACCTGAACACCATCAGTAATCCGTGGCGTGTGTTCGACGAGTTGATGGGTGATTTTCCCTTTGACCTGTTCGACACCGCGATGCGTTCGCGCGCCGGACGTTTCCCGCGCGTCAATGTGTGGGAAAGCGAGGGCGGCTTGGCGGTCCAGGCTGAAGTCGCGGGCGTGGACCCCGAAAAGCTGGATGTGGCGGTCGATGCCAATGTCCTCACGATCAAAGGCGAGAGGGAGCAGGCTGACGGGAGCCGCGCCGAGTTTCAGCGCAGCTTCAACCTGCCGTTCGAATTGGAGGATGCGCAGATCAAGGCGGCCGTCAAGAACGGCCTGCTGACTGTGACGATCCCGCGCAAGGCGACCGAGAAGCGCAAAATCGCGATCGAAAAACTGTAACCGGAGCCTGTAGCGAAAGGAGAAAAACCATGAGCTTGATGAAAAAATCCGAACAGGACGTCCAGAAGATGAACCGCGTGGAGCTGACGCCGGCCAGCCGCGTGCTGGAGGGCGAGGAGGCTTACACCCTGACGGTTGAACTGCCCGGCGTGTCCGAGAAAGAGATCGAACTGACCCTTGAGAACCGGGTGCTGTCGATCACCGCCGAGAACACGCTGGAGACGTTCAAAGACTACACGCTGGTCTTGCACGAACTGCCCGAGGTGCGTTACCGCGCGGCGTTTGATCTGCCGGAGCACGTGGACACGGCCGGCATCAAGGCGGCCAACAAGAACGGCCTCTTGATCCTGACGCTGCCCAAGCGCGAGGAGGTCAAACCGCGCCGTATCGCCATCACGGCGGGCTAACGGACGATTCGACTCTCTGACTCGGATACCCTTACCCGACCGACTTCGTCTTCACCGGAAAGCTGTGATCGTTTAAGTGTGTCGGGTAAGGGTAACCGATCAAGTGTGTCGGGCAAGGGTAACCGATCAAGTGTGTCGGGTAAGGGTAACCGATCAAGTGTGTCGGGCAAGGGTAACCGATCAAGTGTGTCGGGTAAGGGTGTTGCCTACACGCCGGTCGATCCGAACCCGCCTTCGCCGCGGCGGGTTTCCCCGAGGGTCTCCGACTCCGCGACCGCGACGCGCAACACCGGCGCGACCACCATCTGCGCGATGCGCATGCCGAGCGCGACCTCGAACGGCTCCTGGCCGAGGTTGACGAGGATCACGCCGAGTTCGCCCCGGTACCCCTCGTCGATCGTTCCCGGCGCGTTGAGCAGCGTGATGCCGTGCTTGAGCGCCAAGCCGCTGCGCGGCCGCACCTGCGCCTCGGTGCCGGGCGGCAGTTGCATGACCAGGCCGGTCCGCACCAGCCTGCGCTCACCGGGCAGCAGCGTCGCCGCCTCGCACGCGCAAAGGTCCAGCCCCGCGTCACCGGGATGGGCATAGGCCGGCAGCACGGCGTCGGCATGGACTTTTTTGAAGAGGACGGTCATACGTCCGGCCCGTCCCTATTTCAAGATCTTGATCTTGATGTTTCGGTAGGAGACACGGTCTTGATGATCCTGCAGCAGGATATGCCCCGCCTCCTGCTCGCCCCAATTGGGCTGCTTGCTGAACTTGCTTAGGGCGACCGCCTTGCGGAACGCATCCGAGCCGCGCTCAAACGCCAGCACCTTCTCGCCGTTCAGCCAGTGCTCGACCTGCCTGCCTTTGCTCACAATCATGGCGGTGTTCCACTCGCCGACCGGTTTCGGTTTGGCACCGGCCGCCGGCATCACGTCGTAGAGCGACGCCACCGTACGGTTGCCGTCACGGCCCTTCGTGGCGTCGGGATGCTTGGCGTCGAGCACCTGGTACTCCAACGTGGTGCCGCCGTTGCGTTTTGGATCGAAAAAATACTTGATGCCGCTGTTGGCCGCGTCCGTGAGCCGGAAGTCCACCTTGAGGATGAACGAGGAGTAGGTTTCGCGCGTGATGATGTCCCCCGCGCCGCCGCCCGCGTTTTTGGGCAACACGGTCAACTCGCCGTTGGCGATCTCCCACCCCCGTGCGGGGAAACTGTCGGTTTTGATACTGCGCCAGCCATCGCCGCTCTTGCCGTCCCACAGCAACCGCCACCCCTCCTGGCGTTCCTGCTCCGTCAGCAAGTTCACCGCCGCGCAGCAGGCCTCGTTGCCAAACAGCGTCGTCGCGCCCACCATGACCGCCACCATGCTCAACAGATGCTTCATGCCTCGCCTCCTTATTCCGTAATGCGCACTAGCGTAGGGAGACGCGCGCGCAGTGTCAACGTCAAAGACCGCGCCCTTCGTAATCGGTTGGGGAGTGCGGCAGGTGTGTGCGAAGAGAATCGGAAGGCGCGGGATCATGGGCCCTGTTGGTGTACCGGCTTCAGCCGGCTGATGCGGGCAGGCCGACTAAAGTCGGTACACCAGCCTGTGCCGCCCCGTTTCCGCCATTTCTCGCGTTCGTCTGCCGCACCCCGGCCACCAACCGATTGCGCGCCGTCATCGCGCTGCAAGCGTATGACCGGCATAGCGCACAAACACGCCGCGCCAATCGTCCAGATACTCCGTCAGGATCTGCCGCGCCAGCCCGTCCGAATCGCCGCACCGGAAAAGCGCCGCGGCCGCGAACAGCTCGACCATCGCCCGCGAAAACTGCGCCGATTCCACACTATTGGGCTGCGTGCCGGTATCGCGGTGACCCCTCACGCCGGGCTTGCGTAAAAACTCGGCCAACGCAGGTGCGGCCGCCGGGTCGCCGATGCGCCCGAGCGCCATCAGCACCGAGCGCAGCGTGTTGAATCCGGTCTCCGCGCGGCACTGCTGCAGCTTGCGGACCAATACGGCGGTGGCCCGCCGGTCGCGCGGGATGGCAGCCACCCACATCGCACCGTCCAGTTCAGGCACCGAAAGGAACCCCTCCCAATCGTAGGCGGGGCCGTCCGCGACCGGCGTCTCGTCGATCCACGCGGTCAGCAGCGGAACGCCGGCTGGATCGCCCAGCAGGCAGAGCGCTTTTGCCGTTGCAACGGTCGGCTTGCGGGCCAGCTCGTCGCGCAGCGGCTGGCGTGCGGCCTGTTCGCCGCGCGCCAGCGTCAGTAAATTCGTGGGGTTCGCGGGATCCTGCGCCGCGCGCCGCAGCTCGGCGTCTGTGGGCGGCGGCAGTTCGCGCGTGAGATCGTCGAGCCGGTCCGCCGGCAGAACGTCGATCTCCGCCAGATGGCGCTGCAGCGCGTGGATATCCACGGTACGCGGCGTGGTCCCGTTTTTGATGCAGAGCGCCGCCGCATGGCCGGCCGCATAGCCCAGATTCAGCACGTCGGGATTCATGCGCACGATGGCCTGCACGTCGTGCGTGGTGGAATAGTTGCGCCCGACCGCCATGATGTTCTCAAGACCGGCGGGCAGGATCGCGCGCAGCGGCACGTACACCGTCAGGTCGCGGTCTTTCACATGTTTGGTCATGGGCATCAGGCCCGCGAACGAGTAATCGCTGCTGTAGTAGCCGTGCGGATCGAAGGCCGACGCCGACACCGCGATGACATCCCGGTAGGTGCGGCCCGCGTTCACGTCGCGTTCATCGATCACCCAGTCGCCCTGGATGCGGCGCGTCTCGCGGATCTGCGCCATCGGGTAGTGCTGCGTGCCGCCGCCGCGCGCGGCCAGCACGTGATGCATCGTGAAGCCCGCGATGTCGATCGGGTCGGCGGGCAGCGTGTTGGCGTAGAGGTCGCGCCGGTCGCGCGTATTCTTGCCGTCGCCGCCGATGGCGGAGCGTTTCTGGCCGATGAACGAGGCCTCCTCCAAACAGAGGTCGTCATCATTGAGGTAAAAGAAAGTGGCGCCGGCCGCCGCGCACACGTCACCCTCGCCCGAGGCGTCGATCACCACCTTGCCGAGCGCCACGCCGCGTCCGAGCCACGTCGCAACCTCGACGCCCGCCACTGTCCGGCCGCGCATGACCGCACCCATGGCCAGCGAATGGTACCAGACATCGACCTTCGCCTCGCGCAGCAGCCGCGCATACTGCGGCTCGCCCTTGCCGCGCCACTCTTGGTTGAAGCCGCGACGGTAGCCGCGCCAGAAGCCTTTGATGCCCAGCGCCACGCTGCCGCCGATGAAGCCCGCCTGCTCGACCATCAGCGTGCGCGCGCCGCCGCGCGCCGCCGCGATGGCCGCGGCGTGCCCGGCCGGCCCGCTGCCGACCACGACCACATCATACTCCGCCCAGACCGGAACCGCGTCGCGCGCCTGCGGCACCGTTTCGCGCTGCCGTGCGCGGTAAGGGCGCTCGGCCTCGTTCAGTTGGCGGATGGACAGCGCGGGCAATACGCCGGCAGCCGGCACCGCGGTCTTGACCCGGACGGACCCCGACGCAGGCAACGCGGCCCCGCGCGCCTCCTGCAAGGCGGCCGTGCCCACGCGCTCACCGATCTCCGCCAGCGTCACCGGGTGCATCAGCGCGCGCGCCGCCGGGCGGCTGACCGCCGCCGCCGAGCTGAGCACGTAGAGCCGTTCAGTTCCTGCTGGTTTGAAGACGCCCAGATCCAGCTTGGCGGTTTTGGGCAGCTCCGAGCCCTCCCACGCGGCCGAACCGGCCAACGGAGCGGGCAAGATGAAATCCATGGCATGCGCAAAGGGCGGGCTGGCATAGGTGTGCCACGTTTCGCGCAGCGCGTGCTCGGCACGGTTGATCGCCGACCACGTCAGGGCCGTCATGGGCACGTCCTGTTCGACCACCTCGCGCGTCTTGCGGTCAGGCGTACGGCGCGGCCGCGACACGCGCAGCGTCTCCACACCCCATGCCTCGCGGCGCGCGCCGGCGGCCTCGGCGACCGCCCCCGCAGGCGTGGCGTCGATCACCACCTTGGCGATCACCGCCTGCAGGCCGGCCTTGTTGGCGGTCACCACGCCGCACAAGCGGTTCTGGCCATCGACCAGCACACCGCCGTGGCGCGTGTTGTAAAGAAACATGACGCCGGCCTCCAGCAGCAATTCCGCCGCAACCACCGGATAGCGCGACGCACTGGCTTCGCGCAAGAGTGCCTTGCTGAACTCCGTTGCGGGTTTGGGCCCCTGCCGAAGCTCATCGAAGCGGTCTTTGGTCATCACTTCGCCGCCCAGAAACGTGGTCTCGTTGAGCAGCATGACGCGCGCGCCCTGACGCGCGGCGCTCCAGGCCGCCGCCATGCCGCCTTCATTGCCGCCGACGACCACGACATCCACGCGGTCGATCACCGGCACCGTCCGCGCCGGTGCCTCCACATACCGCTCCTGCGCCCGGCACACCGCCGCCAACACCACAACAGCGACCGTAACCCTCATGCCTCTGACTCGCATCCGCTCACCTCGCTTCGTTCAAATTCCAGCCGACATACACAGTTCTTTTATTGGTTGTGACATCATCGCATCTGTCCGGCGCTATGGCAACACCGCAACAAAGCGGACGCGCGGGCGACGGCGGCATTCAGAACGTGAGCCGCGTGCTGATCTGGGATTGGCTAAGCACCTCCACGCGCACATCGGCGCGTCCGGCTTTCGCGAGCGCCTGGCGCATGGTGTTGAGCGCCAACGCCGGCGTGTTGCACGCCTCGCTCAGATGCGCCAGCCAGAGCGTATGCATCTGGCCGGGG
The DNA here is from genome assembly GCA_028684935.1 of Kiritimatiellia bacterium. Taxonomy (GTDB): domain Bacteria; phylum Verrucomicrobiota; class Kiritimatiellia; order RFP12; family UBA1067; genus DUPH01. The sequence continues at coordinate 1,870 of JAQUEX010000082.1, read as the reverse complement.
ATCGTGGTGCTCATCAACGCGGCCGCGTCATCGTTGGAGAGATGGCCGCTGCGTCCGGCGATACGCGTCTTGAGCGACCACGGTCGGTCAGACTGCATCAGCATATCATAATCGTGGTTGCTCTCGACAATCGCCGCGTGGCAGCGCGCCAGCTTGGCGCAGACCAACGGGGTGGCCTGCCCCAGATCGGTCACCACGCAAAGGCGCGAAGCGCCGTCGTCAAAGAGGAACCCGACGGGATCGGCGGCGTCATGCGGCACCGTGAACGCCTCCACGCGCAGGCCGCCGAGCTCGAAGGCCGAGGCGGTTTCAAAAATCTGCCACTGGAACGCGACCCCCGGGTAACGCGCCTCGATGCCGGACGCGGTGCCCTCATTCGCGAACAGCGGCAGCGCGTATTTGCGGCTGAAGACCTCGACACCCCGATAGTGGTCCTCGTGGTCGTGCGTCAGCAGAATACCCTGAAGCAACTGCGGCGCGAGGCCAGCCGCGCGCAGCCGGGCGGTCAACTCGCGCGCGGAAAGTCCGGCGTCCACCAGCAACGACGTGCCGCCGCCCGACACATAAATGCTGTTGCCCTTGCTCCCGCTCCCCAATACGCAAACTTCCATCACAGCCTGTCCGAACGTATCGACCTGAACATAGTGCTAATCCGCCGCACTGGCCTGTCCCGGATCCATCACCATCCGATAGTACTTAATGAAAGCGGCAATGATCTCCTGCGGCGTCACCTCTGCAATCGGATAGTTCTGCGGATCGTCCTTAAACATGCATTCGTATTTGACCAGGCGCGTGCCGCGGTTGATCCGCACTTCGGCGCGCGGCAGGATGCCGGTCTGCACAAAATGCTTCATCACGCGGAAACTGATCTCCTCCACCTCGGCCGCGCGGACGCTCAGCGTCACCGATGCCGGCGCACGGCGCACCTGCGCATCGCGGCCGTGCTTGCCGGTGAGTTCCTCAGCGACCTCATTCAGCGCCGGCAGCGCCACGGTGTCGAGGAACGCCTCAAACTGCGCGTTCTCCTGCTCCGCGCGCGTCGCGCGCGCCTTGCCGCCCAGAATCCCGCTCAACTCATTCCGCCAGTCAGCCATGTTCAGCCCCCGTTCTCTGTTCGTATCCGTCCTGCATCCCGTCGTCTAGTCCGCCGTCGCCCGCGACACCGCCTGCCGCAACGCGGGCAGCAGGCACAACGCCACCTGCTCATTGCCCGCGCGATTGGGATGATCGGTTTCATCCCAGAAGGGCGGCAGCCGGTTAGGCTTGACGTCGATCTGCATATTGGGCACATACAGGCACCCGTACTCGTCACAGACCGCGCGCTCCATGCAGGCGATCTCTTCGGCCAGCCCGAAGCGCGAGGCGTCAAACTCCGTGCACACCTCTTCCCAGAAATCGCGCTGTCCGAAACAGCTCGCCACCACCACTTGCATGCCGCTCCGGCGTGCCTCCTGCACCATCGCGCGCAGGTCGTCGCCCAGCGCCGAAACCGGGCGCATGTTCCGCCAGAAATCATTCGCGCCGAGCGCGATCAGCACCACATCGGGGTTGTGGGCCAGCACATCGCGGCCATAGCGCGCGCGGCCGCCGTCCAAGGTGTCGCCGCCGATCCCGGCGTCAATCACCCGCACATCCGGCATGAAACGCTGCAGCCAATGGCTGAAATGACCGCCCGCCCCCCCGCAGGAAGTCAGGCTGTCCCCCAAGCAGACCAACACCGGACGACGGTCGCGCAGGCCCGCCGCCACAAGGGCCGCCGCTGCGCAAACACCCAGAACTGCTACCCCGATCAACACGCCTCGCTTCTTCAACTGGATCGATCTCCTTCCAAAACCCCAAAAGATTTCCGACCTTTATACCACAATCCAAT
>JAQUEX010000364.1 GCA_028684935.1 Kiritimatiellia bacterium | reverse complement strand
GGCATGCTGGGCGGCTGGGACAGAAAGCCGCTGCGCCCGAGCCGCCTGACCGTGGACGAGCAGTTCAGCCATGTGAGCCTCTGGTGCCTGTGGGCGTCACCGATCATTATCGGCGCTCCGCTCGACACGCTAGATGCCTTCACGCTGAGCCTGCTGACCAACAGCGAGATGCTTGATGTGAACCAGGATCCGCTCGGCCTTCAGGCCGTCAATCTGGACGTGTCGGGCGGCGAAGTGCTGGTGAAACGTTTGGAAGATGGCACGGTGGCTGTCGGCTTGTTCAACATCGGCGAGGAGCCGTCCACGGTGACGGTGACGTGGGAGCAGGCGCAGGTGCGAGGCCCGCAACGGGTTCGCGACCTCTGGCGGCACAAAGATCTCGGCGTCTTCAGCGACCGCTTCAGCGCAGCGGACATCCCGCGTCACGGCGTGGTGGTGGTGCGGCTCTTCCCGGCAGAGTCGGGCACAAATTAGTACCACGTCATCGGTTTGTGGAGTGCGGGAGCTTGCTCCCGCTTTCCAAAGCGGCGGCAAGCCGCCGCGCTCCAAAATGTGCCCGCGCCCCCAGACTCGTCTGCCCATTTTTCGATCAGGAACGCGCGATCTTCGCACATCCCTGCCGCTAACCGATTGCCCGGATAACCAAAGAAATCCTTGCAGAACGCCACGCCAGCATGCGAAACTGTCTTCTTATCATCATAGGATTGTAACGCGCAGGCATCGGGGGGAATCATGAAGAAAAGTGTAGTGTGTGGTGTTGTTCTGCTGGCGGGAATCGCCGGCGCCGCTGGCATCGTTGAAGAGAAAAAGGCGCTGCCGCTTGTGCAGGATGTGGATGTGGTGGTGATCGGCGGCTCGTCCGGGGCCGTGGCGGCAGCGCTCAAGGCGGCTGAGGCCGGCGCCAAGGTTTTCGTGGCCGCGCCGCGGCCTTATCTGGGCGAAGACATGGCGGGTAAGTTGCGCCTGCGCCTCGACAGTGACGACGATGCGCGCTGCGGGCTGATCACCAAGATGTTTACGCCGGACAAGCGCCGTCCCGAGTCACTGCCTTTCACGTACAAGGCTGATAAAACGGCGTCCGCTGCCCATAAGGATATCGGCGGTACGATGCTGGCCGACGGCAAGTGGAGCGAGGCGCCCACCCAGAGTGTGCAGTTTGAGGAAGATGTCGCGTTTGAACTGGACCTTGGTGCTGTGGTGGAACTCGGCACGTTTGCCGCCGCAGTCTTCCACCGCGAAGGGGACAAGGGCTTCGTAACCGCCAAAATCCGCGTGTCCGGCAGCCAGGATAAAAAAAGCTGGCAGCCGTTGGGCGAGACGGCGGAACGCACGAGTGAACTGGAAATGGAATGCGTGACCCTCACGGTGCCGCTGGCCGGCAAGCATCGCTATCTCAAAGTTGACGCGGTGCTCGGCGCCGGTGTGAAGCGGCAACTGCTCGGCGAGTTTTACGTGTATCCGGCCAAGGACCCGGCCGCCGGCCAGGGCGTCGCCGACCAGACCACGCCGTTGAAAGTCAAGAAAGCGCTGGATGCGGCGCTGCTGAAGGCCGGCGTATCCTTTCTGACCGGCACGCATGCGACGGAGCCGCTGCTCGACAGCGCCGGCAAGTTGTCCGGGGTGGTGATCGCCAACCGCAGTGGACGCCAAGCCATCAAAGCCAAGGTGGTGATTGATGCCACGGAACGCGGCCTGCTGGCGCGCGCGGCGGGCGGTCGGGCGACGCCTTTTCCGGCCGGCACCTACACCTTCACGCGCATTGTGGTGGCGGGCGAGGCCCCGCGCGCCGAGGGCCTGCGCGTCAAAGAGCTGTTCGGTCTCTATAACGCGCGCGTCACCGGCATCAAGCCGCCCAAGGGCTCGCCCGATATGATCGCGGGCCGCATGTTCGAGTGCGAGATTGACCTGCCGATGAAGGATGGCTCGGTTCGCTCGTTCGCCGAGGCGGAGCAGAAGGCGCGCGATCTGACCTTTGTGCCGAGCCAACTGGAGTCCGCTGACACGCTGTCGCTGGTGCATCCTGACCGCATACAGGGACAAGCGGCCTCGCAGGCGCCTTGGCCCGGTGCCGATGCCGTTGACCTGAAAACCTTTCAGCCGGCCGGTACGGAGTTCCTGTTTGTGCTGAGCGCGATGGCCGATCTGTCGCGGCAGGCGGCCGAGCAGTTGATGAAGCCGGGCAACTTGATGGCCGTGGGCGAACGCCTGGGCACGGAGGCCGCCAAACTGGCCGCGCGCCGGCCGGCCTTGGGCAGCGTGCGGGTGGCCGCCCGCTCGCCAGCCTCTCCGCGCGCCGCCGCAAAGATCGGCGAACATGCCAAAGGCTTGCCGCCCTATCTTTCGAACACATCGGGTTCAGTCGTCGCTGACGCGCGTGAGTTGCCTGTCCTGGCCGAGTGCGATGTCGTGGTGGCCGGCGCCGGCACCGGCGGCGGACCGGCCGGCATCGCCGCAGCGCGCCACGGCGCTCGCACGATTGTGTGCGAGTACATTTATCAGATGGGCGGCGTGCAGACGGACGGTCTGATCGGCATCTACTACTGGGGCAATCGCGTGGGCTTCACCAGCGAGATCGACCAAGGCGTGAAAGAGACCGGTGTTGTCTTTTCGCAGAGCAAGTCCGAGTGGTACCGCAGCCAGAACCGCAAGGCCGGCGCCGAGATCTGGTACGGCACGATGGTGAACGGCGTGGTGGTCGAGAACGGCGCAGTGACCGGTGTGGTGGTGCTGACGCCGGACGGTGAGCGCGGCGTGATCCGCTGCAAGGCCGCGATCGACGGCACCGGCAACGCGGAGTTGGCCGCGCTGGCCGGCGAGGAGACGGAGTTCATCACGGCCGACGAACTCGCGCTGCAAGGAGTGGGGCAGACGCCGCGCCTGATGGGGTCCAGCTACACGAACACCGATGTCGGCTTCTTGGACGATACCGACGCCGCCGACCTCTGTTTCTTCGCGTTGCGCTCGCGCTACAGCATGCGCGAGGGCATCTGGGATCAGGCGCAGGTCATCAACAGCCGTGAGCGCCGCCGCCTGATCGGCGCGTTCTACATGTCGCCGCTTGACGTCGTGAACGAGCGTACTTACCCCGATGTGGTGGTGCAGCCTTTCAGCAACTT
>JAQUEX010000363.1 GCA_028684935.1 Kiritimatiellia bacterium | reverse complement strand
CGCGACGCCTCGTCCAGCGCCAGCGGCCACGCCATCAGATTGGACGGTTCGGTCGTCTTGCCCGCATAGGGCGGCAAGGTCACGGAACGTCCGCAGTAGTGGAACCCCAGACGGTTATAAAAGGCGACACGGCGCGCGGCGTAGAAGTCGGTGCCGAACGGCTCCACATCGAGCACGACGGGACCGCCCACATGGCACTGCACCGCACGCAACGCCTGCTGGCCGAGGCCGGCTGAACGGAACGCGTCGGCGATCGCCACATGCTCGATAAAGCAGAAGCCAGGCAACGCCCACATGCCGATCACCCCCACCACCTCTTGGTCGCGCCTGATGGCGGAGAAGCGGTAACGCGGCTGGCGCATCACGTGCAGGTGTTCGAACAACGACCGCCGCTCAAAATCAACGAACGACGCGGTGTAGATAGACCAGGCTTTTTGAAACATCTCGTCTTCAGGGGCGAGGTGCGAAGAAAACCATAATCCGTCTTGATGGAGAAGCAGGTCCGTTTGACCTGTCATCGAGCAGACCTCACGGGGTCTGTCGGAAGCTGCAATATTCATAGGCTCGCCGCCTCGCAAGCGATGCGGCGAATGGCCAACTCACTTTTTTCGTGTCGGTTTGTATCCGGCTGCGCGCCGGAACCAGCAATCGGCGCCTCTGGTCAACGACCGTTGCGAGACACCTTTCAGTTGCATCACGATGACCGTAGCGTACGCCATTCCCCCTTCGCTTGGCAAGCGGGAAAAGTGATAAGCCGCTTTGTCGAGTAATGCGCTTGTGTTAAGGGTCGGGGGTATAGTATCGTTGAAAACTTCAACACCACCCTCAACTAGCGGGGCCTTATGCAGCCGATCTATTTCGATAATAATGCCACGACGTGTGTCGCCCCTGAAGTGCGCGACGCCATGATGCCGTTCTTCAACGAGCTGTACGGCAACCCCTCCAGCATGCACGCATTTGGTGGCCAGGTCGCCAAGCACGTGCAGTGCGCGCGCGAACGCGTAGCCGCCTTTCTCAACGCGGAGCCTTCGGAAATCATCTTCACGAGCTGCGGCACCGAGAGCGACAACATGGCGATCCACGGCACCGCCGAGCTGCTGGGTCCGCAGGCCAAGGTCATCACCTCGCGCGTCGAGCATCCGGCTGTGCTGGGCCCCTGCCGCCGCCTCAAAGACATGGGGCACCGCGAGATCGAGTTGCCGGTGGACACGCTGGGACAGATCGACCTCGAGGCGTTGCGCGACGCGCTGAAGGGCGGCACGCCGGCGATCGTCAGCCTGATGTGGGCCAACAACGAAACCGGCGTCGTGTTCCCGCTGGAGAAAATCGTCGAGATCGCCAAGGAGGCGGGTGCCATCATCCACACCGACGCGGTGCAGGTCGCCGGCAAACTGCCGATCGACGTAAAGCGCCTGCCCATCGACATGCTATCGATCTCCGGGCACAAGCTGCACGCGCCCAAAGGCATCGGCGTCTTCTACCTGCGGCGCGGCACGCGCCTCAAGACCTTCATGCTCGGCGGCCATCAGGAGAACGGACGGCGCGGCGGCACGGAGAACGTGCCGTACATCGTGGGCCTCGGCGAGGCTGTTGACCTTGCGACAGCGAACATGGAGGAGGAGCGGCGCACGCTCACGCGCCTGCGCGACAAACTGGAGAACGGTCTGCTCGCCACCTGTCCGGACGCGCGCGTCAACGGCGACCGCGTGAACCGCCTGCCCAACACCACCAACATGAGCTTTGAATATATCGAGGGCGAGGCCATCCTCTACCACATGAGCGACCTCGGGATCTGCGCCTCGACCGGCTCGGCCTGCGCGGCCGGTTCGCTTGAACCTTCGCATGTGATCCGCGCCATGGGCGTGCCCTTCACGGCGGTTCACGGCTCGGTGCGCTTCTCGCTCAGCCGTTACAACACCGAGGCCGAGGTCGACACCGTGCTGGAGCACATGCCCCGGATCGTGCGCAAGCTGCGCGACCTCTCGCCCTTCGGCAAAGGCGACGCCCTGCCGGTCAATCTCTGAACGCGCAACGTTCAAGTGGGGAGAACTGCGAATGAATGCCAAATCCCACGGGGTTCTACGTGAGCGTTCAGCGTTCTCTCCCTCCTGGTATTCACAAGCCTGCCATGAATATCCTGCTCGTAACACCGCCGCTCGTTCAGCTCAACACCCCTTACCCGGCCACGCCCGCGCTGGCCGGGTTTCTGGCGGAGCGAGGCGCCGTGGTGCGCCAAACCGATCTCTCGCTCGAACTGGTCTTGCGCCTTTTTTCGCATGACGGCCTCGATCAGATCGCCGAAGCCTGCCGCGCCCAGGCCGTGTCCTCGCCCCGCGTGCACCTCTTCCTCGACCGGTTCGCCGACTACCGGTCAACGGTCGCGAGTGCGGTCGCCTTCCTGCAGGGGCGCGACGACGCCGCGGGCTGGCTGATCGCACGCCGCAGTTACCTGCCCGAGGGGCCGCGCTTCGACTCGCTCGCCCCGGCCGGCACCGGGCTCGACGCCGACCAGACGCTCGCGGAACTCTTCGGCGATCTGGGCGTCACCGACCGCGCCAAGCTGCTGGCCTCGCTCTACCTCGACGACCTGGCCGACATCGTGCGCGAAGGCGTGGACCCCGCCTTCGGTTTCGCGCGTTACGCCGAACGCCTGGCGCTCAGCGCCCCGTCGTTCGACCCGATCCTGGGACGGCTGGCCGCGCCGCCCACGCTGATCGACCGCCTGATCGACACCCTGGCCGAAACGGCCCTGCATCGGCACGCCCCTGACATCGTCGGTCTCACGCTGCCCTTCCCCGGCACCGTCTACGCCGCGTTCCGCATCGCCGCGGCCGTCCGTCGCCTCGCGCCCGCCGCGCGCATCGTCTTCGGCGGCGGTTACGTCAACACCGAACTGCGCGAGATGAACGACCCGCGCGTTTTCGCATACGTGGACGATCTCTGTTTCGACGAAGGGTTCGATCCGTGGCTGGGCATCCTCGGCCAGGGGCCCCGCGTGAGGACGCTGAGCGCCAGGCCGGCCGATCTCAACGCTCAACGTTCAACCCTCAACGTTCAACGCTCAACACCGGGAGATCAACACGCGACGTTCCATGTTCCGAGTTACGACGGACTCG
>JAQUEX010000081.1 GCA_028684935.1 Kiritimatiellia bacterium | reverse complement strand
GACGGGCATGGACCATGGGACCGCAGCGCGTCTCCGAAAGCATCCATACGCCGCAAAGCCGCTCCGGGAAATCGATGGCCTTGGCCGGGCAGAACCGCACGCACACGCCGCACCCCTCGCAGGCGACAGGATCGACCTCATAGAGGGTTTTGCCGAACGGACGCTTCACATAGTGAATCGCGTCAAAGCGGCACAGGTCGGCGCACGTCCCGCAGCCGGTGCAGGTTTCGCTGCGGATCACGGCCTCGTATCCGCTCCTGAAATCCGTGCTTTCGACAATCTTCGGCGTCAGCACCAGATGCAGGTCCGCCGCATCCACGTCGCAATCGGCCAGCACGGCGCGCCCGGCCGAGAGCGCCGCGAAGGAGGCCGTCACGCTCGTCTTACCGGTGCCGCCCTTGCCGCTGATGATCACACACTCTTGTATCGTTGCCGACATCGTCTCACCTCACTCCCGAACAGCTTCATAAAAAAGAACGTTTTCGCGACGGACCGTCCGGACGAGGCTCTGCCCGGCGAGCGCCTGCAGCCAGTCTGGCGATGTCCGCGTAAAGCCGTTGAAAGAGCGGCCGGTATTCCGGCAGCGCGTCGACCATGAGTTCACCGCGCGAGTAGGCCTCGGCCACGCGGCGGTCGTCCGGGATCTCGGCCAGCACGGGAATGCCGGCCTCGCGGCAATAGACCGCCACGCGGTCATCGCTGCTGTCGGCCCGGTTGACCACCACGCCGAACGGGAGGTCCAGTTCACGCACGACCGCCACGGCCAGTTTCAGATCGTTCAGCCCGAAGGGCGTCGGCTCGGTCACCAGCACCACGAAATCGGTCTCGCGCAACGTGGCGACAACCGGACACGAGGTGCCGGGCGGCGCGTCCAGAATCGCGTCCCCCGTTTTCGGGATGCGCGCTTTGACCGCGCGGATCAGGGGCGGGGCCATAGCCACGCCCACATCGAGCCGCCCCTGCACCACAGTCACCCCGGCGGCGCGCATCGTCTCCACGACGCCCACGCGCTTCGGTACCTCGCGGATCGCGCCCTGCGGACAAACCCGCGCGCAGCCGCCGCATCCGTGACACAGTTCCGTGAAGACCAGCACGCGTTTGTCCAGCACGGCCAGCGCCTTGAACGCGCAGAAGCGCGAGCAGGCCGCGCAACCGTCGCAGCGGCTTTCGTCCACCTCCGGCACGAGAAGCGACACGATCTCCGGTTCACCCTGCGGCTCGCCGCTGACAAACAGATGGACGTTCGGCTCCTCCACGTCACAGTCCAGCAGCGTCACGTCGCCGCGCACGCGCGCCAGATTGGCCGACACGGTCGTCTTGCCGGTCCCGCCTTTTCCGGATGCCACTGCAATAATCACGCCTTACTTCCCCTCTCTCCCTGAAGCCACACCATGGCCTGCGTGCCGAGCGTTAGCCCGACGCGCGCGGCAATCACCGGGCATTTCACCTTGAACAGAAAACAGATGTCGCGCGGGGCGTCGCTCAGTGTCTCGAAATTCCCCTGCCCCTTGGAAATCACCAGGTCCGCCCGGTCGAAGTGCTCGCGAAACTCCGTACTGCATTCGCCCAAGATTGTGCCGGGCACATCTGCACCGTTGGAAATCACCTTGACCAGCTCATGCAGGCCCGCAGTCTGCGCGTCCGCCAGTGTGGCGTCGTTGATCACGGGCGCGCCGCGCACCGCCACGGTCACGCGCTCGGGGTGCAGCGTCTCGATCAAAAGACGGTCCAGCACGATCTCCCCCGCATTGTCCGCCAGATACAGAATCGAACGTGCCTCCTCCGCTCGCCGCTGCAACGCCGCGACATCGCCGGAGAACGGCGCCTCTTCGACACGCCGGATCGAGCCGACCACCTCGTCGGCGGTCAGATCGCTCTTGGGGCCGAGGTCGATCAGGTTGCCGGCGATCGCCAGGCGTACGGCCAGCGCAAACGGTTCCGAAGAGCGGGCCAGCCGCTCGCGCAGCTCAGGCAGCAGCGAGAGTGCCAGCGCGTTGTCGCGCGCCTTCGCTGCCGCATAAGGATCCTCGACCCCGGTCACGCCCTTCAGATACCGGTGCAGGCGCTGCGCCATGACCGGCGGCGACTCCTTCAGATCGGCGGCGTGTATCCATGCTGCAACCTGACGCGCCACGCGCTCATGAAAGGCCGGATCATCCGACACGCGGCGCGCCGCGTCCAGCGTCTGACGGAAAATGCAGGGCAGACAGTCCAAACAGGTATTCATGCCGGTTACGCCCAGTGCCCTTCCACATCCGCCGCCTTAAGTTCGGTCAACGCGCCGGCCTGAAACTGGGCCAGTGCGTCCGCCACGGTCGCGGCGTTTGACGTATAGGTTTTAATGCCTGCCGCCGACAGCACGCGATACGCCTTGGGCCCGCAGTGGCCGGACACCAGCGCCTGCGCGCCGGACGCCGCGACATTCTGCGCGGACTGGATGCCCGCGCCCTGCGCGGCGGTCAGATTCTGCGTGTTGTCCACCAGCGCGACGCTTTGGGACTCTGTGTCGTAGATCAGAAATTTCGCGGCCCGCCCGAAGCGTGTGTCCAGCGGCGCGTTCAGGTCATTGCCCGATGTTGAAAATGCGATCTTCATGATTGCGCTCTCCTCATTCTCCTCGTGAACCGCAGGCGGGCGGAAGAGCGGTCAGACCGCTCTTGCCGCCCTGCCGGCGGCAGGCCACCCTTACGTCGCCGCGCCGCTGTCCAGTTGTTCCAGTCGTTGCTGGATACCGTCCAGTTGCGCGCGCAGCGCGTCAGCCTGACTCGTTAGAACCTGCTTTTCATCCGCCGCGCCTGCCGTTCCGGCGACGCCCGAGCGCGCCCAGCCCGGCAGGCCGGTGGCAAAAAACATGTTTCTGAATCCGCGGCCGAAGCCGCCGCGCCCGCCGCCATACCCGCGGCCGAAGCCGCCGCCGCACCGACCGCCGGCCGGGTTCTGAAAGCCCGGCACGCTAAACCCCGCGCAGAGTCCGGCTGCGCGCCCCGTCATCGGCCCCATTCCCTGGGGTCCGTTCCCATTTCCTCTCGGCATTTTCTGCCTCCTTTTCTTGTTTGCTCCGGGCAAGTGGCGGCGGGGACGCCGTGCGGATGAATGAGTTGTCCCGGAGTCTCTCCCGCACCGGCGCCCCCGCCAAAAATCATGTCTGTCACCCCGCACGGCTCCGGCCGCCGCCTTGCCGCCCGCGGCCCCCGGCGCCACACCCGCCGCAGCGCATGCGCCGCCGGCCGCAGCATCCCGGCATCGTGAACGCCGTTCCGCGCAAGGCGCCGCTCAGCCACGCCTGCACCACGTTCGCCAGATCGCCCGCCACGAACGGGACAACCGTCAGCCCGGCGGCTTCCAGCCGCTCCTGCCACGGCCGCGAGATCGCGCCGCAGACCACCGTCCGCACGTCCTGCGCTTTCAGCCAGGCGATCCTCCGCGACAGATCGGCATCCACCAGGTGGTCCGACTCCGCCGTGATCCGGCCGCCCATGGCGTCCACCAGATGGATCTGCTGCGCCGTGTCAAACACCGGCGCGATGCGCTGCTGCCAGATCGAGAATGCCGTTTTCATGCTTGTTCACAATGCACACCGTATGCCAAACGGAACGAGACGCGGATATCATTTTCTAAGTCATTCCACACAAACACGTTACAGAGACTGGTTGATTCGGGCGGACTCATGGAAGGTACTTTTGTTGCAACCCTTGCCGGAATCAAGAGTTGCATTTATGCAATACATGCCTGTTTGACCCGGGCGCGGGCATTGACACTGCAAGACGGTTCTGAAAAGATACGTGCAAAGGCGCACGCCCGATACGACCTGCCGGCGCGGGACCCGGGGCGGCCTTTTCAGATATGAACGTTCTCTCCATCATGCTCAACCGGCGGGGGCCCGCACGGGCCGCCGCAGCGGCGGCTGTGTTGCTTCTCGGCGCATGCGGTGCCGAGAAGACGATGGCGCCCGGCGCGCAGTCGCCTCAGCGCGTCGTTTGCGGCTCCCCGGCCGTGGCGGAGATCGTGTTTGCGTTGGGCTGCGGCGACCGCGTGGTCGGCGTGAGCGACTACACCGCGTATCCGCCTGAAGCCCGAGCCAAGCCCAGTGTCGGAGGCCTCCTCAATCCGAACCGGGAACGGCTGCTGGCCGTCCGGCCCGACCTGCTGGTCACGCAGGGCCGGCACGAGGCGCTGGCGGCATTCGCCCGCACCTACGGGATCCGCTTTCAGAGCGTGACGCTCGATACGCTCGCCGACCTGGACAGCGCCATCCGCACCATCGCCGAAACGCTGGGGGTCGCCGGACAAGGGCGCGCGCTGGCGGACGGCCTGCGCGGCGAACTGACCGTCGGTGACCGCGACGCGCCGCCGCGACGCGTCCTGTTGCTTCTCGGCCGTGCGCCCGGCGTCTGGACGGGGTTAAGCACGGTGGGCCGCGACACGTTCCTCGGCGAGTTGCTCGGCTTGGCCGGCGGCACCAATGTGTTTGCCGACGCGACGGGGCCCTATCCGCACATCTCGAAAGAGGCGCTGCTGGTGCGACAGCCCGAGGTGATCCTTGAAGTGCACCCGGGCGGCCTGACCGCCAGTCAGCAAGCGCGACTGCTGGCTGACTGGCACATCTTTGCCGACCTGCCGGCGGTGCGGCAGCGGCGCGTGCACGTGCTGACCAATGACTTCCTGTTGATTCCCGGCCCGCGCGTGCGCCAGACCGCACGGCTCCTCGCGGCGGCTATCGGAGGTGAGGCGCGCGGTGAATAGCGGGAACCCGATTGACCTTGATGCCGTGCGCTTCCAGTACGCGTCGGACGGCTGGTCGCTGGAACTCCCGCGCCTGCGGATCGGGGTGGAGCGCTTCACCTGCATCGTGGGCCCGAACGGCTCGGGGAAGAGCACGCTGTTGCGGCTGGCCGCCGGCCTGCTCAAGCCGGTCTCGGGGGCGGTCCGGCTTGACGGAAAATCGCTGTCCGGCTTTCCGCGGCGCGCGCTGGCGCGACGGATCGGGTTTCTGCCGCAGGAGAGCCCCCCGCTCTTCGACTACGCGGTCGAAGAGGTGGTCCGGCTCGGACGGTATGTGCACAGCGGCTGGTTCGGCGAAGCCGATGCCGATGGCCAGCGCGCCGTCGACAAAGCCTTGTCCGACGTCGGGCTCACGGCCCAGCGCCTGCGGCCGCTGTCGCACCTCTCCGGCGGAGAGCGCAAGCGCGCGATGATCGCGGCGGTGCTGGCCCAGGAATCCGGCCTGCTCCTGCTGGACGAACCCACCGCCGCGCTGGACATCCACCACGCGGCGGCCGTCATGCGGCTGTTGGCACGACTGGGCCGGCGCGGACGCGCGGTGGTGGTGGTCACGCACGAACTGAATCTTGCCGCCCTGTTCGCCGAGCGCCTGCTCCTGCTGGTCGGGGGACGCGTGATCGCGGACGGGCCGCCATCGCACGTGGTCCGGGCGGAGGTGCTGCGGGAAGCCTACGGCGACGACATCATGGTGCGCGAGCACCCCGAGACCGGCGGGCCGCTGGTGGTCGCGCGGCGCTGCGGTGCCGGTGACGCGGGAGGAAACGATGCCGATTAGCCCAAACCTGCGCGCGCGGCTGACCCTCGGCGGGTATCTGGCCGTAGCCCTTGCAGCGCTGGCTGTGTTGCCGTGGATCGGCGCGGAGCCGCTGGACGGGGAACAACTCGTCGCCTTCTTCCGAGACGGCCAGCAGACGCCCCACGCCCAGATCCTGCTCCAGCAGAGGCTGCCGCGCATCCTGCTGGCGCTGCTGGTCGGCGGCATGCTCTCGCTCACGGGGGCCACGTTGCAAGTCCTTTTCCGCAATCCGCTGGCCGAACCGTGGACGTTGGGGGTGGCCGGCGGCGCGGCGGTGGGAGCCTTTCTCACGCAGGCGTTCCCCGCTCTGAATCTGGCATGCGGGCCGTTGAGTTCCACGCAGGCGCTTGCGCTGCTCGGCGCGGCTGTGGCGATGGGCATGGTCTGGCTGTTCGCGCGCCGGGCCGGCGCGCCGACTGTGCACACGCTGCTGCTGGCCGGCGTCACGCTCAGCATCGTGTGCAGCGGCGCCATGCTGTTGCTGGTCTACATCGTCTCGCCGTTCGAGGTCCTGTCCTTCAACCGCTGGATGATGGGCGGGCTCGATGTCCTCGGTTATCGCGAACTGGTGTCCGTGCTCGTCCTCGGCATGCCGGGCGTGCTGCTGCTGCTCTCCCTAGCGCGCGCCTACAACCATTTGGCGTTCAGCGAAGAGTTGGCGCTCGGCCACGGTGTGGACGTGGCACGCGTCAAGCGGCTCACCTTTCTCGGCGCGGGCGTGGCGACTGCGGCCTGCGTGGCGGTGGCAGGCCCGATCGGCTTCATCGGCATGATCGTCCCTCATGTCGTCCGGTGCCTGAGCGGCTTCGACTACCGCATGGTCCTGCCGTGCGCGTTTCTGCTGGGCGGCAGCGTGCTGGCCGTCTGCGACGGCATCGCCCGCACCGTGATCGCGCCGACCGAAATCCCGGTCGGCGTCATCACGGCGGTGATCGGTGGCCCGGCGTTTCTCTATCTCTTGGGCAAACGCTGAGTTTAATCCCCGTCTTCGGGTCTAAACATCTCTCCGCAGCAGCATCACTTCTGCGGCACGCGGGCAAAGAGCACGCAGATCGGCGCGGGAACCTGAATCACGTTGCGCGTCTGATACGTGAGCCGCCCGGTTTCCGGATCCACCTTGTGCACGGCGACCGTGCCCGAATCGGCACCGGCCGCCAGCAGCCAGCCGCCGTCCGGCGAGAGATTGATGTTGCGCGGGAAGGCGCCGCGCACCGGCTGCACCTGGACCGCCTCCAGCGCGGCCGTGGCCGGCTCGGCGCGGAACACCGTCACCGAGTCATGCCCGCGGTTGGACGTGTAGAGGAACCGCCCGCCGGGATGCGTCAGAATTTCAGCGCCGCTGTTGTGCGCTTCGCCGGCCTTCACCGCCTCGCTGAGCGTCGGCGTGGTTGCCAACAGCCGCGCGGTTCCCGCCGCAGCGTCCCAGGCATAGGCCGAGACCGCCAGCGAGAGCTCGTTGAGCAGATAGATGAAGCGGCCGTCGGTCGAAAAGCGCATGTGACGCGGCCCCGCGCCGGGTGGTGCCTTGGCAAAGCCGTGGCGCACCACCGTCTGCGCGGCTGCATCCACCCGGTAGATCACGATGCCGTCCAGGCCGAGGTCAGGGACCAGCGCGTAACGGCCGTCGGGCGAGAAGCGGCAGCAGTGCGGATGCGGCGCCTTCTGCCGGCCCGCCACCACGCCGGAACCCGGTGCGGGATGTTCCTGCAGCGTGGCCGCGCCGAGGCGGCCCTCGCCGTCAAGCGGGAAGAGCGCCACCGACCCGCCGCCGTACTGCGCGGTCAGCAGAAAACGTCCGGAAGGGTGCACCTCGACATGACACGCCTGACCGTCGCCCGTGGGCGACGCCGTGAAAGGGGTCAACGCCCCGTCGCGGCCGATGCGGTAGCCGGTCACGCCCTGCCCGCCCTCACCGTCCGCCACCGCATAGAGCATGGAGCCGTCGGGATGAAGCGCGAGAAACCCCGGCCCGCCGATCTCCGCAGCGAGCTCGGCCGGACCCAGCTTGCCGGTCTGCGTGTCGAACGACGCGCGGTAGATGCCTTTGGCCGGCGCACCGCCGGTCCCGAAGAAAACCGTGAGCGGTTCCGCCTGCACGGCCGCGGCCACGCCGCACGCGGCGGCCGCCATGAACGCGAATGCTTGTCGTGTCATCATGTTGACAACTGTAGCACGCCTGCCGTATCCGGGCAAGCGGGCAACCGTTTGACACGCTGCGTCACCGGGCACGTCGCGAGGGGGGCGCGGCGTTCGTCTATGACGTGCGGACGGCCGGCGCGGTACGACGCGCGAACTCGGCCGCAAAGGCACGGTAGGCCTCCGCGCCGCGGCTTGAAGGATCGTAGAAGATCACCGGCTGGCCGAAGCTGGGGGCCTCGCTGATGCGCACATTGCGCGGAATGACGGTGTCGTAGACCTTCTCGGCAAAATGCGCGCGCACCTCCGACACCACGTCGGCGGCCAGGCGCGTGCGGCCGTCGAACATCGTCATCAGGATGCCTTCGAGCTGCAGGTCCGGATTGACCCCGTTGGCGCGGAGCTGGTCGATCAGCGAGGTGATCACGCTCAGCCCCTCCATGGCGTAATACTCGCATTGCATGGTGACGACAATACCGTCGGCCGCCGCGAGCGAGGAGGTCATCAGGATGCCGAGTGAAGGCGGGCAGTCCATCAGCACATAGTCGAAGACGCCGGCGGTGAGCACGCGGTCGAGCACGTTGCGGACCACGGCCAGATGGTTTTCCTGGCGCGCGATCTCGATCTCCGCGCCGGCCAGGTCAAGCTCGGACGGGATGATGTTGATGCCCTCGTACGGCGTGGCCTGGATGATGTCTGCCACATCGGCCGCTCCCGTGAGGACCGGATAGAGGCTGAGGCCCGGCTGGCGCTGCAGGCCGAGTCCGCTGGTGGCGTTGGCTTGCGGGTCGAGGTCGATGACCAAGACCGTCTTCTGCATCTGAGAGAGCGCGGCGGCCAAGTTGACGACCGTGGTCGTTTTGCCGACGCCGCCCTTCTGGTTGGCGATAGCGATGACGCGTGTGCTCCGAGTGCTCATTTCTTAATCATCCCGATCTCGCGGGCATAGGCGAACATGCCGCCGGCGGCGATGACCGGCGCGACCGCGCCGATCGGTTTCAGGGGGAAGACCGCGCCGTCCGCAAGGCGCGTGAGGGTGTTCGACGTCATATCGATCTCGGCCTCGTCGCCGGTCTTGAACGCCTCGCACAGGCGCGTCTGGGACTCCAGCGGGAAGATCTCGCCGGTGGCGACCGAGTTGCGGAAAAAGATGCGCGCATAGCTCTCGGCAACAACCGCCTTCGCACCAGCGGCGCCGAGGGCGATCGGCGCGTGCTCGCGCGACGAGCCGCAGCCGAAGTTGCGGCCGCCGATGACGATCGGGAAGGGCGTGGTGCCGTCCGGGTTCGAGGCGAACTTCGGGAAGGAGTCGGGCAAGCCGGCGAGCGCGTACGAGCCGAGTTTGCGGTACTCCTCCGGAATCGTGGGCACGAGGTTCAGATAGCACGCCGGGATAAGCAGGTCGGTGTCGATGTTGTCCTCGAGCACGTAGACGGGGCCGCGGATGAGGGTGTCTTTGGGCATGGGGTGTCTCTCCTGATAGAATGGGCAGGCGCATGGCCCGCCGTGGCGCTAGGCGATATCGCGCGGGTCGGTGATGTGGCCGGTGAGGGCGCTGGCGGCCGCCGTATAGGGCGAGGCTAGGTAGATCTGCGAATCCTTCGAGCCCATGCGGCCGATGAAGTTGCGGTTCGTTGTGCTGACCACGACCTCGTGGCCGTGGGTGCGCCCGAAGGTGTCGATCGGTCCGCCGAGGCAGGCCGCGCAGGAGGGCGGCGCGATCGGCTCGACGCCTGCCGCCTCGAAGATCTGGCGCAGGCTCTGGCCGTCGATCGTCGTATCGACGAGCCCCTGCTCCACCACGCGCGTGGCCGGCACGAGCAACGTGCGCACGGCGACTTTCCGCCCCTTCATGATCCGCGCCGCCATGACGAAATCCTCCAGCTTGCCGCCGGTGCAGGAGCCGATGTAGACCTGGTCAACCTTCACGTCGCGGCAGGCGCGCGCCAGCGCTTTGTTGTCGGGCAGGTGCGGCCGGGCCACGACCGGCTCGAGCGTCGCGACGTCATACCGGTACTCGGCCTGGACCTGCGCGCCGGGGTCGCTGTAGAGCGGTTCAAACGACTTGGCGGTGCGGGCTTTGACATAGGCGAGCGTCTGGGCGTCGGGCGCGATGATGCCGTTCTTAGCGCCGGCCTCGACCGCCATGTTGCAGATGGTGCAGCGCTCCTCGATGCTCAGCGCGTCAATCGCGGTACCGGCGAATTCCATCGCGCAGTAGGTGGCGCCGTCCACGCCGATGTCGCCGATGATATGCAGGATCAAATCCTTGGCCGACACGTAGGCGGGCATCTCGCCGTCCAGCACGAAGCGCAGCGTGGGCGGGACTTTGACCAGCAGCTTGCCGGTCCCCATGATGAAGCCCGCGTCGGTGTTGCCGATGCCGGTCGAAAAGGCGCCCAGCGCGCCATGCGTGCAGGTGTGCGAGTCGGTGCCGAAAATTGTCTCGCCCGGACGCACATGGCCCAGCTCGGGAAGGGCCACGTGGCAGACGCCGCAGTAGCGTTCGGTGCCTGGATCATAGAAGTAGGGCAGGCCCTGCTCCTTGACGAAGGCGCGCAGGATGTCCACATTCCGGTGAGCCTTTTCATCGGCCGTGAAGATATAGTGGTCCGGCAGGATGACGATCTTTTCAGGGTCAAAGACCTTGGCGTCGTTGCCGAACTCGCGCTGAAAGATGCCGATGGTGCCGGGACCGCAGACATCG
Organism: Kiritimatiellia bacterium; assembly: GCA_028684935.1. Lineage (GTDB taxonomy): Bacteria > Verrucomicrobiota > Kiritimatiellia > RFP12 > UBA1067 > DUPH01. The sequence continues at coordinate 2,681 of JAQUEX010000081.1, read as the reverse complement.
TGCGTCAGCAGGATGCCGGCATTGACCCAGATGTTGTCTCCGGGGGAAACCAGGGAGGCGCCCGATTCGCGGGCCAGGATTTTTTCGGTAATGGTCATAGCGTTATCCGCGTTTTTGGATGAGGTCGAAGAACCGGTCCTGAAAACGTTCGAAGAGGCCGTTGTCTTGCAAGAGCTTGCCGAGCGGCTTGATCAGGTTTGCGTCTTTGGAGGCGGCCAGAAAGCCCTTCTCGATCTCGTCGCGCAGGCCTGCGGGCAGGCCGTCCTGCAGTTCGAACATGCGGCGCTCGTGCAGCTCGCGGATGTTGGCCTGCGCGGAGTTCTGGATCACGGCCCAAAACAGGCGCACGAGGCAGACATCCCAAGGGTCATCCACCCCCTTGACCACGGCGGCAAACGGGTCATTCTTGGCGGCCGCTTCACGCGCCACGCGCTCCAGCACCGCCTCGGGCGTGTCGGTCAGGACCTGCTCGCTGAAGGCCTCCTGCTTGAGGGTGTAGCCGTAGCGCAGGATGCGCACTGAATCTTCATGCTCTTTGAGCCACTCCAGGTATTTTTGCGCCTGTTCGCCGAACCCTTCGAGCAGCGTCGAGGAATAGGCGGAGGGCGTGATGATCTGGGGCCGCAGCGCTTGCATGCGTCCCTCGCGCACCCGGACTTTACCCGCGGCATCCATCAGCTCACTCACCAGATAGTAGTTGATGATGGTGTTGCCGAAGGTTTCGAGATGGCGCTTGGGCGGCATCACGATCTCCGTGTTGTTGACGGCGAACCAGAAATCAAACTGTGACGGTCTCTTGCTCATAGAGGAAGACGCACTATAGCATGAAAATGGCCGGCCTGTCACGGCTGAGAAGCGTGTTTGTAGGTAATCTTCCATTTCGGCCTTGCCCCCATAAGCCAATAAGAGGTAAGATTAGAGTGGTGTTCTTTTGCACACTGCTGACCCATTTTGAAACCAACACGTCGAAGGGAAACACATATGACCAGCCTGTATGTCCGTAGCTTATGCTCAGCCGCCCTCTTGTGTTTGACGGTTGTGCGCGGCGTCTCGGCCGTAAACGCCACGTGGATCGGCGGCGCAGCAGGATCGTGGGCAGACGCCGCTAACTGGTCAGACGGTGTGCCGCAAACCGCTGGCGACACGGCGACCCTCAACACCGCGGCGACCGTCACAATCCCGGCGAGCATCACACTGAAAACGCTCTTTGTCAACGCCCCGGCCACGGTCACGATCGCTTCGGGTGCGACGCTCGCCCTCTCGAACAGCGGCGGCGACATCTTGACCGCCAGCACGGACTTCATCCTCGGCGGCGACGGCGACATTACGGTCTCGCGCAACGGCACGTCCACCACAGACTTCGCCAACATCAAACCCGCGGCCGGCACCACCCTCACGATCGCCGCCCGCATCACCGGCACCGCCGGCGCCGGCATCGAGCTGAACTCGACTGGGACCCTGCTCCTGACAAATCCCGGCAACACCTTCACGGGCACGGCCCGCATCTCGACGGGCAACGGCACCCTTGTGTTCACCGACCCCGCCGCGTTGGGCGTGACCGCCGCACGCTCCGACGGCAGCCCGTCCAAGTTTGTCTACGCCGGCACCCTGCCGGCCACGCTGGCGCTGCCCGTCCAACTCAGCGCCGGCACCACATCGTTCGAAAATGCCGGCGGCGGCCCTTTGACGTTCAGCGGCGCCATCGCCCCCATTTCTTCCGGCACCAAAACGCTGACTTTCACCGGCACGCAGACCAACATCCTCAGCGGCACGCTCTCCAACGGCGCCGGCCTCCTGAATGTCGCGGCGGGCTCCGGCACGCTGCTCTTCACCGGCACGGCCACCGACAGCACCTTGACGGTCAACAGCGGCGGCACGCTGGCTGTCGGCCCCGGCGCGGTCTTCAACACCCTTTTGCTCACCTGTCAGGCCGGCGGCACGCTGGCGTTCAACCCGGCGGCCGCAGACGGCTTTGCCGTCACCCTGCCGCTGACCAACGCGCTCAACGGCGCCGGCGTGCGCTGGTCGCTCCCGCGCGCCCCCACCGCCTCGACCGTCACCGTGCCGACGCTCGTGCGCGCCGCCGGCTCCACCCTGGACATCGAGGCGCCGGCGCTGGGCTCCCCGTCCAACCGGCTCCTGATCCAGAACATGACGCCCGGCCCGATGCCCGCCTGGTTCACCGTCAACGGCCAGCCCGCCCTGTATGACGCCGCGCTGGGCGTGCTGGCCGCGAGCGCCACCGGCCCGACCGTTTCCCTGACGGCGCTCGGCCCCTCGGTGATTCCGGACGACGCGACCGCAGCCGCCGTCATCGACGCCGCCGGCACGGCGGGCGGCATCACCCTCGCCGCCGACCCCACGCGCCTCTTTTCGCTCACGCAGCAGCATGCGGCCGACCCTGCGGCCGTCGACCTCGGCGGACAAACCCTCGCCGCCTCGCTCGTTGCCATCGGGACCACCGGCAACAGCCTGACGCTCGCCAACGGCACGCTGAACGCGCCCTCCGCCCAGACGCCGCCCGGCGGCGCCGCCGCGCTGCCCGCTCTGCCGACCGCCCCGCTGGCCTGGTACGACCTCGCGGACACCGCGACCGTCACCACCAACGCCGACGGCCGCATCGCGCTGCTGGCCAACAAAGGATCGCTCGGCAGCGCGCTGGACGCCGTCGTGCCCGGCGA
>JAQUEX010000080.1 GCA_028684935.1 Kiritimatiellia bacterium | reverse complement strand
ATGAAAACTGTACGTTTCTGAGTAGACAACCCGCGCGGAGAACTGACTGCCGGCAACGACAAGGAGTGCAGACATGAGACACCCGAAGAAGACATGGACCTCGATGGCCGTGGGCGCCGCGGCGCTCGGTTCAGTGCTGACGGCAAACGGACAGGCGAGCATCGATGATCCGGTCGCCTATTGGGATTTCGAGGACGCCGGCTGTGCGCTCTCCAATCTGGTGGTCTCAAGCGCCTATCATGACGCCTCCGCGCTGTTCGGCCAGCCGGCCGCCGGATTGGCCGACGGCGCGACGCCCATCGCGGGCAACGCCCTGCTTCTGGACGGCGCGAGCGCGATCCGGCTGCCCTATCATCAGGACAACCTGGGGCGCTCCTTCACGATCGCCCTGTGGTATTGGCAGCAGACCAACGATACGCGGCAGTGCCTCTTTCAGTCGCGGGACAATTACACGATGTCGTACGAGAGTTCTGATTTGGCGCTGGATTCCTTTACCAGTCATGTCGGCCAAGAGTGGGTCGGTAACGTGAGAACGGGGTTGAAAACGTGGATTCACGTGGCGCACACCTTTGCCACCGTCGGGGATGCCACGACACTCACCGTGTACAGCAACGGCATTCAACGGCTCACGAAAACGGTGAACGCCGGCAAGATGTTCGATTATTACGGCGTGCGGGGCGTGCATGTCGGCGCCTACCGTTCGGCCACGGGGCCTGTGGGCGGCCGATGCTTCAAAGGGATGGTCGATGAACTGGCGCTGTGGGACCGCGCGCTCTCGGCCGCCGAGGTGCAGGCGGTCTATGCGCTCGGGGCAGATGGTCAGGCGCTGGCCTTCACACCCAAGGCTTTGCCGACGATCACGCTGGCGCCCGGTCAGCTCGCGAGCAACGTGCGTATGGACGCGGGGATCCCGGACGGCATGTTCTACAACGGCTGGCTGCGCGGCGGCGGCGTCGGTTTCCCGGGCGGCGTGTGGGAAACGGCCGGCGCGGCGGAGGAGGAGGTCGGAAGCGTCATGCCCGACACCGCCGGCCACACCGAAGGACCGTTCAACGCCGTGAAGCTCGCCCCGATGCGCTGGCGCGTGCCGATGGCGGCCGGCTCGGCGCTGAAGCGGATGCCGCAGGGCGACTTCACCGTGGAAGCGTGGTTCCGCACGACCTCCACGGGTGCGAATGTCCTGTTCGGTATCTATCCCGGCACCGGCGGCGGGACTGTCAACCTGCAACTCGAAGTGGGCAATCAGGCCATGCTGTATTGGCGTAAGACTGAGAGCACAACGGCGGAGCGCATCCAGGTCACGCCGCCTTGGTATCTAACGGGCCGGGACGGTAACTGGCACCACCTGGCCGGCGTCCGAAGCGCGACCAACGCCTATCTGTATATGGACGGCGTGCTGATCGGATCTAACACGTGGACGCACGGCGCGTTTGACCTGGGCGGTGACAACCTGTACATCGGTCAGGACGGGCGCGGGAATTTCGGCCTCTTCAACGGTGAGATAGGCACCGGCCGCGTGTGGGCGCGCGCCCTGAGCGCCGCCGAGGTGGCCGGTCTGGCCGCCAACAGCATGCCCGGCGCCGGCGTCGTCGCACGCGACGGGCTGATGGCCGAATACGCGCCCTACGATCCGTTCAACGCCGCGGCGGATCAGAACGGCTGGCACGTGCCGTTTTCTCCGCAGCTCCGGCAGCTCACGCAGACCAATTATACGTATGAAGTCATGTTCCGGACTACCGATCCGGGGCGCGGCATCCTCATCGGCAACTATGACGGGAATGCGGCAGCCATCAGCAATTTCGAGCTGTTCACCGACAACACGTTCAGGCTGGTTGTGGCCAAAAACGGGCCGGATATGGTCTCGGCGAATTCGGATGCGGTCAGCGGGACGCGCGACGGCAACTGGCACCGCGCGGCGGCGGTGCGCCGCGACGGCAAACTCTATCTGTATATGGACGGCCAGCAGCGCGGAACCGCCGTGACCGAATGGCTCGGACCCTACGTGTTGCGGGGTGCCAGCCTCGGCATCGGCAAAGACTTCAGGTCGCCGGCTCTCCCGCTGAACGGCGACATCGGGGCCGCTCGCATCTGGAACCGCGCGCTGACTGCGGAAGAGATCGCAGGTCTGTCAGCCTCCAATGCCGTGCCTGCATCTGGGCTGGTCGCCCAGTACGTGCCGTTCCCGACGAATACGCTGCAGACAGCCGGCTTCCCTGGCTCGCTCTTCCTGCGCTCGATGAGCACCGGCACCAACTCAATGACACTGGTCTTTTCCGGTCTGCCGCGGCACAACAAGGTCGATCTGGGGATGATTCTCGCGCAGTTGGAGTCGCTCGATCCCGCCACGGAGGATGACCGGCTCGCCATCAGGATCGACGGCGCGGAGATCTTGCGCGTCGGACTGGGGCCGGCGCAGGGCGTGCAGCCCCAGGTCCACTCGCTCGACCTGTTCGGGGCCGCCGCGGATGTGCAGACGTTCAAGAACACGCTGACACTGGGGGGGCAGGACCTTTTCGGCGGCGGCGGCGACATTCTCTACAACGATCATGTCTACGATCTTGCGCAACTGAACGCCCTGCAGGGCATCCCGCATACCGCCGGCACGCTTGTGCTGGAACTGGTCGCCACGCATAATGGTCCGGGCGAGAACGAGGGGTTCGGTATCGACGACATTCAACTGACCGTCTACCCGCCGCAAGGGACGCTGTTCAGCATCCGTTAGCGGGTGATCCGGCAGCGGCCGGCGGCTGAGGTGAAGGAGAGCGTATGGTTGCCGGCCGCGCTCTCGGCCGTTGTCTCGCCGTGCGGCGCGACGATGCGCCACCTGCCGGGGGCAAGACCGGCAAGCACGACCTCGTAACGCGTGCCGTCGGCAGGCACCGTGATGTCCAAGGGCCCTTCGAGTAACACTCCGCCGCGCGCCAGGCAGACGATGCGGTCGGCGATGCGGAGGATCACGCACTCGGCACGTTCGACAAGCGTGTACGGCAGGGGCGCGGCCGCGTCGTCGTGCGCCTGCAGCAGGGCGAGGAAGGTGTCGTGCGCGCGCGCCTGACGGGGCGAGAAGAGCACGCGGTGGCCGTTGGCTTCGGGCTGGGTGGCGACGGGCGGCGTGACCGTGTAGCCAAAAACATCGTACACGTCTGAGCCGCTCTTGATCTCAAGCGTCCGATCTTCTGGAGCGGGAAGCAACAGGCAGACATCGACCCGTCCCGTCACGCCGTTCACGGCGTTGTGAAGCTGGACGCCCTCCGGCGTGCGGCGCGGTGGCTGCAGCGTGTTGAGCTGCCAGTATTTCTTGAAGCCGGGGTCAGCGGTGCGGATGTCATCCAGCACGATCACGCACGCGGGATGGTCGGGCCTGCCGAGGTTGAGAAAACAGAATGACCGCGTGAATGCGGCGATTTTTGGCGAGTAAGCAGCGCGAAGATCGGTGGCGTAGTAACTGTATGAGGGGCGCAGGGCCGAGGGGCCGAACCCGCATGACAGCTTGCGTCCGTATTGGAAAAGGGGCGTATCCTGAAGCTGCCGCGGCGTGCGCGGGTGGGCCTGCAGAAAGCGCGAGCCGCCGTCATTGGCCGGTGTTTTGAGAAACGTTTCACCGGGATCGACCGCCAGCAGCATGCTGTGCGCGACGGAGCGTTTATTGAAATTCAGGTCATACGGGGTGCCGTAAAATTTGTATTGGCCGAGGTCCGCGACCTGCAACCCTCGGTAGTACAGTTGAATCGCTCCGGCATCCGCGTGCTGGTGGTTGCCAAAGTGATAGCCGCCGCCCTTGATCTCCGCGACGACCGTGTGGTTGGCGTTGCTGCCCATGTTCCAGTCGGTGCGCGTGATCATGCCACTCAATACCGGACCGAAGTCCGTTGTGAGCGGCAGCGTGGCGAGATCCGGCTCGGCGCGGAGCGCGGGGTCGTTGAGCAGCAGATAGAGCAGGGGGTCGGCAACCTTGCCGCCCTGACGCAGGAATTCGCCTTTGAGGAGCGGGTCGTTGTTATAGGTGTAGCAGAGCAGGGCGGTCTGCGCGTAGCTGTAGTAGCGCCCGGCGGGGATGCCGTCACCGTCGCGCAGCATCTCGCCGTTCGGAAGACGCATGGCAAGCCAGTACAGAGGCACAGTCTTGATGTTCGGATCAAAGACCTCGCGCTCGGACATGCGTCGGAAGAGCCAGGCCGCGTGCATTTCCCAGCCGAAGCGGTAGGCCGCGTAGCTGACGCCTTGGTTGTGGCGTGGAGACTGGTATTCAAAGCGCCGCATCGGCACGAGTTCTTCAAGGATACGATAGGCACAGTATCGGTAAGGCACGGGGTCCTCTTCATGCAGCGCGATGGACATGGCGAGCAGGTCGCGGTTGATCATGGCCTCATTGCCGTGGCCATTGACGACCGAGCCTTTGAAAGGCGGCCAGCCGCACTCCATCTCTTCCGCGAGGCGCATCATGTGGCGGCGCAGGATCTCGCGGTCGGTGGGCGTGCAGAGTGCGTGGCACCAGTCGTACACGCGGGCGGCGGCGTAGATCGCGGCGCCGGTCTCGCGCGTGATGTCGAGAAGGTTGCCGAAGGAGACGCGTGACAGGTACTCGCGTGTCAGACGCACCGCTTCACGGCCGTGCCGTTCATCGCCTGAGATCAGGTAAACGAACGCCTTGGCGGCTGCTGCGTTTTCCAGCGCCGTATTGTGCGCCATTTCCGCGTCATCAGGGAAGTGGACCTCCACGGGCTTGTCCGCCAGCTTGCGAACCGCGCGCCACTGTGCCGCATGCTCCGGATGGTCAAGCCGGGACCGGACATGCTCACGTGAGGTGCGGGTCACCCACAGGCGCGGATGGCCGGCAGGCGGTCGCACGGAAGGCAGATATGAAGCCGCCTCTTTCGGCACGGCCGGCGCGCGGTAGGGATGAACTTCCAGCCGGTCGAGACGCGCATGGGGCGGCAGCCAGACCTTGATCGACTGTGCGCCGTTGGTCAGGTCGAAAATGCCCAAGACCTGGGTGCAGGAATCCGGCGCGCTCCACGGCACGAAAACGACACGCCGCGTGGGACGCTGCGCGTCGATCTGGAAATCCGCGAAGAGCGAGGCGTGTTTACTGGTTGCGCGGCGCATCTGTTCGGCACCGGCGGCATCCACGGCGGCGTAGGTCCGCAGCACGAATCGTCCGGCTGCAGGCTCGTTGACGGTGAACACGAGGTCCGGCGGCGCGTTGTCTGAAGGGTGGGCGGCGGTCACTCCCGGTTTCAGCGCCACGCCGTATCCGTCCTTGAAAGAGGGTTGTGCCACCGCCTCGGCGCGTTCAGGGTGAAGCCGCGCGGCTTCGGCCTGATAGACCAAGGCGCGTGCGGCCGGGGCGCCGGTCATGACAGCAGGCAGCAGCATGAGCCACGTGACAGGTATGATCAGGCGCATACGCACTCTCCATTTTCAGTCAAACAGGCGGCCGGGATTCAGGCGGTTTTCTGGATCGAAGCAGGCTTTCAGACGGCGCATGCCGGCGATGCCCTCGGCACCGTACATGATGTGCAGCAACTCCTTCTTCAGACGGCCGATCCCGTGTTCGCCTGAAACGCTTCCGCCCCAGGCAACCACCTGCCGCGCCCAGGCGTGCACGAGCCGTTTGCCGGCGGCATGTTCGGACATGTCGCGCGGCAGGATGTTGACGTGCACGTGGTTGTTGCCGATGTGGCCGAAAATCACATGTTGCAAGCCGGCTTCGGCTAGTCCGTCGCGATAGAGGCGCATGACGGCGGTCAAGCGGTTATCCGGCACGGAAAGGTCGGTGCCGAGTTTGGTGAGGTCGGGATGGCGGAGCTTGCGTTCGGCGATCAGGGCGTTGACCTGTTCGGGGACGGCATGACGGAATGCTTTCAGCTTCTCGAGCGTCGGCGCGTCGGCGGCGAGCCACGTGTCATGCGCACTGCCGTTGCAGGCAGCCAGAACGCGGCTGGTCAGGGCGTCGGGCAGGGGGGTGTGCGCGGCGAGAGCCCATTCCAGGTAGAGGGCGACCTTCCAGTGCGGCTGCGGCGAGGGAAGCAGCAGCCCGGTGTGAGCGGTGCTGGAACGAATCAGCCGCAGCGCGTCGGCGTCGAAATATTCGATGGCCGCGAGCGTGTGAGGCGCGGCGCCACGGGCTTGCTCGCGCAAAGCGGACACGCAGGCGAGGGCGTGGTTTTCGTCTGAAAAATAGCAGAGGATGCCGAGGGTCTGGGCAGGCTTGGGAGAGAGTCGGAGCTCGAGTTCGGCAAGAATGCCGAGCGTACCCTCGCTGCCGATAAAAAGGTCCAACAGATCCATGCCGGGTTTGACCCAATAGCCGGCGGCGTTTTTGACGGCGGGCATGTTCAGGTGCGGCAAGGTGCCGGTGAGGGTGCGCCCGCTCTGGGTTTGGAGGGCGAAGTGGTCGCCTTGGGCGAGGGCTTGGCCCCGTCGCAGCGTGAGCCTGTCGCCGTCGGCCAGCAAGACGGTCATCGCTGCGATGTGCGCCCGCGTGGGTCCGTAGGCAAAGGAGCAGGCACCGGATGCATTGCAGGCCGCCATGCCGCCGATACTGGCGGATGCTTCCGTGGGGTCCGGCGTGAACAGGCAGGGCCGGTCTGCCGCCGCCAGATGCCGGCGCAGGGCGGTCAGTGTGACGCCGGGCTGGACCCGCAGGGTGGGGCAGCCGTCGCTGTCCGCTCCGAAACCGAGAATGGCTTCCAGCTTCGAGAGATTCACGACCAGTCCGCCATCAGGCACGGCGCCCGCGGCAATGCCGGTACGCGCGCCTTGGACGGTGATCGGCTGGCCGACGGCGGCTGCCTCACGTAGCGCGGCGGTCAATTCGTCAACCGATCGCGGGAGGACGATGCCCTGGGCAGTCCCTGTTTTGCGCGACTCATCGCGCAGATAATCCGGCGGCACCGGAGATGAAAACAAGCGGAGGAGCATGATGCGAGGGTTGTGTGTCAGTTTGGGATGCGTGCCGGTGTGTCGGCACACGACCGTCAAGACGCCGATGCGCAGCAGGCTTTACACACGTGTTGCAAAGCGGCGCTGCAAAGCGGTGATAGCGCTGCCTGCCGCAGCGTACACTTCGCCGACGCGCGTTGATTTACGGGTGTTTTCGAGCTGCGGAATCACATACAGAGAGGCGGGGTTGTCGAGTAAGCCCAGTCCGATACAGGCAGCTTCCACGCGCCGCCAGTTGACCGAAGTCAGCTCGCGCACAAGCGCCTCGATGGCTTCTTCGTTGCCGATGCGGCCGAGCGCGTAGTAGGCGCGCCGGCTCTTGCCGAGTTTCGTGATCAACGGCTTGACGCTGGCAATGCCGATTCTGACCAGCAGGTCGACCAAGATGTCGGCCTCTCGATTCTCTTTGGGCTCATCAAAGGAGTTTTCAAGCCCGTCGAGCAGTTCGGAAACGGCATTGGCACCATACGCAAGCACGGCTTTGGCGGCTAGGGTGTCACCCGTGCGCGCTCGCGCCACCAGCTCGCGCAGGGTGGTGTGTCCATCCTGCCTCAAAGACAGGTTGATGGTTTGCCGGCCGGCAGGATCGGGCGGAATGCCTGTGCCCGGCACGGTGACAGCGGTGCCGCACGCGCGGCAGGGGATTTGTTTGCCCGCCGCCCGTTCGGTCACGACAAGTTTGCTGGAACATCCCGGGCAGAAGAACGTGATGTCCCCGTTCATGAGGGTGACGGGCACCGTGGTGCCGAAGGTTTTCGGCTTTTCCACTGGGATTGCGGGCTGCGGCGGAGGCGGGGCCTGGACCAAGAACTGCGGCTGCTGCGGCTCGGCAGCGTTTGGAGACGCCGCGAGCGGTGCCGACTGGGAGGGGGGCACCGCCGGATTTTCAGGCAACCGAATATGTCCGCCGCATGTGGGACAGGAAATTTTCTGGCCGAGCAGGGTATCGGCGACGCCGAGACGCTGCTGGCAGTGCGGGCAATTGAATTTAACCGTGCTCATGTCTGTTACCGCTTGTTGGTCCTGGCCGCATGCACGAGTTCGCGGGCTTTGCGGCAGCGGCCGGCGATCTCCTCCCAATGACCTTGCGCCAAATCCGTTTGGGTCGCGATCCACGTGCCGCCGACAGCCGCCACCGTGTCGAGCGCCAGGTAACCGTCAAGGTTTCCCGTCGAGATGCCACCGGTGGGCATGAACCGTACGCCCGTGTGCCGGTATGGCGCGGAAAGCGCAGTGAGGAGCTTGACACCGCCCAAGGCTTCCGCCGGGAAAAACTTCAACAACCGGCAGCCGGCGTCAAGCGCCGCCTCGATGTCTGTGGGGTTTGCGATCCCGGGCACAAAAGGCAGTTTGAGTTCGTCGGCTGCCGCGACCACGCGGGGATTCAAACCGGGGGCCACTGCAAAGCGCGCACCGGCCGCGACGGCAGTCTGAACGGTTTCAGGTGTCAAGACGGTGCCCGCGCCGACGATCAGCTCGGGGCGTTCGCGTGCAAGCAGACGAATCACCTCAGCAGCAGCCTGCGTGCGAAATGTGATTTCGACCACCGGCAAGCCACCCGCCAGCAACGCGTCTGCCAAAGGCAACGCCTGCTCGGCGGAATTCATCGCGATGACAGGAACAACACCGATTTCAGCGACTCGGTTCAACACCTCACTCATAGGGACTCCTAGCAATTATTTAAAAGACAATTTTGGCGGCTTGAGCCGGGAATGTCAATCAGCAATCGGCAAGCAGCAATCGGCAATCTACGGGGCAGGGAATTTCAGACTCGAAAAGCCAGGAGTGATCTCGTATCATTCCTGATATTTGGTGTTGATCCTCTGCTTTTTTTAGGAGTTATTTCATGCGACAGATGTCCTCTACGATTGGCCTTTTGAGTGCGATGTGCGCGATTGTGTTCTGCGGCTGCGGGCGTGAGGAAGGTGCCCGCGACGCCTTGAAACCGGTCGCCTCGCCGGCAGAGATGCCGCCGGACTATGTGGTGGCCATGGTGAACGGCACGCCGCTCTCTTGGGCCGACATGGAAAAGCGCGCGATGGGGTACCTCAAAGACGATGTCGAGGTGAATCATCTGGTCATTCCGACCAATCGGATGGCGGAGGCCAAGGAGCATTTCCGGCGGCGCTCCATTAAAGCGTTTGTCTTCAAGACGGTCATGATGGAAGAGGCTGCCAAGCAGAAGATCCAGTTGGCCGAGATGGATCGACAGGAGGGCCTGCGGGCGCTCTCCGTTTCGCTCAAGTCGCGCAACTGGACGACGAATGATTTTTTCATGAAAGGCCCGATGGGCGAAGCGATGATGCGCCGCGAGTTTGAGGACGGATTGGTCATCGACAAGTTGTTGAAGCAGAAAGTGCGTGACACGTTAAAGGTCAGCGATAAAGAGATCGCTGAATCCGTGGCGTTGCTGAAGGCCACCAACCAAGCGACGCGCGTCAAGTTGGAAGGTATCCGCAAGCAGCTTCTGGACGGCGCGGACTTTGCGGATACGGCCCGTACCGTTTCACAGTGCCCCAGCGCCAAAAATGGCGGCGACCTTGGCGAGTTCACGCACGGCAAAATGCTCAAGGATTTTGAGCATGCGGCGTTCACACAGGAGATCGGCGTGATCGGCCCGGTGATCGAGACGCGCTTCGGCTATCACGTTCTGAAGGTCACGGCGCGTACGCCCGCTACGGAGGCGACCGCGACGTCGCCGGCTGTTCCGGCGACGGTGCGCGTGTCCCATATCCTACTTAAAAGCGTGCCGATAGACCATAAGCGCCTGACCGACAGCATCGTGCGAACGAAATACAAAGCAGGCGTCGACGCCTATTTCCGCGATCTTAAGTCGAAGTCCAAAATCGAATGCCTCATCTATCCGGACATGACGTTTTGACGCGTTCGGACGCCGTTCAACGCGCGCAGAAGCGATAGCGGCCTGAGCCGACGCGGAAGGCCATTCGGTCGCGATCTGACGCGATGGGCGCCACGTCGGCGGTCACGTTTTTCGCATCCGGTTTGACCGGCAGGTAGACGGTCGCTTCGGTGTTGACCGGTATCTCGACCTCCAACACAAACGCGCCCTTCTCGCGTCGCCATTCACTGCGGATGAGGCCGTAAGGCGAGTCGTGTTCGGCCGTCGCCCAGTCCAGTTCAGCCACCGGCTCCGGCGCTATGACAAACCGCTTGAAGGCCACGGCTTGCGGATCGGCGGACGCTGCGACGGCGGAGACGTTGTCGGCCAGGCGGATGCCGCCGAGATATTGATAAAACCAGGCGGAGATGTCGCCGAACATGATGTGGTTGCGCGATGCGCCTTCGTTCCAGTCCTCCCAGAAGGTGGTGGCGCCGCGCTTGATCCAGTTGCCATAGGAGGGGTGTTCGTCTTTCGTGGCCATGGCGAAGGCGAGGTCTGTGCGGCCGGCATCGCTTAGCGCGCGGAACACATACTTCGAGCCCAAGATGCCGAAGTCCGGGAAGGCACGGACCTGCTGCACGGACTCGACAAGACGCGCTTCGGCGGCCGTCCGTTCGGCGGCCGGGACCAATCCCTGATGCAGGGCGCAGCTTTGAGCGGTCTGGCTGCCGATTGAGTAGACGCCGTTCCCTTTGTAAAGGTGGCGCGTGTAGGCCTCGCGAATCGAGCGCGCGAGCGCAGCGTATTTCTGCGCATCGCCCGGTTTGCCGAGCCGCTCTGCGGCACGTGCTACGATCTGTGCGTCGAGATAATAATAGCCGGTGGAGGTCACCTCGGTGGGCGTCTTAGTCTTGACCGGGATCCAGTCGCCGAGACCGTGCGAGACGATGCCGTCCCTGGCGCGCGAGGTCATGTAGTCGACATACTTCGCCATGGCGGGATAGGCGGTTTCGAGTGCGCGCGTGTCGCCTTGATAGACGTACAGCATCCACGGGATGATAACCAGCGCGCTGTCCCAGGCCGGGCCATTGCCCCATTGATAACCCCAGCCGCTGGTCGGCACGATGGCCGCCAGGTTGCCGTCGGGGAGTTGCTCGTCGATCAAGTCCTGGACCCATTTTTCATAAGCCGCCGTATTCTGAAAATTGTACATCGCGAGTTCCGAGGCCAGCGACGCATCGCCGGTCCATCCGTTCTTTTCACGGTGCGGGCAATCGGTGGGGTAGCCATTAACAAAGTTGCCGCGATAGGCCCAGAGAATGGCATGCTGGAGTTTGTTCAGCAGATCGTTCGAACAGGTGAAGCGTCCGGCGTCTTTGAAGTCAGTGTGAACCACGCACGCCTCGACACTTGAGGCGTCCGGCGCACGCGCCAGGCCGCTGATCTCCACATACTGGAAGCCGTTGTAGGTGAAACGCGGTTCGTAGACCTGTGCGCGGCTGCCGTCGCAAACGAAGCGATCGGTCTGGAACCAGCCACCGGGCAGCGTTCCGAACGACGCGGGATAGCGGAAGTGCGCGTCGGTGCCTTTCAAGCTCAAGCTGCCATCCTCGTTGAGTTTTTCACCGTACTTGACCGTGATCACGTCGCCGGTGCGTTGCCCGGTGAGTTTGAGACTGATCCAGCCGGCGGTGTTCTGTCCGAAATCCACCAGCCAGGTTCCGGGCGTGAGCGCGCGCACGGTGACCGGCTTGAGGCGCTGCGCGACGACGCTCGGAGGCAGCGCGGAGGCGGCGAGGCGGCCTGCGGGCGCGGGCACCACGTCGGCCATCACCACCTGCTTTTCAAGGTCGGGCGCGCCGGCCGGCGCTTTGCCGATCACTTCGCCTTCGCGGATGCAGTCAAAGCCGACTGGGCTCGGGACCTGACGCCAGGTGTCGTCGGACACCACAGTCACGCGCGTGCCGTCGTCGTATGTGATCTCAAGCTGCGCCAGCATGCGCGGGAAATCGCGCCAAGGCGCGTTGTCAAAGTTCCAGACCGCGACGCTGCGCACGTCGTACCAACCGTGTCCCAGCAGCACATGCAAGCGGTTTTCGCCGCGCGAGAGCAGGTCGGTCATGTCATAGGTGGAGTAAAGCACGCGGCGGTCGAAGCGGGTGGGGACCGGGTCCAGGACCTTGCGGCCGATACGGCGTCCGTTGAGACTCGCTTCATAGAAGCCGAGCCCGGTGATGTGCAGCGTGGCTTCGCGCACCGGGCGCGCGACTGTAAAGCGCTTTTCAAAAGCCGGCGAGACCAGTTCGCGGCGGCGTTCGATTTTGCCCCAGGGGGCGCCGTCCACAGGACCTGCCACCGTGGCGGCCTTCCATGCGGCATGCGTGAAGCCGTCGGCTTGCTCTTTCCAGCCCTCAGCAGCCTGAGCCGAGGTGCTCCAGGTGGCGTCGGTCGGCACCGCCTGTCCGTCTGCGAATTTCAGCACGGCGAGCAGAGCGGTGGGCCCCAGCTCTTTGTTCTTCACCGTGGCGGCGATCACGTTGCGTCCGGGCTTGATCAAGGCCGAAACGTCCTGAAAGCGCATCCAGCGCCAATCATTGACATGGCCCCAGGTTTTAGCGGCGCTTTTGCCGTTGATGAACACCTCGTACTCGTCGTCCGCCGTGAGCGCCAGCACCACCGGTGCGTCTTGCGCGCCGCGCGGGGCGTTGAACACCTTCCGGAAGTGGCGGATACCCGGCGCCGCCTGCGCCAGCGACGGGGCGTCACCGGTCCAAATCCATTGCGCGCCGGCCAGATCGCAGTCCGGGCGCGTGGCGGCATTCGCGCCGATCCAGCGGGCCTGCCAGTCGGCCGAACGCATCACGCCCATGATCCAGCGTCCCGGCGCACTCCAGGCGGAGGGCGCGTCGCTCTGGTTGTCCCAGGCGCGTACCTTCCAATAGCAGCGCTGCGAGGTCGCGAGCGGCGTGCCGGCGTAAACCACATTCAACGACTGGTCGGAGACCACGCGGCCGCTGTCCCAGAGGTCGCCTTGGTTGTCACGCAGCCGCTCCGGCGAGGAGGCCACCAGAATCTGGTAGGCGGTCTGGCGCAGGCCGCGCGCCGAACGGCGTGCGGCGGTCAGCTTCCAGCTCAGGCGCGGGGCCGGATGGTCAAGCCCCACGGGATCTTGCAGATAATCGACTGTCAAGGCCTGCGGGGCGGTGAGCGCGCCGCGTTGGCTCCCTAAGTTCAGCGCGCATCCCGCGACCGCCATCATGCCCACCAACATCCATGCACTCTTTTTCATGCGGATCTCTCCTAACAAGTAATCAAGCAAAAGTGTCACTGTACACGACCGCCAAAACAGGCTCAATGAAAATCCGTGTTCTTCCGGT
>JAQUEX010000002.1:15883-49165 GCA_028684935.1 Kiritimatiellia bacterium | reverse complement strand
AACGGCGGAGGCCTCATGATCGCCGAAGGCACGGTCCGGTGCGTCGCTGGCACGACGGACGCCGCCAGCCGCTTTTCCGGCACGGGCACGCTCTCGGGCACCTTTGGCACGCTCACACTCGACGTCGATGCGGAAGCGACGGACGGCCTCACGTTCGCGGACCTCACGGCCGCGCAGGTCGTTGTCGACTTCGGGCGCACGGACGAGAACCCCGTCCCGAGGGGCGGCAGCGCTGTCGTCGCGAAGATCGGCGCGGGCGCCTCTTTCGCGGGCATGGCCTGGAAGGGCGTGAACCTCGGCCCCAACAAGGTGGCGGAGTTCCAGTGCGACGCGAACGGCGTCGTGACGGCACGTTTCCTCGGCACCGGCCTCGTGTTTTATATCCGCTGATCACCGGCACGGCGGCGGACAGGGAGCGAAAGCCGAAAGATCAACACGCGGTTCGCCGCAAGCACAATGTTGCCTGCGGTGAGCCGTCCTTTTTCAACTTTCAACGCCTCAAGTGTGGATAAAAACAGAACAGAGCTTTTACACTCGCCGTTGCGATCCACTGCGTGGGCGCAACAACATCCACGCGACTCCGATCCCGACAGAGTCCACCTCATCTCTCGGCGCGAGGATATCGGAAATAATCACCGACCAGGGGCTTTGGGCGGGTATTTTTTCTGTCAACGACCAAGCTGAATATATTTAACAGCTTGATGCGCAAATAGTTGCGATGAATAACCGCGATGCGTGAACGTGGGATTTGGCATTGACTTACGGTGGGGAAAGGTGTTGAATAATGTCAAAAAGGGTCAAGGTATGGCTTTTGCGGGTGGACAGAGTGTGGCGGCGGCTGCCGGACCGGGTTTGCTGGTCGGGCGGTTTGACCATGCTTTGGATCCCAAGAAAAGGCTGACCGTGCCCTCGGGCTGGCGCGACCTGATGGGGTCGCCGGCCTACGTGTATGTGTTTCCCGACCCGAACGAGCGGTGTCTGAACCTGATCCCTCCGGCGGAGATGGAGGGGCGGCTGGAGAAGTTGCGGCAGCGGTCGCTTTTCGACCGGCGCGCGGGTGAGGCGCTGCGGGTGTTCGGCGAGAACGCCGAGCAGGCTGTGCTGGACGTACAGGGACGGATCCGCATCCGGGACCGGCTGCTCGCCTTTGCCGGCCTGAGCGGCAAGGTGGTGATGATCGGCGCGATGAACCGCGTCCAGCTCTGGTCGCCCGAGTCGCGGCCGGAGGCCGAGACGGTGGATCAGGCGGCGCTGGCCGCAGCGTGCGAGACGCTGGAGTTTTAGCGGCGTCCGGCAGGGGCCGGCGCGGGGTGACATGTGATTTGGATCGCGGGCATGGCGGATCCGTCCGGTGGACGGACGCGTGTTCCGGACGGGGCCGTGATGCCGCGCGATCATTGTTTGAGACGGATTCAGTCTGGAGGGACGATGCACCTGCCGGTGTTGTTGCAGGAGACGGTGGACGCCCTGGCGGTTGTCCCCGGGGGCAGCTACATCGACGGAACACTCGGCGGCGCGGGCCACGCGGCGGAGATCCTGAAGCGCGCGGGGCCGTCCGGGCGGTTGCTGGGGATCGACAGAGACGTGTCGGCCTTGGAACGCTCGGCGGCGCGGCTGGCGGTGTTGTCTGGCGAGAAGGTCTTGGCGCACGGGGCTCACGGCGAGCTGCGGCGCCTGGCCGAGGCGAACGGGTTTGCGGCAGTGGACGGCGTGCTGCTGGACCTGGGCGTGTCATCCGATCAGCTCGACACGCCCGGGCGGGGGTTCAGCTTCCGGTTTGACGGGCCCCTGGACATGCGCATGGATACGACTCGGGGGGAGTCGGCGGCCGACCTGCTGGCAAGGCTGGACGTGCAGTCCCTTGCAGACATTTTTCGGAGGCTCGGCGAAGAGCCTCACGCGCGGCGGATCGCGCAGGCGATCGAGCGCGCGCGGCGGCAGGCGCCGATCGTCATGACCGGCCGCCTGGCGGAGGTGGTGGCAGAAGCCGCGGGCGGACGCAGTGGGCCGCGGCACCCGGCGACACGCGTGTTCCAGGCGTTGCGCATGGCGGTGAACCAGGAGCTGGAGGATCTGGAGCAGGCGCTGGAGGAGGGGCTGCGGCTCCTCAAGCCTGGCGGACGGATGGCGGTGATCACGTTCGAGAGCATCACCGACCGCGCGGTGAAACAGCGCTTCGCGGCCCATGCCGGGCGCTGGGTCTCTCTACAGCAGGGCGGCGAGCGCTGGGAAGGCGAGCTGCCCGCTGTGACGCGGGTGACGCGGCGTCCGCTGGAGGCGGGGCCGGACGAGCTGGAGGCCAATCCGCGGGCGCGTTCGGCGAAACTGCGGGTCGTGCAGCGCTGCGAGGCGCCGGTGCGCGGCCGGATGGATGTTTGAGTGGCAAACGGTTTGATTGATGAAAACAACCACAGCCCACAGGAGGGTGTGAGATGAGACGGAATCGAAAACGACAGGTGTACGCGAAAGTGCTGCCGCGCTCCGTGGCCGGCTTAATCGTGTTGATGGTGACCTTGGTGCTGGTGTACTGGGTGATGGATTCCAAGTGCGCCCAGCTCGGTCAGGAAATCCGGAAATGCGAACAGAAGATCCAGACGCTCAACGCGGAATACGCGCGCGAAGAGTCGCGCTGGAGCGAGAAAAACACGCCGGAGAAGTTGGAAGAGGCGATGCTGCAGCACGGCATCGCGATGTCGTATCCGGCTGCCGACCAGGTGGTGCGCATGGACGCGTCGGGACTGCCCATCGAAGGACAGCTCTCGCTGGCCCGTTTCAAACGCAGTCAGAGTGCGACCGAACGTGTCGTGAAGACGCTGCCGAAATAGCGTGGGCGGAAGGTGGCGGCGCTCCATGCATGAACGCGGTATACAGATTCGCATCTGGTTCATTGCGCTGTTGCTGCTCGTGTCCTTCTGCGGCCTAGGGGCCAAGCTCTGCTACCTCCACCTCTCGAATCATTCGAAGGTGACGGGACGCGAGTACAAGCGGACTCTGCTGGGGCTGCGCGGCGGTATTTACGACTGCAACGGCAAGCCGTATCCGATGGCAGTCAGTCTGCCGGCCCGGCTCTTCTACCTGGATCCCAAATCGGTCAAGAAAGAGCATGACGTGGGGCAGATCGCCCGGACGGTGTCGCAGCATCTCGGCCTGCCCGAAGCGGAGGTGCAGGCGCAGTTCAGGCGTACGGATTCGCGCTACATCAAACTCGGCTACAGTCTGGACGACCGGGTGTTCGAGGCGCTTTCGGATCCGTTGACGATCAGCGGGGTCGGCGCGGAAGAGATGGTCATCCGGCGTTATCCGCAAGGGCGGCGTATGTCACATGTGTTGGGCTTTGTGAACAACATGGGTGTGGGCGGGGCCGGCATCGAGCAGCAGTACAACCGTTACCTGACCGGCACGCCGGGGCTGATCGAGGGCGAGAAAGATGCCGGACGCCGCGAGATTTTCAGCCGGCGTAAAGTGTATGTGCCGCCGATCGCAGGCTCGGATATCTATTTGACGCTCGACCACCGCATCCAGTTCGAGGTGGAACGGGCGATCCAGGAGGTGGTCGAGAAGTTTGACGCGCTGTCGGGATGGGCGATCGTGCAGCACGTGCGCACGGGCAAAATCTTGGCGATGGCATCGTTCCCCGACTTTGAGCCTGAGAACTATACCGAGACGACGCTGGATGTCTGGCGCAACAACGCGTTGGCGATTGTCTATGAGCCGGGCTCGATCATGAAGGCGGTCACGGTGGCTGCGCTGCTCAACGAGCGGCTGGCCACGCCCTCGACAGAATTTGAGGTTGGCGAGGGGGTCTGGTTCTATGCCGGCAAGCCGTTGCGCGATCACGTCTACGGGCGCGTCACCGTGAGCACGGCTCTCAAGAAGTCCAGTAACATCGCCTGCGCGAAAATGGGGCTCCGGCTCGGTGCCCAACGGCTTGAAAATTATCTGCGGGCGTTCAATTTCGGCAGCAAACTCGGCATCGAGTTGCCGGGTGAGGAGAACGGGATCCTGGCGCGCGCCAAGGACTGGGACAAGCTGAAACCGACGCGCATTCCGATCGGCCAGGGCATCGCGGTGACGGGGCTTCAGATGATCAACGCCTACTCCACGCTGGCCAATGACGGACGGATGATGCGCCCGTATCTGGTTGACCGGATCGTGTCGCCCAGCGGCGAGACCGTCTTTCAGGCACGGCCGGAAGTCATCGGCCGGCCGGTGCGCCCCGAGGTCGCGCGCGTCGTGCGCGAGATGCTGACGGGCGTCACCGAAGAGGGCGGCACCGGCAAGCGTGCCGCCGTCCCCGGTTTTTCGATCGGCGGCAAGACCGGGACTGCGCAGAAGGCCGTGCCCGGCGGTTATTCAAGCACCGATTACTACGCCTCGTTTGTCGGCTTCGTGCCGGCGGGCGAACCGGTCTTCAGTGTTCTGGTTTCGGTCGAGCGACCGCGTCCCCAGCATACCGGCGGATTCGTTTCGGCCCCGGTCTTTGGCAAGATCGCGGCGGCGACTGCGCGCTATCTCGCCTTGGACCCCGATCTGCCGTCCGACGAGGAGGATGGACTCGACGTGGCGCAACCGTGACCGCGGGCACCGGCCCGGCTCTTTGACCGATGAGGAAACAGCGATGAAATTTTCGGATATTCCAGAGTTAGGGCCTTTTTTCAAAGAGAAGCCGGCTCCGCTGGTTTTCAGCGGCGTGCAGTGCGATTCGCGTCGCGTCAGGCCGGGCGATCTTTTCGTGGCGCTGACCGGCAGCCGCGACGATGGCGCGCGTTATGCCGCGGCCGCGCTGGCCAAGGGGGCGGTCGCGGTGCTGGCGCAGACACCGGTGCGCGACGCGCCCAAACAGTCGATTGTCGTCCATGACGCGCGCGGCGCGCTGGCCTGCCTCGCGGCCGCGCTGAACGGCTGGCCCGCCCGCGCGCTGCGCGTGACGGGCATCACCGGCACGAACGGCAAGACCACCACCGCCTGGCTGCTGCGCGAACTGCTGCGTGCCGGCGGCCACACGCCCGGCCTGCTGTCCACCGTTCAGGTCGAGTACGGCGGCCGCACGATTCCGGCCACACGGACCACGCCCGACGCCTGTGAACTGCAAAGGCTCTTGGCCGCGATGCACGGCGCCGGCTGCGACACGGCGGTGATGGAGGTCTCCTCCCACGCGCTGGACCAGCAGCGCGCTGCGTTTCTGCGCTTCGAGGCCGCCGCCTTCACCAACCTCTCGCAAGATCATCTCGATTACCACGGAACCATGGAGGCGTACTTCCAGGCCAAACAGCGCCTGTTCACGCAGCTTGCGGACAGCCATCCGGGCGCGTCCGCGCTCTGCTGCCTCGATGCCGGCTACGGGGCGCGCATGGCGGAGTTTGTCGCGACACTGCCTTTGCGCCGCGTCACCTGCGGGTTCGCGCCGAGCGCCGACCTGCGCGCCGAAGAGGTGTCGGTGACACCCGACGGCAGCCGGTTCACATTGGTTGCGCCGGACGGCGGACGCCGCGCGCTGTGCGTGCACCTGGCCGGCCGCTATAACATCGTCAACATGCTGTGCGCGGCCGGGCTCGCCCTCGAAGCGGGCGTGTTGCTGGATACGGTGGCCGCGACACTGGAGCAGGCGCGTCCGCAGTGGGGGCGCCTCGAACGCGTGCCCACTGCCCTTCCCGCCGCGGTGTTCGTCGATTACGCGCACACCGACGATGCGCTGCGCAACGTGCTCACCACGCTGCGCGAAATCACGCGCGGGCGCCTGCTTGTCGTCTTCGGGTGCGGCGGAAACCGTGACCGCACCAAGCGTCCGCTGATGGGCCGCGCCTGCGCCGAGTGGGCCGACCGGCTGGTGGTGACCTCGGACAACCCGCGCGGCGAGGAGCCGATGGCGATCATCGGGGAGATTCTGGCGGGCGTGCCCGCCGGCGCGGAGGTGACCGTCGAATGCGACCGGCGCGCGGCGATCCGGCTGGCGCTGGCCGAGGCCGGGCCGGACGATGTGGTGCTGGTGGCCGGCAAGGGGCATGAGCCGTTTCAGGAGTTGGCGGACCGCACCGTGCCGTTCGACGATCGGCAGGTGGTGGCGGAGGAGGCGCGTACGGTGGGCGGTGCGGGTCGGCAGGATCGGTAGCTCCGGCTGGGCCGGGCCGTCGGGGTGGATGTGAACATGTCAAACGGGGATCCACAAGTTTTTGACGCGGCCGCGTTTGCCGTCTGGGCGGGCGGCGACGCGCAGGCGCTGCCGGCGACCTTCCGCGGTGTGACGCAGGACACGCGCCAGGTGACGCCGGGCTGTCTCTATGTCGCCCTGCGCGGCGAGCGTTTTGACGGGCATGATTTCGTGGCGCAGGCCTTTCAGAACGGGGCGGCCGCGGCGCTGGTGGAGCGGGCGTGGCGCGCGCCGGACGCGGCCGCCGGATGGCCGCTGGTCCGCGTGCCGGACACGCGGCGCGCGCTGGCGGACGCCGCGCGCGCGTGGCGGCTGCGGCAGTCTGCGCGCATCGTGGGGATCACCGGCAGCTCCGGCAAAACCACCGTCAAAGAGATGGCGGCCGCGCTTTGTGGCGGCGGCGGCCCGGTCTGCGCCACGCGCGGCAATTTGAACAATGAGATCGGGCTGCCGCTCAGCCTGTTGACGCTGGGCGCAGAGGCAGCATACGGCATCTTCGAGGCCGGCACCAACCATCCGGGGGAGATCGCAGGGCTGGCCGATGTGCTGCGCCCCGATATCGCGATCATCGCCAGCATCGGCTGCGCCCACATCGAGCACTTCGGCTCGCTGGAGGCGATCGCCCTTGAAAAGGGTGAGCTGCTGCGCGTGCTGCCGTCCGGCGGCGCGGCGGTGCTCTGCCGCGAGACCGCCTGTTTTGAGCGGCTGGCGGCTTGCGCGACGGCACCGGTCGTGACGACCTCGCTGGTAACGTGCGAGGCGGATTTTTACGGCGAGCCGCTGGATCTGTCAGTCGGCCGGATGCGGGTGTCCGAGCGTGTGACCGGTGAACAGACCGAGCTGCGCAGCGGGTTGCCCGGGGAGCACAACGCTTCGAACCTGCTGCTGGCGTTCGCGGCGGCCCGCACGGCGGGCGTGATGGCGGCTGCCGCGGCGGAGGGACTCGCGCGGTTGGTTCTCCCCGGCATGCGCTGGGACGTGAGCGAGCGTGACGGCGTCACGGTGGTGAATGACGCCTACAACGCCAATCCGCAGAGCATGTGCGCTGTGCTGCGCACCTTCATGCAGGTGCCGTGTGCCGGGCGGCGGATCGCGGTGCTGGGCGACATGCTGGAGTTGGGCGTGCACGCCGAGGCCCTGCACCGCGAACTGGGAAGCGTGGTCGCGGAACTGGTGCCGGACGAGCTGATTGCTGTGGGTTCAGACACCGTGCGCTATGTGGCGGACGAGGCAGTCAAACGCGGTTATCCGGCGGCACGGGTGATGTGTTGTGCGGATGCGGCGGGCGCGGCGGAGGTGGTGTCGGCGTTGGCGCGTGCCGGCGACAGCGTGTTGCTAAAGGCGTCACGGGGCATGAGATTGGAGCGGATATTGGATGCGTGGACCGTATGATCAGATGAATGCGCTCGTGTTGGGTGCCGGGGCCAGCGGTGAGGCAGCGGCGCTGCTGTTGGCGGCGCGCGGCGGACGTGTACGGGTGCTGGACGAGGGCGACGGCGCGGCGTGTGCTGCCGCGGCCGGGCGGTTGCGTCAGGCCGGGATCACGGTTCGCTTCGGTGCCGGCGGCTTGCCGGATGAGACGTGTGACGTATGCGTCGCGAGCCCGGGGTTTGCCCGCCAACATCCATGGATCGCGGCGTGCCGCGCGCGCGGCACGCCGGTGATCTCCGAGTTGGAACTGGGCGCGCGCTACTGGCCCGGACGCGTGCTGGCCGTGACCGGCAGCAAAGGCAAGAGTTCCCTGGTCAAGCTTTGCGCGGACACGTTGAACGGTGCGGGCGTGACGGCGTCGCCGGCCGGCAATTACGGAATTCCGCTCAGCCGGCTGGCGCTGGAACGGCCCGAGCTGGCATGGGCGGTGACGGAGGTCAGTTCCTTTCAGATGGAACACACGCGGACGTTCTGCCCAGATATTGCGATCCTGCTGAATCTTCAGGCGGATCACCTCGACCGCCATGCGGACATGGCTGAGTACAAAGCGCTCAAGTTGTCGCTGTTTGCCGCCATGCGTCCGGGGGGGGTCGCCTTGCTGCCGGCCGGGCTTTCACACGAGGGACGCATTCCGGAAGGTGTCGACCTGCTGCGTTTCGGGGCGGACGCGGGCTGTGATTGGGCCTATGCGGATCATGCGGTGATGGGCGTGCTGAGAGGACGTGTCTGTAAGGTCGAGCTGCGCGGGAGCTGGTTTGACAATGCGGTCTTGGGCGCTGCGGCGGCGGCCGGCGTGGCGGCGCTGCGGCATGTCGGGGTGGATGATGCGCGGATCGAGAACGGATTGGCCGCATTTGTGCCGTTGGCGCATCGCCTGCAGACGGTCGCGGTCAGTCGGCAGGGGGTGCGGTACGTCGACGATTCCAAGGCCACCAGTCTAGCGGCGACGGCTGCCGCGCTGCGGATGGCACAGGGCCCGGTCCGTTTGATCGCCGGCGGACTTCTGAAAGAAAAGGACCTGGACGGCGTAAAAGAGTTGCTGACACAAACCACAAAAAAAGTGTATCTTATCGGGCAATGCGCTGAGCAGATGTTTCAGGCGTGGTCAGCGTCGGTTCCCTGCCAAGTGTGTGGCACGCTCGAGCGAGCTGTAGAGGCCGCCCGGCGCGATGCGTTGCCGGGGGATGTCGTGCTGTTGTCGCCGGGCACAGCCAGTTTTGATCAATTTACCAGCTATCGGGAAAGAGGAGAACGTTTCACAGAACGGGTCCGTGCGGTTGCGGATCTGGATGAGCGTTTCTTTTCTGAGGGCAAGAAGGACAAGGAGACACAATGAATCGTCAAATCATGCGTGTTGCAGTAGGCGCGAATCTGGTGGCGGGATGCCTCCTGCTGCAAGGATGCGGTATGTTTGGAAAGCCGAAGGATCACACCGTGACCCAGGTGCCGGACGGCGATTTGCCGCCGGTCGAGGTTCAGACGCTGGAGCCCGCCGCCCCGGTCGAGACGATGCCGGTGGTCGAGACGGCACCCGCTGTCCTGCCGACGGTGCCGAGCACGACGCCTTACACGATTCAAAAGGGCGACACGATTTCCTCTGTGGCCTACAAGTACAGTCTGCGCTGGCAGGATGTGGTGGCGGTGAATCCCGGCATCTCGCCCAACCGTCTGCGCATCGGCCAAGTGATCCAGCTCCCGGGGCAGGTCGATTTGGGCCATGTGCGCCAGGTTCCGGTGGCGACGCCGCGGGCGCCTCGCGTGAGCGCGCCGAAGGTTTCAGCACCGAAGACGGCGACGAGCACAGCGGCCGTGTCCGGGCCGGCGATAACCTATGTGGTCAAGCCGGGCGACTCGCTCTCCGTGATTGCCTACCGCCACGGTATCAAGACGGCGGATCTGCGCGCGGTCAACGGACTGAAGAGTGACAAGATTGTGGTTGGCCAGAAGCTGAAGATCGTGGGCGCGACCAAGAAGCCTGCCGCGACGGCCAAGGCTGCCGCCACCGCTGCCGCGCCGAAGATGGCCGCGCCCAAGGCGACGGCCGCTGCGCCTAAAGCGTCAGAGGTGAAGCCGAAGGAGACGGTTGTTGCGCCGCCGCCCGCGCCCGCGCCGGCCCCGGCTGCCGTCGAGACCGCCGCGCCCGTGGCGCCGGTCGAGAGTGCGCCGGTGAAGATTGATGCACCCGCCCCGGCTGCCGCGGCTGATCCGAATGTCCAGACCTATACGGTCAAAGAGGGTGAAGATCTCTATGCGGTGGCAATCCGCTGGGGTGTCAGCCCGAGCGACCTGAAAGCGCTGAACAATCTGACCTCATCTGAGCTCAAGGCGGGGACGGTCCTGAAGATCCCTGGCGGCGTGCAGTAACACGAGACGGCTCCATGCGCAAGACGCTGACTACTCTGGCACTCACCGTCGTCGCGCTACTGGGTCTAGGAATTGTTCTGCTGGCTACGGCCAGCGCGGTGCGGGCTCAAGGCTTATATGCCGACCCGCACTTTTTTGTTAGACGTCAGTTGATGTGGCTCGGCGTGTCGTTTGTGGTGGTGTTTGCCGCCACCCGCTTTGATTACCATTGGTGGAAGGAGACGCCGGCGCTGAGCGTCGGCTTCTACCTGATGGTGGTGACAGCCTTGCTCTTGGTGTTCGTTCCTGTGATCGGCAGCAAGGTCAAGGGCAGTTACCGCTGGCTCAATCTGGGCCCGTTGCGCATGCAGCCGAGCGAATTCGCGAAGGTGCTCACCGTGGTGGCGATGAGCGTCTGGATGGACCGTATCGGACGGTGCGTGCGCCAGTTTTGGAAAGGCGCCGTTTTCCCTGCGCTCGGGCTCGTTGTCATTGCCGGACTGCTGGTCATGGAGCCGGATTTCGGCGCGACGATGGTGGTGTGCGTGGCTGGCGGCGCGTTGATGTTTGTGGCCGGCACCCGCATCATCTATCTGCTGTTTTTCGGCGTGGCGGGCGTCTCGGTGGTCGGGGCCTTTGTGATGGCCAACGCCAACCGGATGGAACGCATCACGGCGTGGCTGCACGGCGAGGAGAGCGGGTCGTCCGCCGCCTATCAGTTGAAGCAGGCGCTGCTGGCGTTTGAGAATGGCGGGCCGTGGGGCGTCGGCTTTAATCAGAGCATCCAGAAATACAACTACCTGCCAGAGGCGCACACCGACTTCATTTATGCCATCGGCGGCGAGGAGTTCGGCTTCATCTTTTCAATCAGCGTCATCGCGGCCTACGTGGTGATCCTGGTGTGCGGCATGCTCATCAGCCTGCGCGCGCCGGATCGGCTCGGGCGCTTTCTGGCATTTGGGATGACGCTGCTGCTGGTGTTTCAGGCGGCGTTCAATATCGGCGTCGTGACCGGATGCCTGCCCACCAAAGGATTGGCCTTGCCGTTCATGAGCTATGGCGGGACGAATCTGGTGACGGCCATGCTGGCCATTGGCACATTGATGAATATCGGGCGGCATGTCGATGTGTTTGACGAGCGGCTGCATACGCAGGTCGTCAAAAACGCGACGATCAAGTTGTAGTTTTTAACGCAGAGGCGCAGAGGCGGAGAGACGCAGAGTTTTTATTGAGCCTGTCGCATTAATTTGGTGCGGCGGCAAGCGGTCTGTCGGCGGCAGCTTCAATGCTTGTTTTTCACATGGCTTGACCTACTCGTGCCGCAGGGCGGTGAGCGGATCGAGCTGGGCGGCTTTCCAGGCCGGGTGCGTGCCGAACGAGATGCCGGTGATCACGGAGACCGCGAGGGCGACGATCAGCGATTCGGAGGTGACGACCGCTTTGAGCCCGGCCTCGCCGCCCAAGCGCGAGATCATCTCGGCGGCGGCTGCGGTCGCGATGCCCAGTCCGGCGCCGAGCCCGCCGCCGATGGAGGTCAGCAGGACCGATTCTGCGAGGAACTGCCACAGGATGTCGCGCTTGCGCGCGCCGAGAGCCCGGCGCACGCCGATCTCGCGTGTCCGCTCGAAAATGTTGGCGAGCATGATATTCATGATGCCGATGCCGCCCACCAGCAGGGAGATCGCGGCAATCGAGGTCATGACCACGGTGAATATGCGCTGCGTGCGGCGCGCGCTTTGCAACAGTTCGTAAGGGACCTGCACCTCGTAGTCGACCTGCGCGTGAGCGCCGCGCAGGTAGGTGCGCAGCCGGCCGGCCGTGCCGGGGATGGCGTCGATGTTTTTGGCCGCGAGATAGAGGAAGTCATAATCCACCTTTTCAGCCATGCCGCGGCGCATCTGGATGGTGATGCCGCCCCAGAGCGAAGTGGCCGTTTCCAGCGGCATGCAGACGAGGTTGTTGAGTTCGAACTGGCCGCCGATGCGGCCGCCCCCCGGATTCTCCACAAGGCCCACCACGCGGAACGAGACGTTGCCGATCACCACGGCTTGTCCGAGCGGATCGCGGTGGCCGAAAAGACGGCGCGCGGCCTTGGTGCCGACCACGCAGACCGGGTCCAGGATCTTGCCGTCGGTCGGCACGAGGAATCGGCTGCGGCTGTCCACCAGCCGGCAGCGGGAGACTTCCAGAAACGCCGGGGTGGTGGCGACGGCTTTGATGTCGGTCGATGTCTGGCCCAGATAGATCTCGCGCCGCACCTCCATGACCGGCACGATCAGCCGCACATTCTCAAAGACGCTCTCGATGTGTTCCACATCGCGCTGCGTGATGCCGTACCGCTGCGTGTAGGAGCGCGTGGTCTGCTGCGCGTTGCCTTCCGCAGGCTTGACCGAACGCAGGATGATGTTATCGATGCCCTGCGACTCGATCTGGCGCAGCGCTTCCTGCCGCCCGCCCTCGCCGATGGCCAGCATGGCCACGACCGCCGCGATGCCCAGCACGATGCCGAGCGTGGCCAGCAGCGACCGCACCAGGTGCCGGGTCAGGCTGGCGTAAACGGTGACGCTCATTTCCAGCAGGTTCATGTTTCGCAGGCCCTCCCGTCATGGATGCTGACCGCCTGCGTGGCGTATTTGCGGTAGGCAGGGTTGTGCGTCACCATGATGATCGTCTTGCCGCTGCGGTGCAGCTCCTGGAAAATGCCCATCACCTCCAGACCGGTCTGCTCATCGAGGTTGCCGGTCGGCTCGTCGGCCAAGATAACGGGCGGGTCGTTGGCCAGCGCGCGCGCGATGGCGACGCGCTGGCATTGCCCGCCCGAGAGCTGAGTGGGGCGCGAACCGTAGCGGCCGTCCAGACCGAAGCGGTCCAGCAACGCTTTGCCCCGCTGGCGCATCGCGGCGCGCGGGAGGCCGGCATACTGCATCGGCACGCAGACGTTCTCGAGGATCGTCAGGTGCGACAACAGGTTGAAGGACTGGAAGACCATGCCGATCATCTTGCAGCGGACCGCTGAGGTGGCATCGTCGTTGAGCCCCGACACCGCCCGCCCCTCAAGCAGATAGGTCCCGGCGGTGGGACGCATCAGCAGGCCGAAAAGATTGAGCAGGGTGGATTTGCCTGAGCCAGAAGGTCCCATCACGGTCAGGAATGCGCCATGCCGCACGATAAGGTCGGTGGCGCGCAGCGCGTAGATCAGCGTGCCGCCGGCCTCATAGGTTTTTTCCAGCCCGGTCAATTCGATCAACGGTGCAGTCGGAGGCGGGGCGTGTGGGCTCGGCTGGGTCATGGCGTGAGCGGCTCCACGATACGGGTTGACAGAATATCCAGCGCGGCGCGGTCCAGGACAAACAGTACGTCCAGCCCGCGTATGGCCGCATACCGCTTGCCAAAACCGGCGTCGCGTCCGATCAGCAGTGTCTTGCGCACGGCGTCCTGCGCTTCGACGTCGATGCTGATTTCAAGCCAGGGGGTGCTCAGCCCGTAGGCCGCGAGGCGCTCGGCCGTCAGCCCGACGCCCTCGATGCGGTGGGCCCGCAGGTCTTCCAGCCCGGCCATCAGCGCGTGCAGTGGCGCTTCGGCGATGCGGCCTGACGAGCCTTCGCCCAGGTGCCAGAGCGCGTCGCCGCTGTCGCGCTCCACGGTCACCACGGCCGGCGCGTCGTCGCGCTTGACCGTGATCCGCCGCAGGCTGGCACGCGGCAAGGCCAGCACGCTTTTGTCGCGCAGGCTGAACACGCCGGCCATGGTGACTAAAGCCGGCGGCAGATTGCTGCTGGCGATTTTGAAAACCGTGGGCGCATTCGTGAAGACCAGATGATACACCGCGTTCTCAAGGTCGCCGGGCTGGACCAGAAACCGCCACGCGCCCTGATCGGAGGCGATTTCGACATGGCTGAGCGGCAGGGCGCGCTCGAGCGAGTCCGCAGCGGGTTCCGTGCCGTTTTCAAAGATTGCGTCTGCCTTCAGACGCAGCAGCCGCTCCACGGTTTCGCGCACCGCCGTCTGGTCTGCCGCATCGGCCACCGGGGCCTCAAAGCGCCAGATGCCGTTGGTCTGCGTTAACACGAACAGCGTGTCAGCCAAATGGATCTGTAGCCGTCGCACTCCGGCGGCTGGCCCGTAAAAGGGGCGGGGATCGCGCAGGCTGCCGACTGTCAGTCGGAACGCTTCGGCGACCGAGTTGGAGACGGCGCCGATCGTTCCTCCGTCCGGCAGCAGCGCATAGCAGAGTGCCGCGGCGCCGTCGAGCGTGTGGCCTAATATGAGTTTCGCGGGAGGTGCGCCGCCGTTCTCCTGCACGCTGATCTGAACGCCATAATCAATGCCCAGCCCATACACGCCCATCCGGGTTTTCAGGGCGGTCTCGGTCTCGGCCACATCCATGACGTTGGAAACGGTCGGCCAAACAAAGTGCGAAAGCCGTGCCTCGTACAGCGTGTCCAGCAACGCGTTGACTGTGTCGTCATCGGCGGGGGCCGTCGCCGGCTGGACCAGCCGCCACGTGCCGGACTCTTTGGCGAGCGTGATGAACGGGCTGCCGGGGGCGCGGATCTCCAGCGTTCGTACCGCGCTGCGCGGGCCGTACACCAACTTGCGAGACCGGAGGTCGTCCGCCGTGCGCGGGATCGCATCGTGCAGCGCGGCCGGCACCACCAGGATGTGATCGGTCCCGTTCGCACGCACGTACAGTTCGTTGCCGAGCGGTGTGAACGCGCCGAGCAGGATCTCCTGGCGCCGCTGCGAGCCCTCCAGCATCACATGGATACGGGCCGGAGCCAGGCCGAATTCGCGCAGCGACAGCTCGCGCTTGCGAAGCTCATGGAACGCGAGGACGTCATGGATGCGTACGGTTTCAAAAGCGTCGAGCAACCGCGCCACCGTCCCCTGCTCGACCTGAGCGGGAAAGGGCGCGGTTAGGCACCAGCGCTCCCCCGTCAGCGCGAGGCCGATCCGCGTGTCGCCCCGGTCGATCGTCAGGCGCTCCACGCGGCCCAGAGCCTCGTCGATCAAGTTGGGGCGCGCCTTGTCCCGAACCGCGAAATCCCGCTGTCGCTGGTGCAGCGCCCAGAGGAGCAGCGAACAGGCCGCGATGGCCGTCAGCAAGAACAGAATGATCCGGCGATTACCCATAACCGTTGCCTACCGCCTCGCTCTCAGTGATGCCAGACAGAACGCCAGGAAGACGCAGAGCGGCACGACGCCCGCGGCTCCCGCCATGAACATGATCCAGTCACGCCGCGCGAATCCTGTGACCAGCGTGGCGTCGCCACCCAGAGAGGGCGCGGAGCCCATGTCGATGCCGGCCAGCCAGGCCACGGCGTTCAGGAAAAAATCGCGGTTGGCATTCGCGCGCGAGGCCAGCATGCCGTTCATGACAAAATCGGTCTCGCCGATCACGCACAGCCGCGTCGGCCGGAAGGCGACATCCTTGGCGACATTGCCGCCACGCTCGGACACCGCAGCCACCGCCACCGGCCCAAGCGGTTCGATCTGCGGATCGAAGCGGCGCGGGAAAACGTCCGGTTTGCTTTCGCCCCATCCGCTGGCGTCGGTCGATGCCAGCAGCGTCACCTTCGGTTGATCGGCACCGGCCGGGGCCGACGGCTCGGCCAGCGCGCGCAGGCAATGGGCGTCATTGAAAACCAGCGAGGCATTCTTGAGCTCGCGCGTGATCACGTGGTCGGCAAAACAGGAGACGACAACCTCATGCCCGGAAAGGGTCTGCGGACCGGTCGCAAAGAAGGGCAGAACCCCGATACCCCATTCGGCAAGAATACGTTCCACACCGGTGGTCACGTTCGCAGCCGCCAGATAGAGCAGCCGTCCGCCGCTCTGCAGATAGGCGTCCAGCACCGTGAGTTCTTCCGGGGCCAGCGCATACCGCGCCCCGGCGATCACCAGCAGCTGGCAGTCTTCAGGGAGCCGGCTGAGGCCGGGCAACGCCAACGCTTTCAGGTCAAAGCCGCTGCGGTTCAGCTCGCGTGCGATATCCGAAAAACCATGCAGGTCGTCGTAATCGTCAAACCGCACCTCGCCATGCCCCTGCAGCCAGTAAACGGTCGCCCGCTCAAAAGGCAGCGCCAGACGCGCGATCGCCGCCGCGCAGACGCTCTCCCCTCTGAAAACACCCAACTCACGGTGGCTGCGCGTGTTCAGCTCTTCACGCGACCGCAACAGCGAACGTTGCGCGACCATTTCGTCGAGCGTCACAATCAGCCGGCGCCGCTGCCGCTCCAGCAACAGTGCGTTCTCCGGGACTCCCAATGTCGCGAGCTGGCCGGCGCGAGCCAAGTCCCACCGCGGGTCGACATAGGCGATGACGATGTCGGCACCGGCCACGCTGCGCGAGGCCTGCCGCAGCCCGCGCAACAGACGGGAAACCGGACGGAACATCGGGTGGCGGCGGTCCATGAAGCAGGTGATGCGGAGCGCGCCCTGCGTATCGGCTAGGATGTCGCGCGTGCGCTCAGACACCTGCGTGACCTGACCGACGTTCACCTCCCATACCCACGCGGTGCGATAGGCCAGCACCACGGCCAACAGGCAGAGCACGCCGCCCAGCGCGATGGCCAGCATCGTAGAGACCTTCAGGACGAATCGTCCCGAGGGTGCGGTTTCGATAGAGAGGTTCGATTTTCTCACATCATCATCCCCGCAGGCGCAGCAGCGCCAGCAGTTTGGAGCAGGCAAACAGGAAAAACAGCGTGGCCGCGACATACAGCGCGATCACGGCGGTCGAAAAGAGACCGGTGGAAAAATCATACACATGAACCAGCAGCGGCATCCAGGCCACCTGCGCGCGCAGGCCGGGCATCCACGTCAGGATCGCCGCGTAGACCGCGATCGGCAACGCGCTGCACACGATCAACGAACTGACGGCTGCGGCCGCCTGGTTGCGGAAAAGCACCGAGATCATCGTGCCCGCCGCGCACCAAGCCGAGGCTTGCAACAGCAGGATGAGGGCGGTCGCGGCGATCGCGGCCGCGCTGGCCGGCGTCAGCAGCGGTGCAGATAACGCGGGCAAGAGCAGCGTCGGAACCAGCAGCGACAACCCCAACGTCACGGCCATGACGGTCATGGCGGAGAAAAATTTGCCGAGCACCAGATCGCGCTCGCGGATCGGCGCGGACATCAGCAGGTCGATCATGCCGGTCGCGCGCTCTTCGGCGAAAAGACGCATGGTCAGCACGGCGCTCAGGATCGGCAACCACGGCGCGGCCGACAATCCCCAGATGCTCTGAATCTGAAGCACGCTGCCTTCGTTGTTGCGCAGCGTCATCACAAACGTCCAGCCGTAGACGGCCAGAAACGCCGCCACCGGCACCCCGCAGGAGAAGGCCCCCCGGAAAGCCCGGATCTCGCGCAGCCAGATGACCTGGATCGCCTTCATGCCGGGGCCTCCTTCCCGCCGGGCGGGCCGGCCAGAAGCCTGTCGATCCGCTCGGTCAACTCGGCCCGCTCAAAATCGCTGGTGCGGAACAGGGCCGCGATGCGGCCGCCGTCCAGAACCATCACGCGCGTGCACCAGTCCAGCATCTCATCGATTTCGTGACCGGTCACGACCACCGACGCGCGCGATGAGGCGGCCGCCAGCGCTGCGGCGCACGCCTTGCGCTGGGGCCTGTCAAGACCGGCCAACAGGTCATCCAGCAACAACAGCTTGGGATGCGTGCTCAAGGCATCCGCCAGGCTCACGCGCTTGCGGTACCCGTGGGAGAGCAGGCGGATACGCGTGTCTTGCATGCCGGAAAGGCCACTTGCCGCCAGGGTCTCGCTGACGCGCCGCCGCACACGCA
This sequence comes from Kiritimatiellia bacterium, assembly GCA_028684935.1. GTDB lineage: Bacteria > Verrucomicrobiota > Kiritimatiellia > RFP12 > UBA1067 > DUPH01. The sequence goes on along the minus strand of JAQUEX010000002.1, from coordinate 31,444 downwards.
GCGCGCGCTCACCTTTCAAGCGCACACGGTAGGTCAGGTACTCTTCCACGGTCATGTCGCTGTAGAGCGGGCTGTGTTCGGAGAGGTAACCGATGCCTCGACGGTACTTGACGGGGCGGCGCAGCGCATCGATCCCTTGCAGCCGCACGGTGCCGGCGTCCTGCATCAGCAGGCACGCCAGGATTTTCATGAGCGTGGTCTTGCCCGCGCCGTTGCGGCCGGTCACCGCGATGATCTCGCCGGGCGCCACGTCAAACGTGATGTCCGTCAGGATCCGGCGCGCGCCGTAAGAAAAAGTGATATGGTCCACATCCAGCATCGCGGGGCAATCCTCACACGCTCGTGTCAACAAAGGGGGCCAGCGCCGCTTCCAGCGCGGCCAGCCGCTGGCGAAGCAGCGCCGCGTCGCGCGTCTCGACAATCAGACGCAGATACGGCTCGGTGTTCGACTTACGCACGCTGAGCCAGCCGTCGGCGTCATCAAGACGCACACCGTCGATGTCGGAACGGGTGGCGCCGGCACTCCACGCCTGAGCGGCCTTGAGGACGGCGTCGATCGCCCGATCCTTCTCGGCGATGCGGTAGTTCAGCTCGCCCGAATTGGCGTATCGGCAGATCGGGTCCATGAGGGCGCTGAAGCTCAGCCCCCTGCGCTTGGCATCGGCCAGGGCGGCCAGCACCAGCAGGGCGGCCAGCTCGCCGGAATCGCAGCAGAAAAAGTCGCGGAAGTAGTAGTGTCCGGCCAACTCGCCGCCGCACACAGCGCCGGTCTCGCGCAGCAGCACCTTGGCGAAGGCGTGCCCGACCTTGCCCATCACAGTCCGCGCGCCATCGGCCTGCAGCGCTTCGATCGCGCCGCGCGAGGTTCGCACATCGTGGATGACGGTCGCGCCGGGCTCACGCGCGAGAAAGGCCCGCGCGATCACGGGGATCAGGTAGTCCGGCTGCACGAAGGCCCCGGTCTCGTCCACGAACATGACGCGGTCGGCATCGCCGTCAAAAATCACGCCGGCGTCGAGACGCTGCTCGCGCACCAGCCGGGCGACCTGCTCGCGGCTCGCCGCCTCCAGCGGGTTCGGCGAGTGATTGGGGAAGGTGCCGTCGGGCTCGGCGTTGAGATAGAGCGGCCCCTCGCCCAGCAGGTCGCGGACGATCAACCCCGCGACGCCGTCGGAACAGTCGACCGCGTAGCGAAGTCCGCTCAGGTCGGCGCGGAACGCGGCCAGCCACTCGACAAAGGCGTCGCGGTACGCCACGTCGCGGCACACGCCCGGCTGCGCCGCGGCCGGCGGCCATGCGCCGGACGCGATCTTGGCCTCCACCTCGGCGAGCCCGTTCGCGTAACCCACGGGCCGGGCGCCGGCGCTCGAGACCTTCATGCCGTTGTGCGAGGCCGGATTGTGCGAAGCCGTGATCTGCACCGAGGCATCATAGCCTTCGCGCGCGGTAAAAAAGTAGACCATCGGCGTGGTGGCCAGACCCATGTCGTCCACCGCGCAGCCGGCTTCGGTCAGGCCCCGGCAGAGCGCGTCGCGCACGGCAGGCGAGGAGAGCCGCGCGTCGCGACCGACCAGCCAGCGCCGCGCGCCCAGCACGAGCGGCAGCCAGCGCCCGATCCGGTACACGGTGTCGAGGTCAAAGTCTCGGCCGAACTCTCCGCGCATGTCATAAGCTTTGAAAAAAGACATCGTCCCTCCCGGTGCTCATTGGATCACGACCAGCGAAATGCCGGCGTGCGCGCCTTTGGGCTTCATGGCTTTCAACCAGGCCGGCATTTCAGAGCCTGCGGTGTCGGCCGTGTTGGTGGTCACCTCGAAGGCGTCGGTCGCGGAGGCGGCCAGGGTCTGCATCACCTCCTGCAGGCGCGCGGTGTTGCGCCGGTCCAGATGCGTCGACGTCGAGAGCGCGCCCAGGATGCCGCCGACCAGCGTGCAGATGATCGAGACCAGGATCAGGGTCGAAAGCTTGACGGCGAGCCGTCCGTTCTGGTCGGTGTGCAGGCCCTCCTGCGCCTGCACGCGTTCGCGGACCGACTCCAGGCGCTCGCGCTCAAGCAGGATGCGCTCACGCTCAAGCTTGAGCTTCTCCTGCTCGATCTGCAGCTCCGTGCGCGACAGAGCCTCGTCGTTCGTCGCGGGTTCGAGCGGCATGTTCTCGATCACGTCCATGCGGGGCCTCCTCAGGGTTGCGCACGAAGCTGCGCGAAGCGCGTGCAGACGGGCAGCGGGCCGACCAGCGGCCGCGCGTAATCCATGAACGCCGGTGTCACGTCGTTGCCGGCCTTGTTGATGAAAGCCGCCGGCATGCTGCGCGTTTCGCGCGCCACGCTGCGGAGTGTCACGACGGCGAAATCCACGTTGTAGGCCCGGGTGGCGCGGCGCTTGATGGCGATCGAACCGCTGGAGATCTCGTCCTCGACCGCGGCCTTGACCGCGGCGACGCCGACCAGGCGCGCCTCCATGGCGTCGGTGGCCGAGGCGATGCCGGGGAACGAACGCTGCAGGTAGCCGAAGGTGTCGGCGCGCACCCGCTTGATGCCCGCCCGCTCCTTGAGCACCTTGGCCAGCAGATCGCCCAGTGCGCCGGTGCCGCTGAGCTGCACGTTGCCGTGCGAATCGGTCTCCTGCGTATAGGCCGCTAGGATTGGAGTGCCGGTCCGGTCGGTGATCCCCTCGGAGACGGCCACTACGCAGCGCCCGTAAAGCTTTATCGCGGCTTTCACATCTTTGACGAAGCGGTCCATGCTGAACGCGCGCTCCGGCAGGTAGATCAGGTGCGGGCCGTCGTCTTTTTCCGTGCGCGCCAAGGCTGCCGCGGCCGTCAGGAACCCCGCGTTTCGGCCCATGATGACGTCGATCTTCACGCCGCCCAGCGCACGGTTGTCCAGATCGTCGCCTTTCACCGCACAGGCCACGAAGCGCGCGGCGCTGCCATATCCCGGCGTGTGGTCGCTCTCGCGCAAGTCGTTGTCGATGGTCTTGGGGATATGGAAGCAACTGATGCCGTACTCTGCCTTCACCGCCTCCTCGTTGATGATGTGCACGGTCTCAGCCGAATCGTTGCCGCCGATGTAGAAAAAGTAGCGGATCTCAAGTTTTCGCAAAACCTTGAAAATGGCTTGGCAATCCTCAGGCGTCGGTTTGCGGCGCACCGATCCCAGCGCCGATGCCGGGGTGTTGGCCACCGCTTCCAGCGTGGCGCGGCTCTCTTTGCGCAGGTCAATGAAGCGCTCGTCGAGAATGCCCTGGATACCGTTCAGCGCCCCGAAAATCTTGCCGACCGAGCGGCTCTCCTTGGCCGCCAGCACCGCGCCGACCAAGCTCTGGTTGATCACCATCGAGGGACCGCCGCTCTGGGCGATCAGCATGTTGCCTTTTTTCATCCGCGATCTCCTTTTTCAGAACGGTATGATATACTTTCCGCATGCGACAAGGCAAACCTACGTTTGAAGGGCCCGGCGATAACCGGGCCGATCCTGATGGGCCCGGCGGCGGCCCGGACGAGACCGCCTTCACCGCGCGTCCGAGGGGCGCGCGCCGCGCGCTCACGTCCCGCGACAAGGAGCGGAACCGCCGCGTGGGCGAACTGTTCAGTCATGTGATTCCCGGTTTGCCGATCGACGCCGATCCGCCCGAGACAAGGATGGAGCCTGAACCGCTCGCGGCGCTGATCGAACAGACGCTCAAACGGCTGAAAATCAATGAAAGCCCCTGGCTGGATGAGTTGAACCGCGCCTGGCCCTCACTCGTGGCGCCCGAGGTGTCGCGTGTGGCGCGTCCCGGGAAGTGGGAAGACGGCATCCTCTTTGTCTATGTGACCTCTTCCGTCAAACTTTTCGAACTCCGCCGCACGCACCTGCGGCGCATCGAAGAGGCGGTGAAGGCGTTTGCCGGCGCCGGCCGCGTGCGCCAGGTGCGCCTGATGGTCAACGCGGTGTCGCTGCCCTTCGCTTGAGCGTGAACGCCCTCAACCGACTACGCCTTGCGCGGCGTTCGGCGGTGTGTTATGGTTTGGCAACACTTGGGACATGGCGACACGGGGGGGGTCAGTATGCGGGAAAGAATCGCTTGGGCATGTGCGGCTGCGGGTGCTGCAGTATTGGCGGTGCGGGGCGCGGAGATGCCGAATTGGCCGCAATGGCGCGGCCCGGACAGTACGGGGATTGCGGCGGCGGGTGCGTACCCAGTGACCTTTTCCGCGGCGGACGGCGTGCTGTGGAAATCCGCCCTGCCGGGCAAAGGCTGCTCGACGCCGGTCGTCTGGGGTGATCGCATCGTGCTGACCGCAGGGGTTGGCGAGGGCACCAATGGCCTCGATTGCGCCATCGGCTTTGAATGGGCGACCGGCAAAAAACGTTGGCAAACCGAATTGGGCCGGCAGCGCCCCGGTCGTCATCGCCGCGGCAGCGGCAGTAATCCGTCGCCGGTGACCGACGGCACACGCGTCTACGTCTACTTCAAGAGCGGAACGCTGGCCGCGCTCGATTTCAACGGTGCGGTGGTCTGGCAGACCAACCTCCAGCAGCGCTACGGCAAGGACACGCTCTGGTGGGATCTCGGCACCAGCCCGGTCTTGGCGGGCGGACGTTTGGTGGTGGCGGTCATGCAGGAGGAGAACTCTTATGTCGTGGCGCTGGATCCGGCGACCGGCCGGGAGATATGGAAAAAAGCGCGCGAGTATCCGGGGCGCGAGGAGACGCGCCAGAGTTACACCACGCCCCTTGTGGCCCGGTCCGAAGGGCGCGATACGTTGGTGCTCTGGGGGGCGGATCATCTGACCGGCCATGATGCGGCGACAGGTGACCTGCTGTGGCAGTGCGGCGGTTTCAATCCGGAGAACAAGCCGGTTTGGCGCGTGATCGCCTCGCCCGCGCTGGCGCAGGACATCGCGGTCGTGCCGTACGGGCGCGAGCAGTTCGTGGCCGGCGTGCGCATCGGCGGCAGCGGCGACATCACGGCCGCCGCGCGTCTGTGGGAAAAGCGTGGGCTGGGCACGGACGGCGCGTCGCCGCTCGCGTTCGACGGCAAGGCCTGCTTCGTCAACTTCAAGGGTAAAATGTGGTGCCTGGACCTGGAAACCGGCAACGAGCGGTGGTCGGCCCTGCTGCCCAAGGGCAAGGGTGTCTTTTACAGTTCGCCTGTGCTGGCGGGCAACACGCTCTACCTGTGCCGCGAAGAGGGCGATGTCTATGTCTGCCGCGTGAAGGACGACGGCCTCACCGTGCTGAATCAGGCGACGCTCGACGATGTCTTCGTCGCTTCGCCGGTGCTGCTCAGGGACCGGCTGCTGCTGCGCGGCGAAAAACATCTGTGGTGCATCGGAAAGTAGTCGTGACACGCATCATCAAGAGTCCGGAGGTGTGCTGATGTTGAATCTTGTGCGAAACATGGGGTTGTTGTCCGCCCTGTTATTCAGTGTCCGTCTGGCGCACGGCGCTGAGGGGCGGGTGTTTCTCGATGTGAACGGCAACGGTGTGGCCGAAGCGGCCGAACCCGGAATCGCCAGGGTGGCGGTGAGCGATGGCGTGCAGGTGGTCGACGCCGACGCACAAGGCCGGTTCCGGCTGGACACGGTTGATCCGGACGCGTGCGTCTGGATCTCGGTCCCGCGCGACTATGCGGCGTCCGGACCGTTCTGGCGGCGTGCCGGGAGCGGGGGGGCGCTGGATTTCGGTCTGGCGGCCCGGCCGCAAGCCGAGACGTTCACCTTTGTGCAGCTCACGGACACGCATGTCGGGCGCGCCGATCAGGTGACCGCCTTTGCCAAACAGCTCGCGCGTCTGCCCCACGCCTTTGCCTTTGCCGTCAACACGGGCGATCTGGTGGGGGGCGTGGACACGGTGCCGCCTGAAAAGGCGCAGGCGCAGTACGACCGGTATCTCTCGGCGGCTGCGGCCTTCGAAATCCCGCTGTTTCATGTGCCGGGCAACCATGAGCATGTGGCCTTCAACACGCCGAAGCCCGACACCTCACATCCCTTCTACGGCAAGGGTCTTTACCGCCGCGTGTTCGGCCCGCTCTACTACTCGTGGGCGTGGGCCGGGGTGCACTGTGTGGCGTTGGACGGCACATCGCTGCCGTATCAGGAGCGGCTGGGCACCCGCCAGCTCGCTTGGCTGGCGGCGGACTTGAAGCGGGTGCCGGTCGAGCGCCCGCTCCTGCTCTTCTGCCACCAGTCGCTGCCCTCGCTGCGCGATGCCAAGCAGGTGGCGGCGCTCTTGAAAGACCGGCGCGTGCTGGGCGCGTTCTGCGGGCATCTGCACCGGACCTTCACCACGCGCCTGGGCGAGATTCCGGTGTATCACAGCGGCGCGATGAGCGGTGCCTGGTGGAGCGGTCCGAACATCGACGGCACGCCGCAAGGTTTCCGGGTGGTCCGGGTGAAGGGGGATTCGTTGACGACGGCGTACTTCGGCCGCGAGGGCGACACGCCAATCTCGATCGTGGCGCCGCTGGCCACCGAGGTGCAGGTTGGCGAGGTGGCTTTCGAGGCGGTTGTGCTGGATTTCGGCCGTGAGGTGGCGCTGAGCGCGGCGTTTAACGGTCAGCCGGTGGCGCTGGCGCACGCGGAGCGGGATGAGTTATGGTCGCGCTGGCGCGGCACGCTGGACACGCGGGTGGCGTTTGACGGCGACCGAGCCCTTTCGTTCACGGCGCGGCAGGGGGAGCAGACGGCTAGCCGTTTTGAGATTCGCTACCTGGTGGAGAACGGGCGTCCGCAGGCGTATCAGGCCGCCGCGCCGGCCACGCTCGCGCTGCAGGTGCGCGGTGTCGACGGCGCGAGTCCGGTCCTTTTCAACGGCGAGCCGTGCGGCATGATTCCGGCCGGGACCACCAACGAGTGCGTGCTGACCTTCCCGGTTGATGCGGCGCGGCTCGCCAAGCTGAACCGCGTCACGATCCGCGCGGGCAAATTGGGGCGCGACGGCGACCGTTTCAGTGTCGGGCCTGTCTGGCTCGCCTATGCCGGCAAGAAGCTGCACGATCTGCGGTACGCCTCGTTTGAGCGTCATGCGGTCGCGGGGCAAGACCCCGTCCGTGCCGAGAAGGTGCTGTATTTCTGCCTGCCCTGAGCCGGGCGCGGGAACATGCATGTTTTCCGGAAAGTATGCAATTGCTGGAAGAGGCCGGAAGCGCTACGTTATTCTGAAATCAGGAAAGCAAACGGGAGGGAACGATGAAACGACGGGATTTCATGAAGGCGGCGTTGGGAAGTGCGGCGGTGGCCGGCATTGCGCCCGGGGCGTTTGGCCAGGGCGCGCCGTCCAACACGGTGCGTGTGGCGGTGATGGGGTGCCATGGCAAGGGGCGCGGGTTCAGCCTGATGAAGACGCTGTCGGGCCTGCCGGGCGTGGAGATCGCGACGGTGTGCGACGTGGACGCGCGTGCGCGCGACGAGGCGGCGGCCGAGGTGCTTAAGCGGACGCAAAAAACGCCCAAGAAAGAGAAAGACCTGCGGCGGGTGCTGGAAGACAAGAGCGTGGATGCGGTCGTGTGCGCCGCGCCGGACCATTGGCATGCCCCGGCCGCGCTGATGGCGATGCAGGCGGGCAAGGCGATCTACGTGGAGAAGCCGGTGTCGTTTAACGCCCGTGAAGGCGAGATGCTGGTCGAGGCGGCCTCCAAGCACCGCGCGGTTTTTCAGATGGGCAGCCAGCGCCGTTCGTCCACGGTGTACCGGCAGGTGATCAAGGAGATTCACGACGGCCTGATCGGCACGCCGCGCTTCGCGCGCTGCTGGTATGCGACGCAGCGCGGGCCGATCGGCAAAGGCAACAAGGTTGCTGCGCCGGAGTGGCTGGATTGGGATCTGTGGCAGGGCCCGGCACCGCGCCGCGCGTATCAGGACAATGTGGTGCATTATACGTGGCACTGGTTCCATCACTGGGGCACCGGCGAGTGCGGTAACAACGCCACGCACTATGTGGATGTCGCGCGCTGGGCGCTGAATGTCACCTTCCCCACGCGGGTCACCAGCGGGGGTGGACGGCTCTTCCATGAAGGCGACGACTGGGAGTGGTTTGACACGCAGGCCTCGACCTTTGAGTTCCCCGGCAACGTCTTCATGACGTGGGAGGGGCTCTCGTCGGTCAGGGCACGGCCGTACGAGGGCGCCAGCACGGGGTGCATGATTTACGGACTGAAGGGCGCGGTGCTCTTCACGCCGAATAACATCTGCACGCTTTTTGACGCGGGCGGCAAAGAACTCAAAAAGTGGACCGCCAAGGATGTCGTGGGCGACGCCACCAACCGGACTGACCCGACCCAAGGGCTTGACGCGGCGCATCTCTCGAACTTCGTGACCTGCATCCGCGAGAAAAATCCGGCGACGCCCTCGCCGGCGGCGGTCGCGCATGCGAGCACCCTGCTGACGCACCTCGCCAACATCGCGCAGCGAACCGGCGAAACGGTCAAGGTCAATCCGGAAACCGGCCGCCTGGCGGCTGGCAGTCCCGGTGCCGAACTCTGGGCGCGCGAGTATGAAAAGGGCTGGGAGATGCGCGTTTAAGCGTCTTCGGCATGCGCTGCGCACTGCTGCCGTTCGCGCTTGCGGAAGGCGGTGGGCGTGCAGCGCTCGAAGCGCCGGAAGGCGTTGTTCAGGTGTTGCGCGTGGCAGAAGCCAGTTGCCTCGGCGATCTCCTTGACCGGCTGGTCGGTCAGTGTCAGACGCCGCTTGACCTCATACAGGCGCAGGCGCATGAGCGTGGCGTAGACGGTTTGTCCCAGCACACGGTCCACATGCTCTTCCAGCTTGTGGCGCGTCTGGCCGAGCGCTGCGGCTACGTCGTCGACCCCGATGCTGCGGTGCAGATTGTCGCGGAAGAACTGCAGCATGGCTCGAACGAGCGGATCGGAGTGTGTCAGGCTGTCGGTGCTGGCCCGCAGTTCGATCCCGCGCGGCGGAATCAGCCCCGGCGCCTTGGGCGGCGGTTGACCGGCCATCAGCCGGTTCAACAGCGCGGCGCCTTCGTACCCCACGCGGATCAGGTCGTGGCGCACGCTCGAGAGCGGCACGCGGATGTTCTCGCACACCAGCGCGTCATTGTCGACGCCGAGGATGGCGATGTCGTCCGGAACGGCAAATCCTGCCTCGAGGCAGACCGACTCGATTTTCGCCGCATCGTAATCGCAGTAACAGAAAACGGCCAGGGGTTTGGGCATCGCCTTCAACTCGCGCTTCAACCACCGGTATTGCGCCTGCCAGTTGTCGGCGTCGCGGCTGCGGCAGTGCTCCCAGATCAGAAACTGCGGCGCGTTGCCCGTCTTCGCCCGGAAACGCTCCGCAAAGCCGGTGCCGCGCAAGGCGTGGGGGTGCTGGTATTCGGTGGCGAAGTAGGCGGCGCTGTGAAAGCCTCGTTCGCTCAAGTGATCCGCGGCGACAATCCCGATCTCGCGGTGGTCGCCGCAGATGCGGGGCAGCGGGATGTCCATGCGGAACGCGCCCACGTCCACGCACGGCACCGGCTGCCGGCGGATGTAGCGGATCATGTCGGCGCGGTTGTTCAGCAGGGTGATGATGCCGTCACCGGACCAGCCCTGCGGCAGGCGGCAGCCGTCGTTGACCGTCAGATACCAATTCTTTTCTGCCGCATAACGCCCGATTCCCTCGCGCAGACGATGGTCATACCACTCCATCAAAACCAGAACATTCGGGTTTTTCATGCCGTGATTCTACAGATGCGCGCCGGTGCCGACAACCCTGGATGCGATTTTTTGCACGTTGAATGAGAAACATGCACGCTGTTTGGACGTGACCGCCCGTTCTGCCTGCCTTATCATCACATCATCCCGTCAGCGCTTTAACGACGTCCAGCCTGGAAAGGCTTGGCGTGTTGATCGCCCGGTTCACAAGGAGACCGCACATGGATACGAGCGAGAGGGTTTCGGTCAAGAGAAGCACGCGCCGCGCGTTTTTGAAGGCGGCTGCGGCCGGCGTCGCGCTGGGTCCGCAGATCGTGCGCGCGCAGACGCTGGGCGTGAATGCGCCGTCCAAACGGATCACCCTGGGCATCATCGGCTGCGGCAACCAGGCCGAGCAGGATCTCAAGCAGTGGCTGCCGATGGCGGATGTGCAGGTCGTGGCGGTCTGCGACGTGAACCGGGCCAGTCACGGCTACAAGAACGACAAGCAGTTTCTCGGCCGCGAACCGGTGCGCGACATGGTGCAGAAGGCCTACGCTGAACGCGCGGTCTCCGGCGCGTTCAAAGGATGCGCCGCCTATACCGATTTCCGCGATCTGCTGGCGCGCAGTGACATCGATGCGGTGGCTGTCATCACGCCGGACCACTGGCATGCCGTCCAGACGATCCAGGCCGCGGCGGCGGGCAAAGACATCTATTGCCAGAAGCCGCTGGGGCTGACCGTGCGCGACGGCCAGCAGATGGTGAAGGCGGTGCGCGCCCGCAAGCGCGTGCTGCAGACCGGCAGCCAGTGGCGCTCGACCGCCTTCCTCGCGGGGTTCCGCAAGGCCGTGCGCGACGGCGTGGTCGGCACGCCGCGCCGCGTACTCACCTATGTCGCGGAAAACAACTTTAAGGGGCCGGGCCCCGGCTGGCAGCCGATGCCGGTGCCGGACGGGTTCGAGTACGACATGTGGCTGGGCCCCGCGCCCAGGGCTCCGTACCACAAAGACCGCTGCCTCTACCGCTTCCGCTTTGTGAGCGATTATTCCGGCGGACAGACGACCAACTTCGGTCACCACGCGATCGGCGTCGCCATGTGGGTGCTGGGGCTGGATGAGACCGGGCCCGAAGAGGTGTGGAACATGGGGGCCGAGTGGCCGCTCAAGGGCGACCTTTTCGACACGGCCACCAAAGTCCATTTCGGCTGCCGCTACGCGGGCGGGCTTGAACTGGAGTGCGTGACGTCGCCCAAATCGTTCGGCGTGCGGATCGAAGGCGACAAAGGGTGGATCGAGACCAACGGGCGTAAGATCGAGGTCTCCTCGCCGGAAATCGCCAAAGCGGTCCCCGGCACCGGCTCTTACGGCGAGTTCGTCAATCACTACCGCAATTTCATCGAGTGCGTCAAATCGCGCGGCACGCCGGTCGAGTCGGTCGAGATCGGCCACCGCGTTTCAACGGTTTGCCACCTCGGGAACATCGCGATGAAACTGGATCGCAAGCTCCGCTGGGATCCTAAGGCCGAGGCCTTCCCCGGCGACAGCGAGGCTTCCGGCATGTTGGCGCAGCCGCACCGCGCGCCTTGGTCGTACAACGTTTGAGGACACGGGCATGTTTCCGCTTGTGGCGGGGCGGCCCGACGCGCTATCGTATAGGCCATCCATGGAAACTCAGACGCCCCCGCTGATCCGGGCCGCCGTCCTTCGGGACGCGGTGCAGATTTTCGAGTTGATCCGCAACCATCAGGAAGACCTGATCTCGCGGCCGATCGGTGATATTATCCAGAACATCGACCGGTTCGTGGTTTGTGAGATCGAAGGGCGCGTAGCCGGCTGCGCCGCCTGGCAGATTCTGCCGGAGATCGGCGAGCCGGAACGTGCCGCAGTTGAGATCCAGTCAGTCGCGGTGTCGCAAGCCTATCGCCGCCTGCATCTGGGTACGCAGATCGTCACGCGCATCCTGCATGAGGTGCGGCGCTTCGAGCCCGCGCAGGCGATCGTGCTGACCTTCGCGCCGAAGTTTTTCGAGGCACTCGGATTCAAGGTGATTCCCAAGACCCAGGTCATGCATAAACTTTACATGGGGTGCATCAACTGCACCAAACACGCCAACCCCTTCACCTGTCCTGAAATCGCGATGGCGCTGGATCTGCGCCAGCCGCAGCGCGCCTGAGCCGGGAGACCGCTTGACCGAGATGAACACACGATACGCCGCCATTCAGTCGATCGCCGCCACCTTGCCGCGCTTCGCGCGCGCGGAACCCGATGCCTTCCATGCCGCGCAGCAGGCGTTCGGAAGCTGTGTCTTCAGCGACGCCGTGATGCGGCAGCGCCTGCCGGAAGCGGTTTATCTCACGGTGCGGCGCACGATCGATCTCGGGGATCGGCTCGATGTGTCGGTTGCGGGCGCGGTGGCCGAGGCCATGCGCGACTGGGCGATCGAAAACGGGGCCACGCACTACGCCCATGTCTTTTATCCGCTCACCGGCTTGACGGCGGAAAAACACGACAGCTTTCTGGAGCCGGACGCGCACGGCGGCGCCATCGCCAAATTCTCGGCCAAGCAGCTTGTCAGCGGCGAGGCCGACGGCTCCAGTCTGCCCTCCGGCGGTCTGCGCGCGACCTTTGAAGCGCGCGGCTACACGGCGTGGGACGTGACGAGCCCCGCCTACATTCTTGAGGCGGCCGGTGGCCGCACGCTCTTTATCCCCTGCGCGTTCTGCGCGTCGACCGGCGATGCACTCGACAAGAAGACGCCGCTGCTGCGTTCGATGCAGGCGGTCGACCGCCACGCGCGGCGCATCCTGGCACTGTTCGGCGAGCCCGAGCAGAAGGTGGACGCCAATGCGGGGTGTGAGCAGGAGTATTTTCTGATCGACCGGCGCCTGTTCCTGCTGCGGCCGGACCTGATCAGCGCGGGCCGCACGCTGTTCGGCGCGAAGCCGCCCAAAGGCCAGGAGCTGGAGGACCAGTATTACGGCGCGATCCATGAGCGCGTGCTGGCCTACATGATCGAATGCGAACGGGAACTCACCCGGCTCGGCGTGCCGGTCAAAACGCGCCACAACGAGGTCGCGCCGGGGCAGTTCGAGGTCGCGCCGATCTACGAGCAGGCCAACATCGCCTCGGACCACCAGCACCTCGTGATGTCGCTCCTGCAGCGCACGGCCGCCAAACACGGCCTCGTCTGCCTGCTGCACGAAAAACCTTTCAAAGGCGTGAACGGGTCGGGCAAGCATGTCAACTGGTCGCTCAACACGCCGACCGCCAACCTGCTTAACCCCGGGGAGACGCCGGAGGCCAACGCGCGCTTCCTGGTCTTCTGTGCGGCCGTGATCCGGGCGGTCTCGCTCCACGGGCCGCTGCTGCGCGCGTCGGTCGCGCATGCGGGCAACGACCACCGGCTCGGCGCGTGCGAGGCGCCGCCGGCGATCATCTCGGTTTTTCTGGGTGAGCACCTGACCGAGCTGTTCGAACAGGTCGCCGCCAGCGCGTCGCGTGAGCCGCGTCACGGCAAGAAGGCCTTGGCGCTCGGCGTAAACTGCCTGCCCCTGCTGATGGCCGAGAAGGGCGACCGCAACCGCACCAGTCCCTTCGCTTTCACCGGCGGGAAATTCGAGTTCCGCGCCGTCGGCTCCAGCCAGTCCGTCGCCGGCCCGATCATGGTGCTGAACGCGATCGTGGCGGATTCGCTTGACACGTTGGCCACGGAATTGGAAACGCGCGTCAACGGCGATCCCGGACGCCTCAGCGCCGCGGTGCAGGCGTTGGTCAAAGAGGTGTGGGACGCGCACAGCCGGGTCGTGTTCAACGGTGACAACTACACGGCGGCCTGGCACGAAGAGGCGGTCCGGCGCGGTCTGGAAAACATCCCTTCGGCGGTTGACGCGCTGGCGCAGTATGTGGCGCCTGAAACTATCGCAGCCATGACGCGCCAGGGGGTCCTGACTGAACGCGAGCTGCGCGCCCGGTACGAGATTTATCTGGAGCGCTACATCAAGGACATCGCGGTCGAGGCGCGCCTGACGCAGGAGATCGGTCGCACCCTGGTCCTGCCGGCCGTGAGCCAGGCGCAGGGCCGCCTGGCCGATACCGTATTGAAACTGCGCCAGCTTGAGCTGCCAGCCGACACCTCGACGCTGGCCGAGGTCAGCCGCTTGACGGTCAGCCTGCAGGAGGAGCTCAATCTGCTGGCCGAAATCTCACGCGAGGTGGAGGCGCATCACGCCTGCAAGGTCGGCCACGCGCGCTACATGCGCGAGAAGGTGGTGCCTGCCATGGAACGCGTGCGCGAGTTGGCCGATGCGCTGGAGGGGCTGGTCGACGATGTGCTCTGGCCGTTGCCGACTTATCAAGAACTGCTGTTCATCCGATAGCCTGCGGGGTGCCATGACCGCAATCCACCGCCGCCTGCTGGACTGGTACGACGCGAACCGGCGCGAGATGCCGTGGCGCGACCACCCCGATCCGTATGCCGTCTGGGTCAGCGAGATCATGCTGCAGCAGACGCAGGTCGAGACCGTGCGCGGTTATTTTGCGCGCTTCGTGCAGGCCTTGCCGACCGTAACCGCGCTGGCCGCCGCGCAGCAGCAGCAGGTGCTCAAGCTGTGGGAGGGGCTCGGCTACTACACGCGCGCCCGCAATCTCCAGCGGGCGGCGCAGCAGATCGTGACACAGGGGGGCGCGCTGCCGCGCGCTGTCGCCGGCTGGGCCGCGTTGCCCGGCGTGGGGGCCTATACCGCCGCAGCGATCGCCAGTATCTGTTTCGGTGTGCCGGCACCGGTGGTGGACGGCAATGTGATCCGGGTCTTTGCGCGCTATCTGGGATGGGATGACGACTTCCGCAAGCCGGCGGCGCGCGCGCGACTGGCGTCCTGGCTACAGCCGCACATCGCGGCGTCCGGACGTCCCGGCGATTTCAATCAGGCGATGATGGATCTGGGGGCCGTGCTCTGCACGCCGCAGGCGCCGGGTTGCGCCAGGTGCCCGTTGCGCGGCGGCTGCGTGGCGCGCCGCGAGGGGCGGCAAGCCGCACTGCCGACGCGCCCGGTCCGCCAAGCGGTGCCGACGCGGACCGCCGTGGCGGTGCTGGCGCGCGACGCGGCCGGACGCGTGCTGCTCGCGCAGCGCGCTGCCGGCGGGCTTTTGGGCGGACTGTGGGAGCTGCCGAACCGCGCGTCCGGCGACGCGCCGACCGCGCGCGATGCGGCGCGCGTGCTGCGCGAGACGGCCGGGCTGCGCACCGCGCGCGTTGAGGCGCGGGGGCGTTTCACCCACGCCTTCTCGCATTTCAAGCAGGTTTGGCATCTCTTCGAGGCCGTCGGGCCCATCCGGGGGACGTCAGCCGAGCGGCCCTCGTCGGTTCAGTTCGCGGTGCCGTCCGACCTGCCGCTCACGACCTTGACGCGCCGCGCGTTGGGGATGCGGAGCGAACGTGGAGTCCGTTAACCAAGACACTACAATGAACTCGAGATCAACGGCGAGAATCTTAGTGCTGGCGATCATGACCAGCCTGTCAGTCCTGAATGGCATTGCGGAAGACAAAACCAACATCACCGAACCGCAACCTTGCCAGTCATGGGCTTGCATTGGTGAAACCCAAGAAGAAGTACTTAAGAAATGCGGCGAGCCAAAGTGGATTCCATTCTTCGACTTTGCAACGGTTGGTGAATATCGAAACGGGGAACCACATTGCAGATGTTATTTTTATACCAACAAAGTGGGCAAGAGTGTTTTAGGGTCTACAGAATATTTTTGTCGAGAATCTAAAACTCTGACGGAACCGCAAATAAATCAAATTCTCAAAGTCAATATTACTGCCATGAACTGATAGACAAACGGATGGCTGATATTAAGGCGGCGGAGAAAAAGTGAGTTGCTGAAAAGCAAGTTGAAGGTGGTTTTGGCAGCAACCCCTCTCTGATCAAAAGCTGCCGCCC
>JAQUEX010000002.1:0-15783 GCA_028684935.1 Kiritimatiellia bacterium | reverse complement strand
ATTACTGCCATGAACTGATAGACAAACGGATGGCTGATATTAAGGCGGCGGAGAAAAAGTGAGTTGCTGAAAAGCAAGTTGAAGGTGGTTTTGGCAGCAACCCCTCTCTGATCAAAAGCTGCCGCCCCCCTATCCATGCGAGGGTGGGGAGGTCGATTTGATCGGGAGCCTGTACAGAAAGTTCTCCCAATACACGTCGTGCCGCATCTCTACAGACTGTTTCCTGATACTCTGTCGTCATGATTGAGTGTCTTGATCGCTCGCGCGCAGAATATCATGTACGAGTGCCTGAAGCTCTTCCGTGTCTGGATCATCGCCACTTGCGTTTCTGGCGGCTGGGCAACATACTCGTCATGATCGTAATTGCCCTTACCAGTGAGCCAGTCAACGACTTCATCGACGAGCGTTTTCTCCACTCAACGCCCACTCGGAGGTTTACACGTAAACTACGGCGGCGTATACTCATTGGCGTGAAAAGCAAGATGCATTTTTGAGTTTTGCGCGCAAGGTAAGGTGGCAACAGGGGTTGAGGCATGAAACAAGCGCTGGCCGTACTGAATGACATGGTGGCTGCCGGGGTGATCCGGAAGTACGCGATCGGCGGAGCAATGGGTGCCGCATTCTATACCGAGCCCTTCACCACGTTTGATCTGGATGTCTTTGTAGTGTTCGGCGGGAGCGACGGGGTGATTGTTTCCCTGTCGCCCGTTTATGCTTATCTCCGAGAGCGCGATTATACGGAGACAACGGGCGAGTGCGTGATGATCGAAGGGACTCCCGTTCAGTTCCTGCCGACTTCGCCCGGACTGTTGGACGAGGCAATGCAATATGCCGTCCAAATTGACTACGACGGCATGCCGACATGGGTGTTGGGCGCGGAACACCTGTTGGCCATTGCGGTCTCGACCGGGCGCGCGAAGGACCGTATGCGCGTGCCCCTTTTTTTGGAGAGCGGGCGAATCGATATTGCCCGTTTGACGGACATTCTTGAACGTTATGCCTTGCTCGAAAGGTGGAAATCATGGACGCAATCATGAGCGTGGAAACCGAGTATGCGCGAGGCAAGGCGGCGCACCGCCGCCGGCTGGCCGATTTGCCTTACCCGGAGAAGGTACGGATCGTGGTCGAATTGCAGAAGATCGCCGCACCTATCCTCAAAGCCCGAGGTGTGACGGCCATCCCCTGGTGTTTGACTACCCCGGACGGCGAAAGAAACGTGCGACAAGATTAAGGGTGTTTCATGCTTTCACGTGTCTATTCGGGTGCTGTCTACGGGGTCAATGCCTATGCCGTGGAGATCGAGGTCAACGCGGGGCGGGGCGAGCCGCAGTTTGTGATCGTCGGGCTGCCGGACGCAGCCGTGCGCGAGAGCAAGGACCGTGTCTGGACCGCGATCCACAACGCCGGGTTCCGGCCTGATCCCGGCCGCAACACGATCAACCTCGCGCCGGCCGACATCAAGAAGGAAGGGCCGGTCTATGACCTGCCGATTGCGGCGGGATTGATCGCGGCCACCGGGCAGGCGGAGATGCCCGAGCTCGACCGCTATGCGCTGATCGGCGAGCTGGCGTTGAGCGGCGAGGTGCGCCGCGTGCGCGGCGTGCTGCCGGTGACGCTGGAAATGCGCCGTCAGGGCAAGCGCGGCATTCTCGTCCCGGCCGACAATGCCGAAGAGGCCGCGGTCGCCGAAGGGATCGACGTGTATCCGGTGCGCCATCTGCGCGAAGCGGTCGACTTCCTCGCCGGGACGCTCAAGCTGGAGCCCTGCCGCGTCGATCTCGCCGATCTGATGGAACGCGAGCGGCGGCATGTCGATGATTTTGCGGATGTGAAGGGGCAGGAGACCGCCAAGCGCGCGATCGAAGTGGCCGTCAGCGGCGGGCACAATATTCTCATGATCGGGTCGCCCGGCGCCGGAAAGACGATGCTCGCGCGCCGCATCGCTTCGATCCTGCCGGAGATGACGCTGGAGGAGGCACTTGAGGCGACGCGCATCCACAGTGTGGCCGGAACGCTCAAGAGCCATCAGGCGCTGGTGCTTCACCGGCCCTTCCGCGCGCCGCATCATACCATCTCTGACGCGGGGCTGCTGGGCGGCGGCGCGCATCCGCTGCCGGGCGAGGTCAGCCTCGCGCACCGCGGGGTGCTCTTTCTCGACGAACTGCCGGAGTTCCACCGCAATGTGCTGGAGGTGCTGCGCCAGCCGCTCGAGGACGGCCACGTCACCATTTCGCGCGCCGCCGCCACGCTCGATTTCCCCTCGCAGTTCATTCTGGTCGCGGCGATGAACCCCTGCCCGTGCGGATACGCCGGCGATCCCAAGCGCGAGTGCCGGTGCAATTCGCAGAAGATACAAGCCTACCGCAATAAGATTTCAGGGCCACTGCTTGACCGGATCGACATTCACATCGAGGTGCCGCCGGTGCGCTATCATGACCTCAGCGCGCTGGCGCACGGCGAATCCTCCGAGACCATCCGCGCGCGCGTGGCGTCCTGCCGCGCGGTGCAGCGCGAGCGGTTCGCACGCACGCCGCACGTCGCCTGCAACGCCGCGATGTCGGCGCGCGATGTGCAGACGTTCTGCCGGCTCGACAGCGATGCCGCCGATCTGCTGAAAATGGCGATGAGCGAGCTCAACTTCAGCGCGCGGGCCTATGACCGCATCGTCAAAGTGGCGCGCACCATTGCCGATATGGGCGGCGCGGCGTCGATCGGCGCCGTCCACATCTCCGAAGCGATCCAGTACCGCTCGCTCGACCGGCTGATGTGGGTGTGAAGACGCTGTGGCGTCACACGGTCTTGCACTGAAAAAAAGATCTGTGTCTTCTGTGCGCGAAGCACCGAAAACACAGACCTTCATGTCACGCAGCGCCCATGCCTCGGCGGCGGGGGGAGCGGATCACCAGTTGCCGGGAACCAGCTCGAAGTGCGCTTTCGGATGCGCGCACGCCGGGCAGACGTCCAGCGCTTCCTTGCCGATGTGGATGTACCCGCAGTTGCGGCAGCGCCACATGGTGTTGGGGTCTTCGCGCAGGAAGACGATGCCCTTCTGGATGTTGGCCGCCAGCTTGCGGTAGCGCTCGCCGTGGAACTTCTCGGCCACCGCGATCGACTCCATCGTTTTCGCGATCTCCTCGAAGCCCTCTGCGCGCGCCACCTTGGCGAAGTCGGGGTACATGTGCTGCCACTCGTACTCCTCGCCCTCGGCCGCCGCGTTCAGATTGTCCATGGTCTTGCCGATCACGCCGGCCGGCAGGCCGATCTCGATCTGCACCTCGCCGCCTTCCAGAAACTTGAAGAGGCGCTTGGCGTGCTCCTTCTCCTGATTGGCGGTCTCTTCGAAGATGGACTCGATCTGCACGAATCCGTCTTTCTTGGCCTGAGCCGCCCAATACGTGTAGCGGTTACGCGCCGCCGACTCGCCGGTAAACGCGGTCAGAACATTTTTTTCAGTCTTTGTTCCCTTGATGGATGCCATGATTGGGTTCCTCCTTGATGTCCGTGAACATATCATAAAACGCCCGGCCGGACAAGGTCGGCTGCCGTGAGCGTTATTTCAGATCGCGTAGCACCTGGCGGCAGCAGAGCACTTTCTCCAGCAGGTCCTGCGGGATGTAGAAGTAGTGGTTCGATGACTCGTATCCGATCCGCGAGTCGGCTTTGGCGAACGGCAGGAGCTGTTTGGCGGCCGCCAGTTCGGTGCGCGCGGCGGCCCGCAGTTCGCTCCGGCACAACGCGCGTTCGGGCTCGGTCGCCGCTGCCTGCATGCGGTCGCGCGCGACGACGAAGCGCGCCTGGTTGGCGCAGGCGGCGAAATGCAGCTCCGCAGCGCGGAAAAGTCCCAACTCGCGTCCGGCCTCGGCGCGCGCCGCCTTCTGCACGTCCGGCAGCAGGCTGCCCCAGAGGCCGCACCCGCGCGCGAAGCCGGCGCGCACCTTTTCCATCTGTGTGATCCAGACTTCGGCCGGATAGACCGACCGCCAGCGCGCGAGGTCGTCATACGGGATGCCCACCATGGTGGCCCGATAGCCGGTCGGGTGCAGATAGAGCGGATTGGCCGGTCCCATGTGCTGCGGCCCGTTGTAGAGTGTGCCGATGTGATAGGGGTATTCACGGAAGCCGTCGGAGAATGCGGTCCAGGCCTCTCGCACGCGCGGCGCCGCAGCCGCGCCGTACTGTCGTGCGGCCACGCGGTCCAGTACCGGCCCCGTCTCGTTCGCGCCCTTGGTGAACGCTTGGAACACCTCCAGATTGGGCGAGGGGTAACAGCCGAGGCTCCAGCTCAGCATGACGCCATCCACGCCGGCCGAGGCCAGGTTGCGCGCGTGCTCGGCCACTAAATCGAGTGTCGGCAGGTAGGGGATGGCGCAGAACTCCCAGGTCGCGCCGACCTGCACTTTCGCCGAGGTCTTGAGGCCTGCGGCGCGCGCCAGCGACCAATGCTTCGCTGCTCGCGGACCGGGGCCGACAGCGGAGATCGAATATTCGCCGACTGCGGAAGCGATGCCGCCGCGGGTGATCGGCAGCGACCATTCGCTGACCGACTGCACCCAGCAGTTCTTGGGCAGGCGCGCGATGATCTCGGCGGCCTGGGTGTCGTCCCAGCCCCAATCCCAAGCCAGAACCTTGGCCTCGGGATTGCCGCGCGCCACGCCCTGCGCGATCGTCGCGTTCACTTCGGCGATGATCTCGGCATACGAACGCTGCTTGCACCGCTCGCACTGCGCCTGCTGCCGGTGCGACGCGCAACTGGTGGGGTTCTCGGAGGCGGTGATGGAGAAGACGCCGCCAAGCCCCGGCACCTGGGTGAACACGGTGGCCAGCGCGTCGGACATCCAGCGCCGCACCTCCGGATGCGACGTGCAGAGCCGCGCGGTGTCGCCGGCGGCCGCGACCCCGCGCAGGGCGGCACGTTCCGGCCTGGCCTCAAAGAACGCATGGTGCATCGTGCGCGGTTCGTTCAGATAGAGATAAACGTTCAGGCCGTACTTGCCGGCGCGCGCCACCAGCGTGCGCAGTCCCTCGATCCGCCGCTCGCAGCCCTCGCCGAATTCCGGGAAGGCGGGATCTTTCGCCAGCGTGCGCAGCACGGTGTGGACCCACACGCCGTTCACACCGGACGCCGCGAGGCGCTGCAGCAGCCCCTCGGGATACGAGGCGACCTCCGGGTCAAAGAGCGGATCACCGTACTCGGCAAAGTACGAGAAAATGAAACGCAGGCCGAAAGGCGAGTTGTCAGACGGCGGCGCGGCGGCGAGTGCGGGATCAGGCCGCGAGAGCCGATCGATAAAGGCGAAGCGCGGTTCTTCCGGTTCGTGCAGGCTCTCCGCGACGCCCTCCTCGCGCAGCCAGGCGGCGAGCTGTCCGGCTGCCGCGCGCTCCGCCTCAGAAGGCGGCGCGTAGCGCAGCGGCGAGCAGGCAGGCTTGACGCTGCCGAGCTTGATGAAGAGGAAGTCATCTTCCATCAAGGCGTAGCGCAGCCGCTCGCGCGTGAAGCCGGTGAGGGTCAGAAGTTGGTCGTAGGGCAGCAGGTGCCAGTTGCGCCGCACCACCGTGATATAGCCCTTGTCCTGCCAGGCCGGCAGGATCGCGCCCTGCGGCGGCAGTCCCATGGAAGCCGCGACCTGCGCCACATTCTCGGGCGTCGTGGCGAGGACCGTGGCCAGCCGTGTCTGCGGCACCACGCTCCAGTTGCGCCACACGAACTGGTGCAGCCGGCTGGGGAACGGTTCGCACCCCAGCGGGGCTTTCTTGCCGGCTTCGTCCGGAAGCGGCGTCTCCGCGCCGCACGCGGCACCCGCCGCGAAGATGCCCGCAGCCATGATTCCTGCCATCCACTGTCGTGTCATAGTCAGTCTCCTCTCATTGGCCGGCTTGCGGCGCGCTCGCTGAGGCGAGCAGTTCGCGGGCATGGCTCTCGATCACGCTGGTGAGCCCTTTGCCGCCCAGCATGCGCGCGATTTCATCGACGCGGCGCGCGTCGTCGAGGGCCTCGATCCGCATGCGCGTGCGGCCTTTGGCCACCTCTTTCGAAACCACATAGTGCTGGTGGCCGTAAACGGCGGACTGCGGCAGGTGCGTGATGGAAATGACCTGATGGGTCGCCGCCACATGACGCAGCTTCTGCCCCACGACACGCCCGACCTCGCCGCCGATGTTGGCGTCAATCTCGTCGAACACCAGCACGGGAATGCTGTCGTGCGTGGCGAGCACCGCTTTGACGGCGAGCATCACGCGCGCGATCTCGCCGCTGGAGGCGATGGCTTTCAGCGGCCGCATCGGTTCGCCGGGGTTGGGAGCGAAGCCGAACGTGACGAGGTCCGCGCCGTGCGGTCCCGGTGCGCAGGCCGCGAGATCGACCGAGAAGCCGGATTTGAGAAACCCCAGGTCATGCAGCTCGCCGGTGATCGCGCGGGCCAGTCTGCCGGCGGCCTGCGTGCGGCTCTTGGTGAGCGCGGCGGCCTTGCGGGAGAGGACGCCCTCGGCCTCGGCGATCTGGGCCTGCAGCCGCTCGACCTGCTCGGTGCGCGTCGCGAGGTCGTGCAGGCGTGCCTGATGCTGGGCGAGCGTGGCCAGAACCTCGCCGACGGTGTGCCCGTATTTGCGCTTCAGCCGTTGGACCAGGGCCATGCGCGCTTCGAGCTGCTGGAGGCGGTCGGGGTCGGCCTCCACCCGGCTGAGCCGGTCGCTGACGGCGCGTCCCAGTTCTTGGAGCTGGACGGCGGCGGATTGCGCATCGGCGCGCCAGGCGGCGGCTTCAGGCAGGATGCGCGCCAGTTCGGCGAGCTGCGTCTGAATCTCGGCCAACAGGTCGAAGGCTGACCGCTCGCCGTCGGTCAACCCGTTGCAGATTTCTGTGCCCAGCGCGAGGATTTGCTCGGCATTGGCGGCCTCGGCGTGTTGGGCAACCAAGGGCTCTTCATCGGTCTCGCTCAACCCGGCCTGCGCGATCTCATCGACCATGAACTGCAGGCGGTCAATCTCGGCCGCGATGTCGGCAGAGTCGCCCTGCAGCTCATTTAACCGCGCGTCCAGGGACTGACGTTCGCGCCAGGTCTCGCCGTAGGCGTCGCGCGCGGGGGCGCAGTGGCCGTAGGCGTCGAGCACATCGCGCTGGAACTCCGCATCGAGCAGCGACTGATGGTCATAGGGGCCGTGGATGTCGACCAGCAGGCTGCCCAGGCGGCGCAGCGTCTGGACCGTGGCCGACGTGTCGTTGACCAGGCAGCGGCCCGCGCCTGCGGCGGCGATCGAGCGTCGCACCAGCAGCGCGCCCTCTTCGCAGGGCGGCAGGCCGGCGTCATCGAGCAGGCGGTCGGCGGCGCGGCTGTCGGCGAGGCTGAAGGCGGCCTCCACCCAGGCTTCGGAGGCTCCCTCGCGGATGGCCGATTTGTCGGCGCGCCCGCCGAGCACCAGATCCAAGGCGCCCATGAGCACCGATTTGCCAGCGCCGGTTTCGCCGGTGATGATGTTGAGACCGGCGCCGAACGTGACCTCAGCCGACTCGACGATGGCCAGATTTTTGACGGACAACTGAACGAGCATCGCGGGACATCAGGGGTTGGGTGTTAGGAATGAGAAGTTAGGATGTGACGCGTAGAGAATATCACAGGAGGGCATGGCTTGAACAGACGGACCGTGTGTGGTACGCTGGCCAACAATCGGGAGCGCGGCAGGTGTGGGCAGGCTCCTTCACGTTTAGCAACGAGGTCAGTGATGGCTTATTATCTGGGCCTGGACAGCAGCACGCAGAGCATGAAGGCCATGGTGATCGACCCTGAGGCCGGCTGCGTCGCGGGCAGCGCCAGTGTCACGTTTGCCACAGACTTGCCGCAGTACCGGTGCCCGGACGGGGTGCTGGCCCATGCGGATCCCTTGGTGAAACATGCGGACCCCCTGATGTGGCTGGCGGCGCTGGATCGAGTATTGGAGCGTCTGCAGGCGTCAGGTGTTGATATGGGGCGCATCGCCGCCGTCGGCGGCGACGGCCAGCAGCACGGGTCTGTCTATCTGAACAGCCGGTTTGAAACGGTGTTGGCAGCACTGGATCCAGAACGTGCGCTGCCGGACCAACTCGCTCCGGCGCTGGCGCGACCGACAAGTCCGATCTGGATGGACAGTTCGACCTCGTGCGAATGCCGTGAACTCGAGGCTCGTTTCGGCGCGAGGCTGCAGGAGGAGACCGGGTCGCCGGCGATCGAGCGGTTCACCGGACCGCAGATCCGCAAATTCGCGAAGGCAGAGCCGGAGCGGTACGCGCAGACCGCCCGCATCCATTTGGTCAGTTCGTTTCTCTGCTCGGTGCTGATCGGACGCGATGCGCCGATCGATTCGGGGGACGGCGCCGGCATGAATCTGCTCAATCTGCGCACGCTGGCGTGGGACGAGGCGATCGCGTCGTTTACGGCGCCCGAATTGCTGGAGAAGCTGCCGCCGGTCGGGTGCGGCACAGCCGGCGGCCTACATCGGTATTTCGCGAAATACGGACTCCGCCCCGGCATCCCCGTGGCGGTCTGGACCGGCGATAATCCCGCGAGCTTGGTCGGCACCGGGGCGTGGGGGACGGGCGTGGCGGTGGTGAGCCTCGGCACGAGCGATACGTTTTTTGCTGCCTTGGAGGCTTTCCGGACCGATCCCGCCGGATGCGGCCATGTGTTTGGTAATCCGGCCGGGGGCTTCATGAGCTTGGCCTGTTTCAAGAATGGTTCGCTGGCGCGCGACCGCGTGCGCCAGGAGGCGGGCGTGGAGTGGGACTTTTTTGATCGCACGGCCTTTGAGCGCACCCCGCCCGGCAACGAAGGGCGGCTGGCGCTGCCGTGGTTTGTTCCCGAGATCACGCCGCCTGTGCTGACGCCCGGCGCACGCGCCTGTTTTGACTTTGCTCAGGCCGCGCCGGAGGTGCGGATCCGTGCGGTGGTTGAGGCGCAGGCGTTGGCGCTGCGTGCCCACGCCGAGTGGATCGGGCGCTTCGACACGTTGCGGGTGACGGGCGGGGCGTCGCGCAGCCCCGGCATCCGGCAGACGCTGGCGGATGTCTTCCAGGCACGGGTCGAGAGTATTGCGGTGGCGGATTCTGCCGCGTTGGGCAGCGCCATGCTGGCGGCGCATGCGGACGGCGTTCCGCTTGCGAAAATGGCCGCGCATTTTTCGCCTGTGACGGATGTGTGCCAGCCGCGCGCCGCGTGTGCCGCCGTGTATGACCGCCTCTTGCCTGTGATCCGCGAGTTGGAGCGGATGCCGCCTGTCGGCGCCTGACACGGAACGGATGCCGCGCGGCCGTGCGGTCGGCGGGATGCGAGCGGCGCGCGCGATGCAGTGGGACGTTACTGCGGCTGCAAGGCCTCGGCAAACCCGAGAATCGCGGGTCGCTCGAACGGCACCTCGATCTCGGCGGAGCCCTCTGCTCCGACCTGCGCACCGGTGCGGAGATCAAAGAGCGGACGTCGCTCGCCGGTTGCGAAGGTCACGCGCACCGGGTCGCGCCGCGTCGGCAAATGGTGCGCCGTGACATCGTCGCTGACCTGTCCCTGCTGCCGCTGTTCCAGCGCGAAGAGCCGCACGGGCCCGTCGCGGAACCGGTAGATGCAGACGCCGCTGCCGGGCGTGGTGAGGCGGACGGCGGGCGGAGGCAGTGCGGCGACGAGCTGCTCGACCGTCTGCGTGCTCGCGGTGAAGAGCGGCTGCGAGCGCGGCGTGCCGTTGGCGTTGAAAACGCCCGGCTCGCCGGTGTAGAGCAGGCGGTTGCCGGGTTTCCGCGCGAAAACGCGCAGGGCGCGCGCTTCGCGGTCGGAGAGCGCAAAGGCGTCAGGCAGCAGGCAGGTGTGAAACCCGTCCGTTTCAAGCTTGTCGGCCTCGACCTCCTCGTAGGAGACGAAATGCGGTGACCAGCCGGCCTCGCGCAGCGCCCGCAACAGGTCGGTGCGCAGCGCGGCATGGCGGTTGTGGCGCGCTTCGTAGCTTGAGAACCGACGTGGCCAGGTCGCGCCGTCTTCAAAGGACTCAAACAGCCAGGCGAGCTGAATCGAGGCGTGGGAATAATGGATGGCGACCGGGTCGTGCAGCCGTTCGGCCCGCAGCAGCCGGCGCGCCAGCGGCGTGTGCATCTCGCGCACGGCCGGCGCCAGTGCGCGCCCCTTGGCGCTGAGCCGCAGCGCGGGGCCTTCGCCTTCGAGCAGGTCCTCGCTCCACCAGAGGATCGCGCCGCAGTCGCCTTCGAGCAGCAGGTGCCAGAGACGGCGCGAGACCGCCACCGGATCGCGTTCGCCGTATGTGGCGAACAGCGGCTTGCCGCGCATGAACGATCCGAAGATCGCACGCGCGGCGGTGATGTCATAGGGCTCCACCCAGTCCAGCACGCGCGATAATTTCCAGAGATCATACCCGCCCCAGGCGCTGGGCATCTGGGTGCCTTCGATGCCGGCCGGCGTGGCAGGATCGGCCTCGCGCGCGCCGTCGCGCAGGTCGGCCAAGGTCTCGGCAAGCGTGTCGTCCATGAAGGTACGGAAATCGCACCACGGCGCGAGGTGCCAGCGCTCGGGTTCCGCGCGCACGCGCTGCGGCGTGTAGCGCATGGCGCGCAGCGCGGCCCAATCCGGCTGCTGATTGAGGGCCTCGCCGCGGCCGGCCAGACGCGCCTTGATCTCGTCGGTCGAGAAGGGGCGCACCGCCTCCCATGCGTTGAACCGCGTCAGCCAGGCCGCGTTCAGGGCGTCCAGAGAGGGGTAATGCTGCCGCAGCCGCAGCCGCAGGGCGGCGAGGCTGGCCGGCGCGAAATCATAATCGAACGGATTGGCGGAGACCGTGACAGAGAGCTCGTCGCGGATATCATACAGCAGAGGATTCCACGGAGCGTGGCGCGCGGCGGTGCGGCGCATGCCGGCGCGGGCTTGGGCACGCCAGATCGGATCCGACAGACAGACGTCGCGCGTGAACGAATCAGGACTGCGCGTCTTCATCCACTGCGTGATGAACGCGTTCCAGTCGGTGACGGACGACCGGAACTTCAGGCAGAGTCCGGGGCTGACGATGTTCTCCACGTAGTAGTCGAAGCCCAGCGCGCGCCACGGCGCGGGGTCGCCCGTCGGACCGGTCATCAGCGTGGTCACGCCCAGTTCGCGGCAGGCCCGGGCAAGTTCTTGGGTGCTGCCGCGGTTGCGCGCCACGGTGTCGCCGCACCACAGGATCACCCGGTACCCGCCGTCGCCGAGGCGCGCCTGCGCCGGATATGCCGACAGGGCGCAGCCGAACAGGATGAGTGCCGTCGTCATATGCCGCATCGTCAGATGACACATTTCCCCTCCTCCGCTTGACGTGGGTCCGAGTGCCCCGCGTTCCCGTCCCCGTACACGTCCCCGTACACGACGAGGGTGTTACAGGGACAAGGTTATCCGATGCCGCGTTCAACGACAACTCAACTTTCAACGGTAATCGGTCACCCTTCGCCCTCCAGGGCCGACGCATCTTAAATTTGACGCATAACATCAGAACTGCGGGTGTGACATGCACCCGGTGAGTGCCATGCAGTCGGCACTGCGGCATGGTTTTTGTGGCCCCTCGTCCCCGTACCCGTTCACGTACACGTACACGACGGCCTCATCGCCTTCCCGGGAACATGAACGGTCCCGCGACTGGCCGGAGCTTGCTCTCATCCAAATCGCCATCGGGATCGTCCATTTTGAGCCGTCCCGCGCGGCTCCTCTCGCGATGGGGTCGAAAGATGTCCGATCCCGATAGCGATCCCGATAGCGATCCCGATCTCGATTTCGATGTCTACTCCCAACGTCAGCGTTGAGCGCGTGCTTTGAACGAAGAGTCGGGGGCGCGGACGGCCCCGTCCGCGATGTGAAACCTGAGGCCAAGCAGACGCGCGGTTGGCGTCTCGCCGGGGGGCCCGGCGCGCCGTACTGACCGCCTTTCCCGCGGACGGGGCCGTCCGCGCCCCCAGTCTTGCGCATCTTTTTCACGGGTGCCGGATAGCTTGCCGGTAACTTCAAGTTTCTGTCCACAGATTACGCAGATTTCCGCAGAAATTAGATGCGTCGGCTCTGCTTCGCCCTCGGATCAGCATTGACGAGGTTCGCCGGAGGTTCAATAATCAACGTCCATCGTGCGGCGTGGGGATTGGCGACGCAGCATGTGCATGACCGATCAAGGAAAGGCGGTTCAGGGATGCGACTCAAAACAGGATTTTTCAGGAATGTCGCGGGAGTGTGGCTGCTGTCATCCGCAAGTCTCGCCACTGCGGTCTCGGCGGCGGATCTCGCGGCGGGCTGGACGCATTCGGTGGCGGTGCAGGACGGACGCGTCTGGACGTGGGGCGACAACGCCTGCGGCCAGCTCGGCCTGCCGGAGGCCGGGCGTGCGCTGCGGCCGCGCCGGGTCGAGGGCTTGACGGACGTGACGGCAGTCGCCGCGTCGTGGCACACGCTGGCGGTGACGGCAGACGGGCGTGTCTTCGCATGGGGGCGCAATGCCAGCGGCCAGCTTGGCAACGGCCGTTTCGGGTTCGCGGCGCAGGAACGCGCGCCGGCGCGTGTGGACGGGCTTCCGCCTGTCGTGGCGGTCGCGGCGGGCTGGGATCACAGTTTGGCGCTGACACGCGACGGCGCGGTCTATGCATGGGGCGACCGTTCACACGGTCAGCTCGGCGACGGCGTGCGCGAAACAGGAAAGCCGGCGGCGGTGCCGCAGCCTGTGCCGGGCCTCTCGGAAATCATCGCGATCGCGGCGGGTGGTCAGCACAGTCTCGCGCTGAGCAAGGACGGTACGCTTCTGGCGTGGGGCAGCAACTGGAACGGCCAGCTCGGGAACAGCACGCTCAAGGACGGCTCGCACAGCGCCGTGCCGCGGCCGGTGACCGGGGAACGCGGTAAAGACATTCTTACGAATGCGGTGGCGATCGCGGCCGGTGCGCTGCATAGCGCGGCGGTCATGCGCGACGGCCGGTGTCTCGCCTGGGGATACAACGGTTCGGGACAGATCCCGGTCGGAGGGCGCGGCAGCTTCTGGGGCGATGGCGGGGCGCGCAATGTCGCGCGGCCCTCTCAGGCTATGCCTTCCAGCAAACAGCCGCTGCCCGCCTGCGCGGCGGTTGCCGCAGGATATGAATCCACCTACGCGCTCACGGCGGAGTCGGGCCATGTGCTCTCTGCGGGCTGGGCGCAATACGGCGAGTTGGGGAGCGGCGCGTCCGGCGGCAACCGCGACACGCTGGGGTCGGTCACAACCGGCTGCGCCGTGGTGTGGCCGTCGCCGTCCGCCGGCGAATGGCAGGCCGCGCTGGTTTATCGCTACACCGATCTGGCGCATCTCGACAAAGGCGTCAAGGATCTGGAGGTCGTGGACCCGTTCACAGGCCCTCCGCTGATCGTGAAGCCGTCACCGGCTGACGCCACGGTGAAGGCGCGCGTCGCGCGCAACGCTGGCCAGGTCGAGGCGCAGGCGGCGCTGGCGTATCCGGCGCAGGCTGCGCCCGGCCGGCCGGTTGCGATGCGGCTCACGCGGCTGATGTTCGGCGCCCACTCGGGCGACAACGATTTCGCGACGGCGGTGCGGCTGCGTCTGACGCATGGCACGACCGGCGAGACGGTCGATCTGCCGCTCGTGGCCGACACGCGCGCCGGCGGCGCGCTGCCGCCGCTGGGCGGCATCGTGTCGCTCGCGGCCGGCCTGCATCATGCGCTGGCCCGCGACCGCGACGGCGCGCTCTGGGCATGGGGCCACAACGGCTTCGGGCAGCTCGGCGACGGCAACGTGGCCGACAGCACGGTGGCCGTGCGCCTGACGCCGTTCGATGACAAAGAAGGACGATGCGCGACACGCACCGCCGCGCCTGTTCCCGCACCGGTTCCGCGCGCGGCGGGGCAGAGGCCCGCCGGCGTGGCGGGCGACGGGATCACGCTCGACCAGGCCGCGCTGCAGGCGGCGATCGACGCCTGCTCGCGGCAGGGGGGCGGCACGGTCCGTCTGCCGCCGGGCGTCTATCTGACCGGCTCGCTCGTGCTGCGCGACGGCGTCACGCTGCACCTGGAAAAGGGGGCGACCCTGCTCGCCGCCCCCAACCGGCAGCATCTGACGGAGCGGGCGCTCCTCTTCGCGAAAAACGCGCGTGACATCGCGATCACCGGCGAGGGCGTGCTTGACGGCCAGGGCCACGTGACCGGCGCGCGCGACTGGCGCCACAACGTGATCCTGATGGAGGGGTGCCGCAACGTGCGGGTCGAAGGCGTCAGCACGGTCAACGCCGGCGCGTGGACTGAGCATTACATCCGCTGCGTCGGCTTGACGATCAAGAACGTCACGGTGCGCAGCCTGCGGCCCGGGCGCAACAACGACGGCATCGACCTTTCCGGCTGCGAGCAGGTGCGCATCGAAGGTTGCACCGTGATCTCCGATGATGACGCGATCGTCATCAAGAGCCAGTCGGCGGACCGTGTGAACCGCGACATCGAGGTCGTCAACAACGTCTGCCATACCTACCGGGGCGCCTTCAAGCTGGGAACGGAAACGCGCGGCGTCTATCAGGATCTGACCTGTCGCGGGCTGACCTGTTACGGGGCGAAAGCCCTGGAACTCTACTCGGTGGACGGGTCGGAGATCGAGCGGGTCACGGTTGAAAGCGTGCGCGCCTATGATGCATTGATCGCGCTCAACATCCGGCTCGGCGCGCGTTTGCGGCCTTCGTATTGGGCCAAGGGCCTGACGCCGCAAACCGGCGTGCTGCGCGACATCCGCATCCGCGACGTGGCCGTTGAGATCGGGACGCGTTCCTGGCGCGAGGTGTTGCTGGATCACGGCATCCCTGACGCGGAGTGGGCGACGGGCATGCCCGAAGCGCCGTATGACAGTTGCATCTCCGGTCTGCCGGGGCACAGGGTGGAGAGGGTCGTGATCGACGGCTTCAAGGTGCGGGTGCCGGGCGGCGCGCAGAGCGTGCCGGAGGCCGCTGCCCTGCCGGAGCGTCCCGACGCATATCCGCACGGCGGTAATTTCGGGCCGCTGCCGGCGTATGGACTTTTCGTGCGCCACGCCCAAGGCGTCACGCTGAAGAACGCATCGTTCGAGAGCGTGCGGCCGGACGCGCGTCCGCCGGTCGCGTCCTTCGACGCGCCGGATTTCAGCAGCCATGTGACGGCCCCCTGAATGGGGGCAATGGGCGTTCTACCAGAGAAGCATGATCGTTCCCGGCGACGCGGGCCCGCTCAGAACCTTCAGGACACCCGACCCCTCGAACACGGCGCTTTTATGCTCGGCAAGACTGCCGGGGGCACCCCAGGTGCCTGTGTAGGCCGGTTGCCCGTTGAGGGTCAAGGCGGTCACGATCTGCGTTCCGGGATTGTTCAACACCATGTCGGCGCCGGAGGCAATGGCCACCGACGTGTTGACTGGCAAGGCATCATCCCGGTTGATTTCCAGCGTTCCGGCATTCACCGTAGTGTGGCCGCTGTACGTGTTCGCGCCCGAAAGGGTTAGCCTGCCGCTGCCCTGTTTGATCAGGGTTGTCGGCCCGCTGATCACGCCGGCGAACAGGTAGTCACCGCCGTCGCCGACCGTGAGAGGGACCGGGCCTTCGGTTTCCAGAGAGGCCGCGAACCAGTGGAACGAGTCCGGATTCAGCGGCTGCATCGTGACACTGGCGGTCGTGCTCTTGGCCACGAAGCGGAACGAGTAATACCCGTAGTTGCCGGGTTCTGTGTTGAACAGGTGATGTTCATCCGTACCGTTGGCAAACGTCGCATTCTGCGGACGCGTCCCCCAAATGCCCACCTGCGTATAGAGCACGAT
>JAQUEX010000362.1 GCA_028684935.1 Kiritimatiellia bacterium | reverse complement strand
GTGTTGGGTCAGTTGTGGTCGGCCGGTTGGCACGTGCTGGTTGTGTGGGAGTGTGAAACGAAAGACCCCGAACGGCTCCACGCGATCCTCTCCACGTTTCTCAAGCCGTCACGGGGTCCTGTCAACTATGCACTCGACGATCAGCACGCGCTGTATGAGCAGGCGGCTGAAAGCCGCGTTGAGTATGGATTCGAAAACGAATCCTGAGGCATCGCGGTTGATTGAACACGAAGGAATAGGAGAACGCACATGAAGCAGATGGGAATCATGGTTCTGGCGGCGGGCATCGCCGGCTTCGCGGCGGGCGGCCCCGCCATCGACACTTCGGCGGATCGCGCCAAGACGCTGTTGGATCCGGGACTCAAACGGATCGGGACGATCCGGCCGCGCGGCGCCGATCAGATCGCGGCCTCCAACTGGACGCTGGGATGCGAGACGCTGGACCGCGATTTTGCGATCTGGGATGAGTACAAGGCGTACATCGTGCCGTTGGGGATCAAGACCATCCGCCTGCAAGCGGGATGGGCCAAGACCGAAAAGGCCAAGGGGGTATATGACTTTACCTGGCTGGACGCGATCATCGATGACGCGCGCGGCATGGGGCTGAACATTCTTCTGGAAACCGGATACGGCAATCCCGTGTATCCGGGCGGCGGGGGCTTTGATCTGGCGGGCGGCTTCCCGACCTCCGAAGAGGGGCGCGCCGCCTGGGACCGGTGGGTCGAGGCCATGGCCACGCGTTACGCGGGCAAGGTGCGCGACTGGGCCATGTGGAATGAACCGGACATCAACAAGCAGCACAAGCCCGTCGATATCGCGGCGTTCAACATCCGTACGGCGGAGATCATCAAGCGGATCATTCCCGACGCGCGGATCGCGGGGCTCTCGCTGGCCAGCTCAAATCCCAAACTGCTGGATCAATGTCTGGGCGCATTGGCCGAAAAAGGCAAGGTGGACCTGTTCCACTGGTTCATCTATCACGGGTACGAGTTCAACCCCGACGTTTCCTATCCGAAGGTCGAGGCGCTGAAGGCCACGCTCGCCAAGTACTCGAAAACGGCGCGGATGCGGCAGGGGGAGAACGGGTGCCCCTCCGAAACCGCCACGCGCTTCGCTCTGTCCAACCATCCCTGGACCGAATACAGCCAGGCGAAATGGGATCTGCGGCGCATGCTGGGCGATCTCGGTCACGATGTCGAATCGGCCGTCTTCACGATCTGCGACTTCAATCACAAGGGGCGCGAGATCAATCGCAAAGGCCTGCTGCATGCCACCGCCGACCGGCGGGTGGACGGCATCAAGCTGGCGTACTATGCGGTGCAGAACACGGCCGCGGTCTTTGACAACACGCTGGCACGCGTGACGGTGCCGGCGGTCAGCGTCATGGCCGACACCTCGAGCGCCTGTTTCGCATACCGGCATGTGAAGAGCGGATTGCCGCTGGTCGTGCTGTGGGACAATTCCGGCACGCCGGACGATGCGTTCGTCACCCGCCCCGCGCAGGTGACGGTCAAAGACCTCGCCTTTCAGGAGCCGGTCTGGGTGGATCTGATCACGGGCCGTGTTTATGAGTTGCCGGCCGACCGCATGGTGAAGGCGGGCGCGTTCACGCTCTTCAAGGATGTCCCGTTCTATGACGCGCCGGTGTTGATTGCAGAGAAGGCGTTGATTCTCAAGTAACCGGGCTCCATGCGTCGCCTGAGACGACATGCCCGCCGGGGTGCTTCAGCCAGCCGGCGAGCGCGCCGCACAGCGGCGCGGGCTCCAGCCGCGCCTCGTGCAGGGCATCCAGCGGTTGCCAGCGGAAGCCGATCCACGCCTCGGCCGCAACCACCGGCGCGCCGGGCGCGAGCCCCGGAATGGCCAGGTCGAACACCAGGTTGATCTCGGCGTGGGGCTCGCCGTTCTGCAGGAAGGCGTGTTCGCAGCAGCCGAGGAAACGGCCGGCCGTCGATGCGCGTCCCAGCTCTTCGGCGATCTCGCGCTCCAGCGCCTGCCGTGCGGTCTCGCGGAATTCGATGTGCCCGCCCGGCAGGTAGGTGAGCGCGGAGCGCTTGCCGTGGCAGAGCAGAATGTGGCCGTCCACGACGCAGACGCCGCGCGCGATGACTTCAACCGGGGAGTGTTCGTTCATGTCGGGTTCCTTGAAGAGGATCGGGGCGTCATGCCTTCAAAAGTTCGTTGTCGTCGCGGTGCGCGATCGGCCACGGGTAGGCGCCCAGCGCCACCAGCGCGTCGCCGGCCAGGAAGAGCGAGCCGCACACCAGCACCACGCCGTTGTTGGCCCGTGCCCAGGCGCGGGCCGCGTCGAGCGCTTCGCGCACGCCCGGCGCGGAGGCCACCGTGTCGATGCCCGCCATGCGCAGCAGCCCGGCGGTCTGGTCGGCGCTCAGTGAGCGCGGGTTCGAGGTGGCCACGCCCCACGCGCATTTGACCGCCGGGGCCAGAATGCGCAAATGGGCGAGCGCGTCTTTGTCGCCGCAGAAGCCCGCGATCAGCGCGACCGGCGCCTTGACCTTGCAGCTCTTCAGTGCCTGACGCACAGCGCGCGCACCGTCGGGATTGTGCGCGCCGTCGACGATCACGTCCGGATCGGTCGCCGCCAACTGAAACCGGCCGGGCCAGCAGACCGAGCTGAGGCCGGCCACAAATGCGGTATCGGGCAGGGCCAGCCCGCAGGTCGCGGCCGTCTCGAGCGCCGCGACGGCCGCGCAGACGTTTTCGATCTGGAAGGCGCCGGCGAGCGGCACATGGATCGGCGGCAGGGTGCGCTCCTGCGTGCTGATCTTCAAGGTCTGTCCCGCCAGCGTGCTGCGCGAGACCGCGACGGACACCGCGTCGGCGGCGTCGATGCAGCGCGCGCTCTGCCGCGCGGCGGCGGCCGCGATCACGGCGCGCGCCTCATCGGGCATCGCCGCGCAGACCACCGGGCGGCCGGGTTTGATGATGCCCGCCTTCTCGGCCGCGATCTGTTCGACGGTGTCGCCCAGCCAATCGCAGTGATCCAGCCCGATGCGCGTGATGACCGAAACCAGCGGCATGACGATGTTGGTCGCGTCGAGCCGGCCGCCCAGCCCGGTTTCCAGCATGGCCAGCCGGATGCCCGCCTGCCGGAACAGGACGAACGCGACGGCGGTGAGGCATTCAAA
>JAQUEX010000361.1 GCA_028684935.1 Kiritimatiellia bacterium | reverse complement strand
GCTCACGGCCGCCGCCCCGGCGCTGGAGCACCCGCGCCCCGCCTGCGCGCTCTCGCTCTTCGCCTGCGTCAGCAAAGGCGCGCGCATGGACTGGACCGTCGAGAAGGCCACAGAGCTGGGCGCGGCGCGCATCGTGCCGGTGATCTCCGCGCGAACGGTCTCGCGCCCGTCCGACGCCTCGCGCTGGGTGCGCATCGCCGAAGAGGCGGCCCGGCAGTGCGGTGCCGCGTGGCTGCCTGCAGTCCCGGCCCCGCTGCCCTTCGACGCGGCCCTCGCCCTCGCCGCGCAGACGCCCCCGCTCTTTGTGGCCGCGCTGACGCCCGAGGCCCGGCCGCTGCGCGACGCGCTGGCCGCCTACCGTGCGCCGCCGCCGGCGGCCGGGTGGTTCGTGGGGCCGGAAGGCGACTTCACCCCCGCCGAACTCGCCGCCTTGGCCGACGCCGGCGCGACGCCCGTCAGCCTCGGCCCGCAGGTCCTGCGCGCCGAAACCGCCTGCTTGTACGGCCTCTGCGTCCTGTCGTGCGCCTGGCTGACCTAATATGCTATCATGAGCGCACGTTATGTCGGCAAAGATTACAGATCCGGTGCTTGAAGAGATCCGCGCGCGGATTGACATCGTCGAGCTTATCGGCGCGCGCGTGACGCTCAAGAAATCGGGCGGCACCTTCAAGGGCTGCTGCCCCTTCCACCGCGAGAAGACCCCCTCGTTCCACGTCAATCCGGTCAAGCAGTTCTACCACTGCTTCGGCTGCGGCGAGAGCGGCGACATCTTCACCTTTCTCATGAAGCAGGACGGGCTGACCTTTCAGGATGCGGTCCGCACGCTCGCCGAGCGCGTGGGCGTGACACTGAAACAGGATGTCGACTACGACGCCAAGGGGCGCGACGTGCTGCTCGCCATCCACGCGGAACTGGCAGCCTTTTACCAGCGCTGCCTCGCCAAAACCCGCGAGGCGGAGCCCGCGCGCCAATACCTCGCCAACCGCAAGCTGCCCGCCGAGATCATTGAGCGCTTCGGCATCGGCTACGCGCCCACACTGCCGCGCGACGCGCTGCGGCAATGGGCGAGCAAATACGGCTACACGCCCGAGCAGCTCGTCACCGCCGGCATCCTCTCGCCGCCCAACAAGCCCAACCGGCCGGACGACTATTATGACCGCTTCCGCGGCCGCCTGATGTTCCCGATCTGCGACCGGCGCGGCCGCGTGGTGGCCTTCAGCGCGCGCATCCTCGACGCCAAGTCGCACCCCGCGAAGTACGTCAACAGCCCGGAGACGGAGATCTTCACCAAGAGCCGCGTGCTCTACGCCCTCGACAAGGCCGCCGCCAAAATCGTCAAACACCCCCACCGCGAAGCGATCGTCTGCGAGGGCCAGATCGACGTGATCCGTTGCCACGCCTGCGGCTTCGACACGGCTGTCGCCTCGCAGGGCACGGCCTTCACCAAAGAGCACGTCGCGCTGCTCAAGAAACACGCCGACAGCGTGGTGCTGGTCTTCGACGGCGACAGCGCCGGACGCAAGGCCGCGCTGCGCACCGGCGCACTGTTCATCGAGGAGGAAATGCCGGTGCGCGTCGCCTCCCTGCCGCCCGGCGAGGACCCCGACTCGCTCCTGCGCGACAAGGGCCCCGCGACCTTCCGCGACCTTCTGGAGCGCGCGCTCTCCGTGACGGCCTTCCAGATCGAGACCCTCCTGCAGGCCGAAGAGCGCCCCGACTCCATCGACGCCGTCAACCGCGTCGCGCGCGCCGTGCTGGAGATGCTCGCGGCCTGTCCCGGTGCCGTCCTGCGCACCCGCCTGCTGCAGGAGGCGGCGGCGCGCCTGCACATGCCCTACTCGGCGATGGAGGCCGATCTCGACAAACACATCGAGGGCCTGCGCCAGCGCGCGTCCTATGAGCACCGCGAGCCGCGCGCCGACCCCGCCGCGCCCGACCTGCGCCCGTCAGCCGCCGACCCCACGCCGGAGACGGACGACCTCCAGCCTTTGGATGTTGACGACGACGGACCGCTCGACGTCCCGCCGCCGCCCGAACCGCCCTCGCGGACCGAGTTTCTGCTGTGCGAATTCCTGGTTGAGCACGAGCACGACGGCACGGTGCTCGACCTGATCGAGCGGCACCTGCCCCTCGACCTCGTGCCCCACCCCTTCGCCCGCTCGCTGGTCGAGGCGCTCTTGATCCAGCGGCGCAACGGCGGCGACCGGCTGGTGGAACTCTGCCAAACCGCCGACCCGGTCTGGCGGCCCGTGCTCGGCACGCTGCTGGCCAACAAGAACAAGATGCTGAGCGCGCGCGAGATGACCAAAGACGAAGCGGCGCGCGACTTGATCAAAGCGCTCTGGGTCATGCGGCTCAAACAGGCGCGCGGCCGGCTTTGCGCCGAAAGCGCGCCCGAAAACGACCGTCCGCGCTTTCACCTCTCGCGCCTGATCAAGGAGCTGGAGTCGAAGCCGTGGGACTCTATTTCAGGATTCCTGTGCGCCGCCACGGCGGACGCGCTCACCCCGGGTGCGGAGCGTCTGGATGCCCTGCCGCTTTCGGCGGCGTCTGCGGCTGCACCTTGCGCACGTGCAGCGGATACCGCATGCGCAACTGCTGATCCAGCAGGATTTCCACCCAGTGAGTCCCCTCTTGACGAAATGCTAGATTAATGAAGACCTCAACAGTCGTGGCGACCTGCTGATCGTTCGAGAGCCGGATCGGCACCGGCTGGCCCTCGCCCACCACCGTCACGCCGTCCGGCGCCACGATGCGCGACTTCTGGGTGAACGCGCCCTCGCCCGCGCACCAGCGATTCATCAGGCAGATGCGCGGACAGACGGGCTGGTTCACGGCCTGCACCAAGCCGTCGAAAATGCCGATCAGCATGAATTTTCCGTTGCGCTCCTGGCGCACGTCGTCACACAGCAGACTCGCCTGCAGATCCGGTATCATAAAAAGGCTCCTCACGTTTGCCACGATGATAGCGGTTCCCCGGCCCCGCGTCCAGCGCACGCTGGTCCCGCGGCAGGGCCGACGCATCTTAAATTTGACTCATACCGTCAGAACTGCGGGTGTGACATGCACCCAGTGAGTTCCATGCAGTCGGCACTGCGGCATGGTTTTTGTGGCCCCTCGTCCCCGTACCCGTTCACGTACACGTACACGACG
>JAQUEX010000360.1 GCA_028684935.1 Kiritimatiellia bacterium | reverse complement strand
CGCCGACGATTTGCTAGGCTTCGCGCATGTTCACTCTGCCGGAATTTGATCAGGTCTACCTGACTGATCGCGACCTTCAAATCTTCATTCTTGTTTTCTTGATGGGGCAAACCGACGCCCGTGCGCTGGCGCGTGTTCTCGGCATGTGGCCCCATGCAAACGGTGCCCGATCGAACCGCGTGAAGAAAGACGAGATCCCCGGCCTTCTCGAAGGGCTGAAACGCGTCGGACTTTTGCGCACGGCGGATTACAGCCAAGTGTACGTCGCCCGGCTTTCCATCGCCTCGCAACGCGCACTCTTCGCCTTGCCGCAGACGCAGCTCGGCAAGGCGGCCGTTGAACAGGCGCTTCGGAACACGGCCGATATCTACCGCTTCGGCTGCCTCTGTTTACCTTCCGGCAGGCACCCCAAACCCTACTATCTCCTGCATGAGGCGCTGCTGGCCAACAACGTGCCGCAGGCGGAGGATTTAAGGAGCGGCCGACTCTCGCAAACCCGTGATCGTGATTGGTGGACGTTCTGCAGACAGCTCGCCGAGCCCATCCTGCGGGAACCCGACGCGGTCGCGCCGGCGGTCGTGTTCCATCTGTTCGAGAGTCTGGCCGAAAAGGCCCTGAAGGAAGGGTTGCCCGCCGGCCCGTTGACCGCCGTGCTCACCGCGCATGTCGCGAAGCTCGGCAAGCTCGCCTTCTCGCCGCATAAATTTCTCACGCTCTGCGCGTGGGCGACCTGGACGGCCTCGCGCGATCTCCTGCATGTGCTGTCCGCCAAAGCGGGCAACCCGTTGCACACCGAGGCGCTGGCTGCCTGCGCAGCGCTGCTGGCCGGCGACTGGATCGCCGCCGACAAACGCTTCGCCAAGGTGCTTCGGTTGTTTAAAGAGCATTCGGAAGAAGGCAGTATCGATGCCTGCGGGAATTTCTTTCTGCTGGCCGTGCTGGCCGCGATTCGCGTGAACGCCTCCCAGACCCGCGTGAAGACGCTCATCAATAAATTGAGCCTGGAGGATTATTATTCGAAGAACTATCTGTCCCGCACCGGCCTCTCTTCGCTGCTCGCGCTGAACGAGATCGTCAATCAAGGCTCGCTGACGCCCTCTCCGACACCCCAACGAAAGCGGCTCATGCTGATGGACGGCTTCATCCGCGCTCTGGAGACGCTCTTCCTTGAGGACGGCGCCATCGACAAATCGGTACGACAATCCTGCGCCGCCCTGCTTGCGGACGCCCACCGCGCGGGGTATGCGTTCATGGCCGCCTCGCTGGCGCCCTGTGTCCGGCGGATTTACCCTGATACGGTTCCCATAGCCGAGACCTGCCGGCTTGTTGAAGCGGCGAAAGCGGTGCCGCCGCTCTGGGACGCGCCGCATGTGGTCTCGGCCTGGGAACACGCCCTGACCGAACTCGAACGTCTGGCGCCCGCCTCAAAGAACGGCGCGCCCGCCGACGATGATCCTTCTGCGGGGCGCACGCACCAACTTGTTTGGTCCGTGGGGTTCAAGGGCAAGAAGACCGAGGACATGGAGGTGCGCGGGCTCGAGTGCCGCCTGCTGAAACGCCTGAAAAGCGGTGCGTGGAGCGCCGGCACGCGCATCGGGATCGACAAGATCTGCAAAGGCGAGTACGACGCCTATCTGGACGAGGCCGACCAAAAGGCTAAAGAGATCCTTATCAAATACCGACCGGCCTATGGCTACTCCGACTACTGGTACGACTGCGACTGCCGCCTGGTGACCGCGCTCATCGGCCATCCCCGCGTCTATACGCCGAAAACCCAGAACTACGTCTACCTGCACCAGGCTGAACTCATGCCGGCGCGGATCGAACGCGGCGAGCCGGCCATTGATGTGACGACCGCGCCCGACAAGGGCTCCGTCATCCGGATCCCCTGGCTGAACAAGAGCCGGTACGACGCCCTGTCTGTCGTGTGCGAACGGCCTGGCGTCTACACCGTTTATGAAAAGAGCGGCAAACATCAGCGGCTGGCTGAAATCGTTTCGAAATACGGCGAGGGCGACACCCTCACGATCCCCGCAGCCGGCGCCGAAACGCTCAAACGCCTGATCCCGGCGCTGGCCAAGATCGTGGGCGTCAAAGGCGAATTCGATGCTGAGTCGGTTAGCGCGCGCACCGTCACGGGCGGCGTCCACCTTCATCTGCGCGCGCAGTCCGTCGGCGAGGTCATGCATTTCGATCTCAAAAACCAGCCCGCGCCCGGCGTGCCGTTTTATGTGACGCCCGGACACGGCGCGCGCAAGGTGCTCACGCGCCATGAAGGCGAAACGGTCGCGGTCGCCCGCGATCTCGCGGCCGAGCAGCAAGCGTTCGACGCCTTTCTCGTGGCCTGCCCGGGACTCGACGCATGGTCGGTCAACGAGACGCACTGGGAGGTCGAAACGCTTGAGGACACGCTCGAAATCCTCAACGATGTCCACGCGCTCGCGGACCGCGTCAGCCTCGACTGGCCCGAGGGCGACGCGCTGAACGTGATGAGGCCCGACGCCTCGGCACCTTTCAATCTCCGTGCCGCGGCGGGTGCCGACTTCTGGCTGGAGATCGGCGGCGAGGTCGCGCTGGACAATGGCAAGGTGCTGGCCTTCACCGAACTGCTCGCGAAAATCGGCGACCGTACCGGCGCGTTCGTCCGGCTGAACGACCGGCAGTATCTGCGCCTGACGCAGGCCCTGGTCCGCCAGATGGAGCTGCTGGCCCGCGCGGGCGAGGCGACCAAGAAAACGCTCAACGTCCCGCCCTCCGCCGTCGCGCTGCTGGACGGCCTCGCGTGCGGCAAAGACGCCTTCGATTTCCCCGCGCTTGTGCGCGACCGCATCGCCGATTTCCGCCGCGCCTTCAAAACGGTGCCGCCGGTGCCGGCTTCGCTGACCTGCGAGTTGCGCCCTTACCAGCGCGACGGCTTCGTCTGGCTCGCCAAACTCGCCGCCTGCGGCCTCGGCGCCTGTCTCGCCGACGATATGGGCCTCGGCAAAACCGTCCAGATTCTCGCTCTGCTCACAGCCCGAGCGGCCGACGGCCCCTCGCTGGTCATCGCCCCCACGTCCGTCGTCCGCAATTGGGCCGACGAGGCCGCGCGCTTCGCGCCCGCGTTGCGCTTCGCTCACCTTTCTGATGCAGAAGACCGCAGCCGCCTCGTCG
>JAQUEX010000079.1 GCA_028684935.1 Kiritimatiellia bacterium | reverse complement strand
CGGGATTTTCCGCCGTCATCAGGCCGCGCGCGCGCCACGGTTTCGGATGGTAGCCCAGATACCACGGCTCCCAATAGTTGATCGAGGGGCGATCCTCGCCGAATACAATCCCCGGATCGGACCAGACGCCGCAAGCGAACCGGTCATACAGGCACGAGGCGAACATCGCCCACTTGCCGCCGAACGAGTGCCCGACGATCCCGACGCGCACGGGATCGACGCTCGCCTCTTTCACCAACGCCTGATACGCATTGGCCGCCGCGTAGGCCAGCATCGAGAGCGGCTGCACCGTTGCGTCTTGCAGCGAGGGCCAGTAGAGCGCGAATTCGTTGCGCGCGGATGCCTCGCGCGTGCCGATCGAGAGCGTCACGAAGCCGCGCCGCACAAGCTGGAGCGCGAAATCTCGATAGGGCTTGCCGCCGATCCCCGCCGCCGTCTCGGGTTCATAAAACACCGTCACGACAGCCGGCCGCCGGCCCTCGCCCTCGGGCACCAGCAGATAGCCGTCCGTGCTCTGGTCCGGCAACCAGTTGAAGCGCACATGGCACCGCATAAACCCCTCGCAACGCTCGCGCCCCTGCACGCGCAGCGCCTGATTGGTGATCAGCGGCGGCCACGCGCCCATGAACCCGTGCCACGCGCGCAAAATCTCTTCGCGCCGGCGCGGCCACGCCGCGGCATCGCGCACCGGCGCGCCGTCGTCGAACAGCAGCGGTGAACGGTATGCTTCTGACGAGCCGGCCGCGCCTGGCGGCGGCACAAAGGCCGACGGCAGCAACGCCGGACCGTGCAGGGCGGCAAAGGCCAGGTCCAGCGCCTCAAACCCCTGCGTGTCAAGATCCAGGTCCAGAGGCACAAGCGACGGCTTTTCGTCGGTCCAGAGATACGGATACACGGCATAGGTCGGCAGGTACGCGACGGTCGGCGCGACTTTAGGCCATGCGGCACCGACCACATGCGGCGTCTCGCGGTCAAAGAGCGTGACCAACGGCGCGATATACGTCGCGGCTTCGGGCGTGAAAAGGGTCGTGTTGCCGGGCATATGCCACCCCGCCTCAAAGCAGGGATCGCGCGCCAGACGACGGCGCGGCCACGCCCCGGCCTGAAGCGACAGGCTCGCGTATGCGTTGGTGGTGACGGGCAGGCGGGTCCACGAATACCAGAGCTTGCCGGGATCGTAACGCCGCACCGCCTGCACCGGAAAGTCGCAGAGCCGGCGGTCCGGCGGCGCGCCGCCCACCCAAATGATCGTGCCGCCGGCCTTGCGGTACGCCGTCAGGCGGTCCGTCAGCACCGCCGGCTTCAGCGTGAAATACTCACCGGTCCGCTGCGCGAAGACGATCACCTGCGGAATGCGCGCAGCATCGATCCCCTCCGCCATCACCGTGCGCACGTCAACCAGCGCGGCGTTCTTGAACTGACGGCGCAGATGCTGAACCGACTGAGCCGCCAGCACGCGGTCGTTGAAGCCGAACATCCCCTCGTTCATGCGCCAGGTGGGTTCCACAACCACGCCGACAAACGGGCGCTCGGGGTGCTGCGGGGCCGTCAGGCCCTTGGCGAGCGAGTCATCCTGCAGGCGGCGCGAGGCCGTGAAGGCCGCGCATGCGTCACGGTAGCGCTGCCGGAGCGCCTCCGTGATATCGGGAACCTCCCCGCCGCCTGCGGCCAATCGTTGCGCCGCCAGAAAATCGCCCAGCGTGCGCGCCACCGCCCAGCAGCCGAGCACCGAGAAATGCGCCGCGAGCGCATCGCGGCTGGCCGCATCTTTTTTCCCGGACCACGCGCACGCATGCTGCAGGATCGGCACGCCGAGCGGGGCGCACACCTCGACCCCGCGGATGCCCGACAACATGATGTCCAGCACCGCGTCTTCCGCAACGCGCCCCGCGTCGGCCACGACCACCTTGTCGACATGCGCCTGCCAGACGGCGCGCGATTCAGGTGTCGACTCGACCCAGACCAGATCCAGACCGCCGATGGGCTTGCCGTTCGGCAGACGGAATGCCCAGTCGCGGTCGCTCCAGCCGTAGGTGGCCAGATGCACGATGGGGTCATGGTTGCAGGCGACCATGTCTGCGGTGGAGTGCGCCAGAGCGCCCAGCCAGAGCGAGACGCTGTCCACGCGCTTCTCGCGCAGCGCCCGCGTCAGCAGCGCAAAGGCCGCCGCACGCCCCTCGTCCGCGTGAAGCGCCCCGCTGTCCTTCATGCCGCGCGCCGCCAGGAACGTCCGCTCCTCGGGCGTCACGCGCGGGTTCTCCGCGAAAGCCGTACGCGCGTCCGGATAGTGGTTGTCGCGGCAGAACTGCCCCAGCCGCTCGTCCTGCAGGGCCGCGCGCCACGGCTCGGGCAGGCGCGCCGCAACCGCGCGCGCCACCACGTCGTGACCGCCGCCCCAGCCGCAGGCGAGCCACGGCACGCTCATCCAGCAGGCTGCGATCCACCACAGACTCTTCATCCGGCACTCCGTTTCCGCAGCGCGCGTAAGGCTACTTTTCAAACAGCACGCGCGTCAGCTCCGCCAGTTGCTCGGCCGGGATCTTGATGCGTTTCCGGTCGTAGGTCATGAGACCGTTGATCTCGCCTTCCACATCGGTGGTCTGCGTGTAGACGCCGCCGGCGATGCCCTGAGCCCGCAGCTCATTCAGCATCCGGATCGAGGTGGCCACACGCTCCTTGTATTCCGCCTCGTTTTTCGGCAGGCCGCCGTATCCCCAGTTCTCCCGTTCGGCATCCCACAGATGTCCTTTCACGGGATAACCGTGCCCGCCGAACTCGCCGACGACTTTGACGAAACCGTTGAAACGCCCGCCCAGATCCTGGTCAAAGGGAAAGCCCGGATGCGGATAGCGATGGGCATCCACGATGTCGCCCACCGGCCAGAAGTTGCCGCCGCTGGCGATGTTGACAAGGCGCGTCGGGTCGCGTTGCACCACCCACTTGCCCACATCGACCGTGCGGTGCTGGCCCCACGCCTCGTTGAAGGGCACCCAGCAGACGATCGACGGGTGACTCTCCAAGGCGTTGATCATGCGCGCCAGCTCCAGCATGAAGTGGTCATGGTGTTCGGCCGGCCACTCCGCATCTTTCGGGTCCGGCTTGAGGAAGGTCCACGACGCGCCCTTGCCGCCGCTCACGTGATCCTGCCAGACCATCATCCCCAGCCGGTCGCAGTGATAGTAGTAGAGGCGAGGCTCGACCTTGATGTGTTTGCGGATCATGTTGAAGCCCGCGCGCTTCAGCCAGTCGATCTCAAACGCCATCGCCTCTTCGGAGGGCGGCGTGAGCAACCCGTCCGGCCACCAGCCCTGATCCAGCGGCCCCCAGTGGAACAGCACCTCGCCATTCAGCGTAAAGCGCAGATGACCCTGGGCGTCCTTGACCTTGCCGACCGTGCGGATACCGGCATAGGACGCGACGCTATCCACCACCCGGCCGTCGCCGTCCAGCAGATCCAGTTCAAGCGCGTAGAGGTGCGG
The DNA here is from genome assembly GCA_028684935.1 of Kiritimatiellia bacterium. GTDB lineage: Bacteria > Verrucomicrobiota > Kiritimatiellia > RFP12 > UBA1067 > DUPH01. The sequence continues at coordinate 9,816 of JAQUEX010000079.1, read as the reverse complement.
CGAACGGGGCGACCACAACTTGGCGTCCGCGACGGTCAGCACGACCTCCTGACCGGCACGGCCCACGCTGTTCGCCACCAGGCGCTCGCCGTCCTTGACGCGCACGGCAATTGCCCGGGCGTCGCCCTCCACGGCGGCGGTGACCTTGATCGCGCCGGCGGCCGCGTCGGTGTGGATCACCAGATGCCGGACATAGCTGGCATTGACCTGTTCCAGCCACACCGTCTGCCAGATGCCGGAAACTTGGGTGTACCAGATGCCGCGCGGGTTCAGCGTCTGTTTGCCGTGCAACTGGAACCCCTCCTGCTCGTCTTCCACACGCACCAGCACTTCGTTCTCGCCGACCCGCACCGTATCCGTGATATCCAGCGTGAACGGCGTGTTGCCGCCGCGGTGTCCGCCCGCCTCTTTGCCGTTCACCATCACCCGGCACCGGTAATCGACCGCCTCGAAATTCAGCAGCGTGCGCTCGGCCGCCGCCGCGGTAAACGTGCGCCGGTACCAAAGCGCCTGATCCTTCTGCAGCGCTTTCTGCACGCCGCCCAGCCGGGATTCCAGGCAGAACGGCACGCGAATACGTCCCTGCCACTGGCGGGGAGGCTCGCGCTGCGCAACGGGCGTGACGGCGTACTCCCACAGGCCATTCAGATTCTGCCATTGCTTGCGCCGCAATTGCGGACGCGGATAACTCTGCCAGACGTTCTCATCCGTCACCCGCTCGCCCCACGGCGTGATCAGGTCGCTGCGGAAGATCTCGCGTTCCGGCGCCGGCAGGGCCGGCACCTGGTCGGCATCGACCAGATGCGCGTCGATGAACTGTCCGCCCGACTCCTGCCTGCAGGACACCGCCAGCAGGTTCTCGCCGGGCTTGACGAGCGTCCGGTGCTCCTCGGCCAGCGGCACGACCTTGTAGTCCGTGAGATAGCCCTTGAGCGCCAGCACACGCTGGCCGTTGAGGAAAAACTCGGCGTCCTCGTCGTGATGAACCAGCAGCGCGGGTCTTTTCAATGCGCCGGCCAGCGGCACGCGCTTACGCAGCCAAATCGTCTTGGTGCGCCACACGGTGCCCACGCGCGCGCCCGGCGTGCCGACCGTGCCGAAGCCGCCGTTGCCCTTCTTCCAGGCGGCGTCATCATACGCGGCCGTCTGCCACGCCCCCTGCGGCGGCTCAAGCGTGTAACGCCATTGATCCGCGACCTTCTGAGCCAAGAGCGAAACCGGCAGCGCCATACAGAGCGCGGCCCAAACACCGTAACCTTTTCGTGAACGCATAGGCCCCTTTCCCGTGCGGCGCCTGCTGACACCCCCATCCGTCAAACAGGCAAGATATCCGCACAATTCTTTTATTCATACTGACGCCGAACGTTAACACATTCCGCGTGTCCGGGCAACACTGAGCATTGAGGTTTCTGGTTTCCGCAACTTTCAAAACCCTTCACAAACCCGCATGTAAGGGTGTAACATGCGCGGCGTTAGTCCTGTTGCAGATTATGAGTTAACCAGCGAGGTGATGTTGGCTTCCTGGACAAAGATCGAAACGGTGACCGAGGACGGCAGAAAAGTTGAAGCTCAGGTTCCCATCATCGTCTCAGCCAGCCGTTCTACAGATATTCCTGCCTTCTACGCGGACTGGTTCGTCAAGCGTCTCGAAAAAGGCTACGTGAAGTGGCTCAATCCGTTCAACGGAGTGCCGCTCTACGTCTCGTTCGCAAAGACCCGCCTGATTGTGTTCTGGACCAAGAATCCCCGGCCGATGCTGGAAAAAACTCCAGGCAAGGACGAGACCCCGCTTGATGTCGTGGAGCGACTCGGCCTGAACTACTATTTTCAGTTCACGCTGAATGATTATGATGCAGAGAACATCGAGCCCAACGTTCCGCCAGTTGAAACTCGCATCGGCACGTTCGTCGAACTCGCCAAGAGAATCGGCGCGTCCAGACACGGAAACGACCGTGTGGTCTGGCGGTTCGACCCGCTCCTTCTGACGGATTCGCTGACGCCGATGGTGTTGCTCGATCGGATTGAGCGGATCGGCGACAGGATCGTGCCGCACACTCCGCGCCTTGTCTTCAGTTTCATCGACATCCAAGCCTACGCCAAGATTGCGCGGAATCTCGAAAGGGCAGGAATACGCGCACGAGAGTTCGAAAGGGATGAGATGCTTGAGATGGCTGCGGGTATCGCGCGGCTCGTAAAAGGGTGGGGCATTTCCGCCGGGACATGCGGGGAGACTGACGACCTGCCCGGCATCGAGCACAACCGCTGCGTGGACGACAGGTTGATGGTGAAATGCTTCTCAGACGACGAGGTGTTGATGAAATTCATCGGGGCCGAGCGCGTGGAGCCTTCTCTCTTCGATCATGCTCCCGTATGGGAAGAGCCCGGCAAGCCCAAAAAAGACTCTGGACAGCGCGCCGCCTGCGGCTGCATCCAGAGCAAGGACATCGGCGAATACAACACTTGCCCACACTTGTGCCACTACTGCTACGCTAACACCAGCAACGCAACAGCGATTGCGAACTGGAAGCAGCACCTCGCACGCCCAGATGCAGACAACATCACTGGAAAATAAGGATGCCTTTCGTCAGCCAGATACGCGCGGCTCCTGACCCCTTCCGGTTTCCTGTATTACGAGCGTAGCGGATCGCAGTTCACCTTCGCGAAAAGGCGTTGCCGTTCCCGTCCCGCCGCACCTCATCGAACGCCCCCGCGTCCGGACGACAGAATCGCCTTCGCATGCGCCGAGAGCACGCCGCGCGGATCGCGGGCATAGGCTTCAAGCGCTTTTCGGGCGAGGCCCTCGTGATCGCCGCAGGCCCAGAGAGCCCGGGCCAAGGCGAGTTCCTTGATGCAAGCGTCCATTTCGGGACCCAACCCGTAACCGCCCAGCGGCGGAAGATCGGTTGCCTTTTCCACCGCATGGGTTCCGAACGCCTTCAATTTTTCGGCCAGGGCGGGCGCGGCCTCCGGATCGCCCAGCGCCTCGAGGGCCAGTGTCGGACCGCGCACGGCAAGCATCGAGGCTCCGGGTTTGACGCCTGAGAGCGCTTTGAGCAGCGGCGCCAGGGCCGCTTTTGATTTCGTGCGGCCAAGGGCGATCATATAGCCGATCATGGGCTGTCCCCCGCCGCCGAACGCGCCTGCGCGGTCGAAGGGGATGATCTTCCGCCTTCCGGAGACGATTTCGGCAAGAATGCCGGCCCCCGCCGCATCCCCCAGGAACCCCAGCATCACGGCGTAATTCTGCTTTTCCACGTCCGTGGCCGCCGCCGTAAACGCCGCCCTGACGAGCGGCAAGGCGCGCGCGCGGTTCTCGGGACGGTACACGACATGCGTTCCGGTGAAGTCGCGCCCCATGGTCTTGACCGCCGCCACAAGCACCGCGTCGGAGGTCACATCGACATCCTGTTCCCAGGCGAGGGTCTCGGGCCGGAGAATCTTGAGCGCCACCAGTTTTTTGCGCAGCGCAACGAGATCAACGCTGCGGAATTCGCCACCCTTGCCGGCCGCCATCGCCGCAGCCGTGCCCACGGCGTATCCCATGTTCATGAGATCGGCCTGCATGCGTATCATCGGCAGGACGTCCCGCGCGCAACCGGTGCCGATGCCCACCACCGCGATGCCGGACAGCCCCTTGGGCAGCAGGGAACGAAGCGGCACGTTCACATCGAACACCGCGCTGAGGCTTGTTTCGCGTTTCAGCTTGACCAGATTGGCGCTGGATTCGGAAAGAAAGCGGAAATCGTCGGTCAGGTAACCGTGCGAATCCTGCCGGCTCCGGCTCTGCACCACCACGTCCGGGAACGGGCGGCGCGCCGTCACGTCCTGCGCGTTGACGGCATAGTCCGGCACGATGCGGCGGCGTTCGCGGGAGTCCGGCATTTTGGCGAGGTCCCAGGCGTTGGGCGCGCCGGCACGGGCCCTGAGCCCGAAAAGCCAAAGGTCGTACGCGCTCGAATCGTCCACGAAGCCGAAGTCGGAGTTGATGGTGTCGCGACCGAGACGGTGCGGGGCCTGCCCCGCGCTCTGAAGCGCGAATTCCCCGGCCGAGAGGAATTCGGTCTCCGCGCCCGCCGCCGCCGCGAGGTCTGAATTGCCTGTCGCGTCCACGAAGCACGTCGCGCGCACGACGCCGCAGCCCAGCGGCGTGGCGACCTCGGCACCGACCACCTTGCCGTTCTCGACGATCGCGCCGATCCCCATGGCGCCCAGCCATACCGTGACCCCCGCCTCGCGGCACAATTTGCGCCAGGTCTCGGCCCGTCGATACAGGCCATGCTTGCCGCCGATTTCTCGATTCGCTTTTTTGAATTCCTCGGTGAATCCGCAGTGGTTGCCGTCATAGTAACCCAGAATCATGCCGTCGGTGCCGACGCCGCCCAGCACCTGCAGATACTCGACCAGCAGCACTCTCGCGCCCGCGCGCGCCGCGGCAATGGCCGCAGGCGAACCCGAGGTTCCGCCGCCCACCACGACCACGTCGTACTCCCCCCAGGACGGGAGCCGCGACGACGGGTTGAAGGCGGCCGACCCCGCCACGGCGGGCGCGTTCGCTGCGGCGCGTCCGAGAGCCTCTCCCTCGCGGATGCGCGTTTCGAGATCCTTCCATGCGGCGGTGCGCCATACCAGCAGGTCCGCATCGTCCAGCATGCCGTCCACCCAAGTCTTTTCGCGCGCCTCCCACTCCGCCGCCGCGAGATTCGGATAGGTGCCGTCCTTCATCGGCAGGGTGAACGTGCAGCGGTACAGCCGCCCCGTGATGCCCGCATGCGAGATCGGGAACGCCTCGCCAAACGGCTCGACCTTCATGCCGGCCGCAGAGGGTGCCTTTCCTTCCGCAAGCACCACGCGCGAGAACTCCGCCCCGCCTCCGGCCACGGCAAGCCCCTTCCCGAAATCAGCCAGTGCGCCGTACCGCGTGGCGTCGACCGTGCGCTTCGCGCGGATGACGTGCCGGCCCGACCGGTTGACGATCTCGACGCCGGCGATTTCCCCCCGGTCCGTCCGGAAGACGTCCCTCACTGCCGTACCGGTGAGAAATCCGACGCCGGCGTCCACAAGCTCGCGGTCGAGTGTCCGTTTGACCTTGAGCGGTGAGGGCGGTTCGGAAATCTTCTCGACATCGGCCAAGTGGAACCAGATCCGCGCCACATACTGATGCTGGGCGCTGGAGGCCTTGGCTACCTTGATCTCCACCTGGCGGAGTTCCGTACCCACCGTTGCCTGCCAAGAGATGGCGTCGACGCCGAGGAGCTGGGCGTCGCCGCCGATGCCGTCCGTCTTGCCTTTGCGCGTCAGCTCAATCGTCTGTCCCTTGAGCGGGCCGTCCAGCACACGGCAGGTCACGGCGCCCGTCGCCGCGTCGCCCTCTCTGGGATGTTTCGCCTGCTTCTTGCCCTTCTTTTCAAAGACCACGACTTCGATGCGCGCGATTCTCGACGTTTTCCGCAGCTCGCACGCATAGGACACGTCGTCCTCGTAGTAGACGCCGTCCGTGGGATTGCTCGGGTTCCCGGGCTCCGAAAGGCGTTCCCACCAGTCGTTGTGGAACCCCCAGCGCGGATGCGGCGAGCGATGGGACGGCGTGTAGTCGAAGGCGGCCAGCCCCGCCGTGCCGGACCAGAGCTTACGCACCAGCGGCAGCGTGGGCTTCTCGCCGGGCGGCAAGCCGAGTTCCAGCGTGCCGGCCATGTCCTCGCCCAGATACGTGAACGGCGTCACCAGATAGACGCGCGTCGCGCCGGCCCGTTTCGCCGCCGTCGCCGCGGCGACACCCTTCACGGTGCCCCCCACCACCAGAACATCCACCTCGTCCGGCGTCACGGCGGGATCGTCCGCGGCGCACATACCGCAACACGCCCAGCACGCCCACACGGCAGCCCACATCCAAACGTTGCGCATATCACTCCCCTTCTTCATGCGGAGGAAGGCCGAGCCGCGTCTCCGGCCATCCCCGCGTTCCAGCCGTTATCCCCTACCGCAGCATGATCATGGTGCCGCGGCCGAAACCGATGATCCCGCCTGGCCCCGAGAAAACGGCCGGATAGGTCGCCTCGCCGTGTTTGCCGGTCGGCTGCAGCACGGACTCCACCCACAACGCCCCGACGCGGATCGCGCCATCGTAGGAGAGGGCAAGCGGCCGCCACGAATCGGCCATGAAAACCATGCCCGCCCCCTGCTGCGCCACCTGCTCCGCGCGCATCGCGTAGTGCAGGAGCCGCAGCCTGTCGATCAGCACGCCCCACCCCGTCAGTTGCCGCGAGTTGAGTCCGTCGAACCGCAGCGCGTGCGTGCCGGCCGATAGCCGCGGCAGCAGTACCTCGCGCTGCACGTAGGCCTGGTTCATCACCATGACGACCTCGACCTCAACCCCGTCGAGCAGCACACGGAAGTCATACGGACCTTTCAAATACCTGTCATTCAGCGTCGCGTTAATCATCTCGAAACGCAACCCGTAGCATCCGTCTACCGGCACCGTGACTTGCGTCTCCATGGACGCCACACCCATCAGCACCGCTGTCTGGCTGCCCTCCGGCGCAGCGTAGCGGGGCAGGATCGACCCTCCCGAAACCGTACTGCCGTTGATCTGGTAACCGGCATAGTGATCGGCGTCCGTATATGAGAACGCCCAGCCGTTCACCGTCCCCCCCTTCACGATCAAGGCGGGATCCAGCAGCGGATCACTCTCGAACCCCGCGAACGGGATCGCCCCCGCCACCTCCACCGGCGCGGCGCCGATCACGCTGACCTGCGGCTGGAAAATCAGCAGCTCACCGAAGATCTGGTTCTCGAAGTCCTTGTCCGGTTCGTCATCGCACATCTCGCAAGAGAGACGCAGATACCGGGCAAAGGGCTTGTTGGTAAACACCGTGTCGAAGTACATGCCGGTCTTTTCCGTCAGGTCCGCCACCTCTGTCCACGACTGACTGTCCGTACTCGCCTCGATGAGGACGCGCCGCGTTCCATACCATTTATTCGTGCTGCTGTACTTGGTTGGCCCCCACACGTACAGCCGTGCACCCGCAAGACGCCGAGGCACGCCCAGATCCGCGAGGATTTCGGTATTGCCAACCACCCGAACCCCATTCTCCACCACATGATCCCACGTCCGGTCCGTGAGGCGCGGCGGCTGGTCTGTCTTTTCCCCGAACCCCGCCACCTGCGCCGCTATCGTGTACGTGAACAACAAGGGTTCGCCTACGACCGGCTGCAACGAGGGCCCGGTCAACTGAATCTCACCCAGTAGCTGCCGGGGCACATCCGTCCTCTCCCCTTTGAGGCATACAAAGGCCCAGTAGCGCGCCTCCGTATTGGGCAGCAGGAAATCGAAGCGCACCGCATTGGCATAAAATGTTTCATACACCTCCTGCTCTCCCGCAACATTCCAACTTACCCCGTCGAGACTGTTACTCAGAATGACACGCGCGGTGACATAGCCGTTCGACGTGTTCGACCGGAAAGCGTAGAGGTGGGCGCGAGAAACCGTCTGTTCCGAACCCAGATCCACCGTGACCGTCACATTGCTCGCGATCGCATATCCCGGGGTGTCCGGATCCACCGTCTCCATATTGCTGGGCCCGTATTGCACACTCTGGTTGGAGGCATTCGTCCAGAGACCGTCATACAACTTGTTCAGGCTGCCGTCAGTATGCGCGCCGGGGAAGAACGGGACCGAGGTGGTGTAGGAAAAAGCATGCAGTCCCGATGCGTTCTCGGCTTCTCCGTGAACCACAATCTCGCCCAAGATCTGTCCTGCGGCCCCGGCCTGCCGCGCGCAGGTCACGCGCAAATAACGGACACAGGCGTAAAACATGGAACCCTTGAAAACACCGCCCCCTTCCGCCGACAAACCGCCCAGGGCGACCCACGACGCCCCGTCCGCGCTCACCTCGAGCGTGACGCCAGCCGTCGCCCATGTGCCCGTCTCCACTGCGGAAAACGTCCGCGCCTCGACATTCGTCAGCAGAACGCGGCTCCCCAGATCAAGCGTTATCGTCACATCCCCGGCGAAACGGACCCCATGCGCCGCGATGTCCGTCCACAAGCCGTCGTTCAGCCGGCGTACGAGGGGGTCCGGCGTGGCGGCCTCCGGCGTCAGGCTCACCGTGTATGCGAATGACAACAAATTGGTCTCGGCAGCACACGCCACACCCACCGACAGAAGAAGACCAGACACACAAGCCCAACCGTACACCCTTGTCACCGTAACACTCCTCTCGTTCATGCCCCTGCCCCGTCCGCACAGGAACATGGTTTCCTTTTTACCAAATGACGTCGACATCCGGATACTGCGGAAGCACCCGGTCAGCAGAAATCAGCGAGAAACGGTTCAGCCGGCACTCCGCAATCAGAACACGGTCGAACGGGTCATTGTGCACGGGCGGCAGACTCACTGAATGCAACACCGTCTGCCTTGCCAAGGGCAGCTCGATCAGATGAAGGTGGGCGATTGCCTCCTCGATGAACCGCTCTGGCGGAAGAGGCAGAAGCAGGCGTTTCTTCCGGTAAAGCAAGGCAATCTCCCAGGCTGAAACACACGAGATGTGCAGCGTAGAGGCATTTTTCCGAACCGCAGCTCTGGCGGCACCGGAAAGCCGTTCCGGCGTGGAGGCGAGCCAGACAAAGGCATGCGTGTCCAAGAGAATCATCGCAACGCCTCCGGCCAGTCGTCTTCTGCCAAAGGGGCCGTCGGTTCGGTCAAATACTCGGCGCCGGCGAGCGACTCCTTCACCTCGAAAGGGTCATTCACTGCCCGGTGAGGCACAAGATCGGCGATGGGCACACCGTGCTTGCAGATGACAAACGTCACCCCTGTACTTGCCACCTCCGAGAGAAGGCTTGAGAGATGTGCTTTCGCCTCATACACGCTTTGCACGCTTTTCATGGCACTGTCTTACACAATCAGGTCAGACTAGTCAAGTCTGTTCGACGTGCTATCCGTAATCGGCTAGCCTCGGGGAAGTGGCATACTGATGCGAGGGGAAGAGGAAGATACAGGGTGGCTAGCCCCGTTGGTGTCCCGGCTTTAGCCGGTTGGGGCGAACCGGGCCGACTGAAGTCGGTACACCAGCCTGTGCCGCATCAGTTCCGCTTTCCCTCGCACTTCGTCTGCCCCCCCCGTCGCTAACCTAATACGTGCTATCCTTCCTCTGCGGCTCAGATCGTGACGGGTGCTTCCCAGCCCTTGCGGTAGGTGCGGCGCAACAGACGGTCCGCCGCCTCTGAGTTCGGGATGCGCAGCCGCCGGGCGTCCCACACCAGCTCCGTGTCCGGCACGCGGATCGCCACCGTTCCGAGCAGGATCGTCTCGGCCATGGGGCCGGTCTGCTGGAAGTGCGACTCACACATCTCGACGCCGAGAATGGCATCCAGAAAGTGATGGTAGTGGTTGCGCGGCGGCAGCTTCGGCTTGGGATAGCCGCCGAACTTGCCCTTCGGCAGCAGCACCGGGCCGGAGGTGTGCGGCAGCAGCAGGGCGCCCTCGGTGCCGAGCACCATGGCCGACTCGGCCGGATACTCGGTGAACCCCGCCTCGCGGGCCAGCGCCTGCACCTCCTCGGGCGGATAGATCAGGCCGTCGAACCACTCCATCGTGTAGGGCTTGCCGTCGCTGGCTTTGCAGCCCGGGAAGGTCCAGGTGATGTGGTCGCTCTGCGGCCACACGTCGGCGCGGCGCGCGCGGTCATTCTTCCAGGACGCCTGCACCTCCGCCTTGACGGTCAGGGGGGCGGTCGCACCCAGATTCATGCCCTTCCACACCGCATCGAAAATGTGGCAGCCGATGTCGCCGGACCAGCCGGTGCCGAAATCCTGCCA
>JAQUEX010000359.1 GCA_028684935.1 Kiritimatiellia bacterium | reverse complement strand
GCGCGCGCCACGATGGGGTGGCTGCCGGAAGGCAGAGATCAGAGGTCAGAGGGCAAAGATCAGAGTGGAGACAATCGGCAATCGGCAATCGGCAATGGACAGCTCGGGGGAACGCTCAAAGCGCAACGTTCAACGCTCAACGCTCAAGCGGAAGAGAGCCTTGAGGAGTACTGCGTGCGGACGGGCAGCACGCTCCGGCAGTACGCGAAGGCTCGCGTGCTGGGGCTGGGCTACCGGTGCGGGGCCGGGACGTTCGTCCGCGTGGCGAAGGTGATGGCGAAGCTGGAGCTGAGTTTCGATGAGGCGAAGCGCGCGGTCAACGACTACCGGGCGAGCAACCCGCTGGTGGTGGGCGTGTGGGAGCGTCTGGAGGATGAGGCGTACAAGTCCTGGGAGGCGGGCAGGGACCACGTGCTGCCGCTGCCCTGCACGTCGTACGACTCCCGCTGCGGGCGCTATCTCTTCTACCGGGACCTCAAGGTGCTGGAGGGCGGGTACGGCAAGGGCATGACGGCTGTGGTCGCCGGGGAGCGCTGCCCGCTGCACGGCGGCATCCTCGCGGAGAACCTCGTGTCCGGCGCGTCGCGCGACGTGATGGCGTCGGCGTGGCTGCGGTGCCTCAAGGCCGGTTACAGCCCGGTCATGACGGTCCATGACGAGCTGGTGTTCGAGGTGCCGGAGGCGACGGCCGCGGCGGACCTGGCAAAGATTTCTTCAATCATGACGGAGCCTCTGGCGTGGGCTCCGGGGCTGCCGCTCAAGGTGGGCGGCAAGCTCATGAAGCGCTACGGAAAGTAGGTGTCTGATGATCATGGGCATTGACCCCGGAAAGAACGGGGCTGTTGTGTGGAGCGGCTATGACGTCTTGTGCGTTCACCGGATGCCGCCGACGGAGGGCGATTGCGTCGAGTTGATTCGCAGCGCCACTGCCTCTTGCGCGGCCGGCGAGAAACGGGTGTGCTATTTGGAGAAGGTGGGCGGCTTCATCAAGGGCAAGTCGGCCCCGGGCAGCGCGATGTTCAACTTCGGGCACGGCCGCGGCGTTCTGGTCGGCGCGCTCATGGCGACGGGCTGGCGCGTGATCGAGGTCACGCCGCAAAAGTGGCAGGGCTGGCTGGGCGTCGGCAAGGTTGCCGGCGACAAGCACAAGCTCAAGGCCGAGGCGCAGCGCCGTTTCCCCGCCGAGGTTGTCACATTGGCGAACGCGGACGCGCTCCTGATCTTCGATTACGGGTGCGCTTTGGAAAGGAGCCGGGTATGAGTCAGGCTGCCGAGATCCTCGATCCTGAAGTGATGCCCGCGGCCGGGGCCCCCGGCGGGCCGACGGCGCTGCCGAACGCCGCGCTCCGGATCCTCAAAGAGACCGGCGTCGAACAGTCGACCGCCACACAACTCCGCTTCGCGTTCAACGCGATGTTCGGGCAGGCCGAGAAGTGGCTCGGGCAGGCGCGCGCGATCCGGGTGACCGACGTGACGCAGGTCCGCGAGATGAAGATGGCGCGGGAGGTGCGCCTGGCCCTCCGGCAGATCCGCTGCGATGCGGAGAACACGCGCAAGCGCCTCAAGTCGGATGCCCTTGCCAAAGGCAGGGCGATCGACGGGATCGCGAATGTGCTCAAGGCGCTGATCGAGCCGGCCGAGACCTACCTGCAGGAGCAGGAAGATTTTGCCAGACGGGTAGAGGAACAGCGGCTTGCGGCGCTGAACGAAACACGCCGTCTGGCGCTGTCGGCCTACATGGACGTGGGCGGCTTGAGCGAGAATCTTGCCGCGCTGCCGCAGGAGCAGTTCGACGCGATGCTGTACGGCGCTCAGCAGAAGCGTGTGCGCGAAGCCGAGGCGGCCGCCGAGGCCGAGCGGCTGCGTCTGGCCGAAGCCGGGCGGGCAAGGAAAGAGGCGGAGGCCCTTGAGGAAAAGCGCAGGGCCGAACTTGCTGAGGCCCGCAAACGCGCGGCGGCGGAAGCCCGCGCGCGGATCGAGGCCGAGCGCAAGGCGGATCTCGAACGCATGGAGCGCGCGCGGATCCAGGCGGAGCTGGCGCAGAGGGATGCGGCCGCCCGCGCCGAAAAGGCGGCGGCGGACCGTCAGGCCGCGGAGCGCGAAGCGGCCGCGCGCCGCGCGGCCCAGGCGCCGGACCGCGAAAAGGTGCTGGCGTTCGCGGCCTCGGTCCGGCGGCTCGCGGTCCCCGCGTTGACGTCTCCGGCCGGCGTGAAGGCTCAGGCGGACCTGGCCGCGAAGGTCGAGGGGTTCGCCCGCTGGATCGAGGGCGCGGTCGCCGCAACCCTTTAGGAGGCGGAACGTGGCTGTCGTGCTTCCATTCTCGAACCGCGTGGCGGAGACGCTGCGGGAGATCCCCGCGGCCGGGGAGACCCACCGCTGGCTCGCAAGGGCCGCGGCGGGGCTTCAGGCTTCGGGATGTGTCTCCCGCGAGGCGTGCGGGCGGTTCCTGCGGGACTGCTGCGGGCAGTGGGTCGCGCACAGGGCCGTGCCGGAGCGCGAGATCGAGGCCGCCCTGCGCCTGGCCTACGACACGCCCCGGACACCCGGCGTACGCGGGGCGCGGGCATCCTGGCCGTCTCTGGACGCTTCGGACCGGGACATGACGGCATGGACGGCCCCGGCGCTGTTCGACGGCGTGACGGACACCGGGCTCTGCGCGTCTGACGTGCTGCCTGTCCTGTTCGGTCCGGACGAGCTTGTCTGCGCCGGGTGGGTCTGCGAGCGGCCGATCTGCCGGCCTCTCTGTGAGTGGCTGCCTCGGGTCGGGACAACCCAGTTTATCGTTCCGAACCCGATGAAGAGTGCTACTGGTCTGACGAGGGAGGGGAAGCGATCCGCGCGGTGCCAGGACAACGTGGCCGAGCGTCGTTTCGTCGTGGCGGAGTTCGACGACGCCGCCTTCGGCAAACCCGGGCAGGCGCGTGTCGCATCGGCCCTGAACAGCGCCTTGCCTCTGGTACTGGCGGTCGATTCGGGCGGCAAGTCGCTTCACTGCTGGTTCGATTGCCGGGGACGTGACGATCAGGATGTGGCCGCGTTCTTCGCGGCGGCAACGCGCCTCGGCGCTGACCGGACGCGCTGGGATCCCTGCGGGTGGGTGCGCATGCCGGGCGGCCAGCGCGTGAAATCTGACGGGGGCAAGGTGAAACAAAAGGTGCTTTTGGTGA
>JAQUEX010000078.1 GCA_028684935.1 Kiritimatiellia bacterium | reverse complement strand
CGTCGCGGCTCAGGCATACGTGCAGGCGGGGATGCGCCGTGGCCCTGAACGCAGCCATGCGCAGCGAAACCGCATGGCGCGAGTGGGCGAGCTGGCGCAGCGCCTCGCGCAGGGCTGCCAGCACCAGCCGGCTGTCCGGGGCCAGCGGGTCCAGCGTGACGATCAAGCGCGTGCCGGCCGAGCCGGCCAGGCGGGCGCGCCAGGCGGCAGCCGCAGCGCCCAGCGCCGCCGCCAGCCACGCGGCGGGCGTGGGACCGGCGATCAGCGCGGCCGCAGCCACGACCAGCGGCAGTGTCAGAAAGATGAGCATGACATCAGCATGGTAGCCGGTGCACCGTGCGCCTGGCAAGCCTGCGCAGGCCTCGTTCGCGCCCGTCCCGGGGCTGACGCATCTAATTTCTTGTCTTTACGGCCTTTCACCCACGATGTCGGCGCATTGATCACTTTGCCTGTGTCGGGAGTCTGTGAATCAGGTTTCACATCGCGGACGGGGCCGTCCGCGCCCCCGACTCTTCGTTCAAAGCACGCGCTCAACGCTGACGTTGGGAGTAGACATCGAAATCGAGATCGGGATCGCTATCGGGATCGAACATCTTGCGACCCCATCGCGAGAGGAGCCGCGCGGGACGGCTCAAAATGGACGATCCCGATCCCGATAGCGATTTGGATGAGAGCAAGCTCCGGCCAGTCGCGGGACCGTACGCGGTCACGGGAAGGCGATGAGGCCGTCGTGTACGTGTACGTGAACGGGTACGGGGACGAGGGGCCACAAAAACCATGCCGCAGTGCCGACTGCATGGCACTCACTGGGTGCATGTCACACCCGCAGTTCTGACGTTATGAGTCAAATTTAAGATGCGTCGGCCCTGGCGCCCGTCCCGGGGTGCCTTGACTTTGCGGAGGGGGGTTGCTATAAACGGAGCCCGCTATGCGTGACCGCCTGGCAGTGAATCGGTGTGCGTTTTTTTTGATGGAAAACGTTGAAGTATGGAGAGTGTCATGACGCTTGATTTGAGAGAAAATTGCAAGTATGCGCTGCTGGTCCCGACAAGCATGGGGATCCGCATCACCCCCGTCAACGGACAGCCGGTGCACCTCGGCGGGACCTTTATGATGCAGGCGACCAGCGCTGAAACCAATGTTGCCAGCGTGGCGGCCTATCTGGGCATGCCGGTCAAAGTGCTGACCACCTTTGTCAAAGGCAGCCCGATCGGCCAACTCATCAAGGACAATCTGCGTAGCCGTCACATGGATTACGAGGGCGTTGAAGTCGAACAGGGCGGCCCGTGGGGTTTCCGCCACCAGATTAACATCGCCGACAGCGGCGTGGGCGGGCGCGGTCCGCGCGTCTGGAATGACCGTGCTGGCGAAGTGGGGCGCACCCTCAACGTCAAGGATTTCGACCTGGACCGCATCTTCGGCCAAGAGGGCGTGCAGATCGTGCATCTGTCCGGCCTGATCGGCGCGCTCTCGCCCGAGACCAGCGCGTTCTGCCTTGAGCTGGCGCGCGCCGCCAAAAAGTACGGTACCAAGATCTCGTTTGACCTCAACTACCGCGCGTCGTTCTGGAAGGGACGCGAACAGGAGCTCTCGGCAATCTTCACCGAGATCGCCAGCGTGGCGGACATCCTCGTGGGCAACGAGGAGGATTTCCAACTCTGCCTCGGCGTGAAGGGTCCTGAAGCGGGCGGCAAAGACATTAAGGCCAAGATCGACGGATTCAAGGGCATGATCGAGACGGTCAAAAAAGCCTTCCCTAACGCGCAGGTCTACGGCACGACGCTGCGCGAGGTCGACCACGCCAACGCCCACCACTGGGGCGCGCTGATGGCTGTCGGTACAGCGTGGCACGTGGTGGAGCCGCGTCCGATCGCGGTCTTGGACCGTATCGGCGGCGGCGACGGGTTTGTCGGCGGTATGCTCTACGCCATCCTCAAGGGGTGGGCGCCGGAGAAGTGGATCCAGTTCGGTTGGGCTACCGGCGCGCTGGCCACGACGATGCTGGTGGACTACGCCTTGCCGGCGGACGAGGAGCAGGTCTGGAGCGTCTGGAAGGGCAACGCCCGCGTGCAGCGCTGAGTGCCCCGCGCGGCATCCGACTAAATGCGAAACAATCCCGGAACGGGAGAAGGCCTCCCGTCCGGAACGGAGGCAGCATGCAGGACAGTTCTCTGACGCGGCGCACCTTTTTGGCAGCGGCCGGCGGCGCGGCGGCGGTCGCGGCCCGGCCGGCTTGGGGCTTGATGCGCAGCGCCCGTACAGTGCGCAAGGGCCGGGTGATCACCGGGCGCAAGATCAACATCGCCTCGGTCGGCTGCGGCGGACAGGGCGGTCATGACATCGGGCAGTTCGCGGGGGAACGGGTCGTCGCCTTGTGCGACGTCGATTTCGCACGCGCGGTCGGCACCTTCAAGCGCTTTCCGGATGCCCGGCGTTTCCGCGATTTCCGCGAGATGCTCACCGAGATGGACGAGCAGATCGACGCGGTGCAGATCTCCACGCCGGACCACATGCATTTCCCGGTGGCGATGATGGCGATCGAAAGGGGCAAGCATGTCTATCTTCAGAAACCCATCACGCATACGGTGGTCGAAGCGCGCCTGCTCACCGAGGCCGCGCGCCGCCACAACGTCGTCACCCAGATGGGCAACCAGGGCCACTCCAACGAAGGCACGCGCCTGGTCAAAGAGTGGATCGAGGCCGGTGTGATCGGTGACGTGCGCGAGGTTCATCTCTGGACCAACCGGCCGGTGTGGCCGCAGAATATCGCGCTGCCCGAAAAGGGCCTTCCGCCGCCGCCGACGCTCGACTGGAACCGCTGGCTGGGCGTGGCGCCGCTCCGTCCGTATCACACCGCCTACATGCCGTTCGCGTGGCGCGGCTGGTGGGAGTGGGGCTGCGGCGCCATCGGCGACATGGGATGCCACACGATGGACGCGTGTTTCTGGGCGCTGAACCTTGGGGCGCCGTCGCGCGTCAGGGCGGAGGTCGACGGCGGGAGCGCGTTTTCCTGTCCGGCCGGTTCGGCCGTGACCTATGAGTTCCCGGCGCGCGGCGGCTTGCCGCCCGTGACGGTCACGTGGTCCGACGGCTCGCGCAAACCGCCGCGCCCCGCCGCGCTGGAGGCGGAACGCGAGATGTCGGGCAGCGGCCAGCTCTATGTCGGTTCCAAAGGCGTGATTATGGACACCGGCGACTATTGCGATTCGCCGCGCCTGATTCCGGAACGCGCGATGAAGAGCTTCACGCGGCCGCCGAAAACGCTGGAGCGGGTCAAGAACGGCCACTACCAAAATTGGCTTCAAGCGATCCGCGGCGAGATCGAGGCCCCGGTCTCGAACTTTGACTACGCCGGCCCGTTGACTGAAATGGCGTTGCTGGGCAACGTGGCGATCCGCGCCGGCGTGCCGTTCCGCTGGGACGCCAAAACGTTGCGCTGCGACCGCCCGGAGGCGCAGGCGTTTATCGATAAATCCTACCGCATGTTTTAACGCGGACGGTCCGACGCCCCGAACGCTGAACGCTTCTAACAAGCAGGACACCGACATGAGATATCTGCCTTTTTTCGCCGCCGCAGTGTGCGGGTGCGCGCACGCGCAGTCAATCAAGCTGGCCGTCCAGGCCTACACGTTTCGCGACCGCTCGTTCACCGAGACGGTCGCCACCGCGAAACGCCTCGGCCTTGACGCCATCGAGGCCTATCCCGGCCAGCGGCTGGGCGGTGACTTTGAAGGCACCACCGACTACCGGACCATCACGCCTGAAACACTGCAGCGGCTCAAAGCCTATCTGGGTGCCGAAGGCGTGCGGGTGGTGGCGTACGGCGTGACCGGCGCCCGCGACGCCGCGGAGTGGCGCCGGCTGATGGATTTCGCCAAGACGCTGGGCGCCGGCGTGATACAGATCGAGGCCGGCGCTGACCGTGCGGTCTTTGATCTTGCCGAACAGGCGGCGGATGCCTCGGGCATCAAAGTGGCGATCCACAACCACCGGCAGCGCGAAGGCCTGCCCGCCGCCATGCTGGCGCTGCTGCAGGGGCGCGGGCCGAACATCGGCGCGGGCGCGGACATCGGCCACTGGATGTGTGCGGGCACGCGGCCGCTCGACGGCGTGCGATTGCTCAAAGGGCGCTTTGTCGCGTTGCATCTGGTGGACGTGGAGGATATTGCCGACAACCCGGCGCTGCGGCCCGTGCCCTACGGATCAGGCAAGGGTGAGATCAAGGCGGTGCTCGATGAGCTCAAGACGCAGAGGTTCAAAGGGTACGTCACACTGGAGTATGAGCACATGTCGGCAGCCTTAGAGCTGGAGGTCGCCGCATGTGTGCGCTGGTTCAACGCCTACCAAGCCGGCTTGATCGGGAACGACGATCGTCTTTCCGTCGCCAACATCTCCGGCCTGTGGGCCGGATACGCCCGCGGCGGCACCCCGGCCACCTGGGAACTGGTCGACACCGAGAAGCAGCAGGCCGAGCTGCAGCGAGCGATGGCGGGGCTGCGTTTGATCGAGGTCGCGCCGGGCGCGGTGGTCGGCAACAAGCCGGGCTACGGCGAGCACGAAGGTCCCGCGCGCGGCGTGGGCGCCGATTCCAAGGCCAAGTACTGTCAGGTGTGGGACGGCAAGGCGTTTGTCACGCTCTCGCTGGCAACGCCGGCCGAGGCTGTTTTCTATACACTGAGTTCGTCAAACGACAATCCCTCGCGCGACCCGCGCGACTGGGCGGTTTACGGGTCGGCCGACGGCAAGACGTGGGTCGAGCTCGACCGCCAGCGCGACCAGACCTTTCCGGAACGCCACTTTCTCAGGGGGTTCCCCGTCAAACAGCCGCAGCGTTTCCGGCATTATAAGCTGGAAATTCTCGCGCACGGCGGCGATAAGGACATGCAGTTCAGCCGTTTTGCACTCTTTGCGCAGTGAACGGCCACGGCATCACACCCAAGCGGAGCCCCGTTGCGCATGGCTTTTTTATTGACGGAGGGAGGGGGCGCATGGGACAATCCCGCCCCACGAAAACCCGCCGACGGTGAGGGTGCGTCAGCGATGAGGGACTGTCTCTTTGCCGGTGTCCGGCGGCGAGTCCTGCGGATTTGTTGAGAAAGAGAAAGAGGGACGAACAGATGAGCCGTAAGGTTTTGTTATCAGCGAATGAAGCGGTCGCATGGGCGGCCTGCAAGGCGGGCTGCGCCGTGGCATCGGCCTATCCCGGAACGCCGAGCACCGAGATTCTCGAGAATGTGGCGAAGTTCAAAGATTCGATCTCCTGCGAGTGGGGCGTGAATGAGAAGGTTTCGATGGAGGTCGCCATCGGTGCATCGATCGCCGGCGCGCGTGCGCTGACCGCCATGAAGCACGTGGGCCTCAACGTGGCGATGGACCCGCTGATGACTTACACGTATGTCGGCGCGAACGGCGGTCTGGTGGTGATCGTGGCAGACGATCCCGGCATGCACAGCTCGCAGAACGAGCAGGATTCGCGCAACCTGGTCAAGTTCGCGCGCGCCGCGCTCTTCGAGCCGGCCGACAGCCAGGAGACTTTCGACATGGTTCAGGCCGCGTTCGAGGTCTCGGAGCAGTTCCAGGTGCCGGCGTTCGTGCGGCTGTCGACCCGCACGTCGCACAGCTCGACGGTCGTGGACGTCGGCGACGATTTCGGAGCGGGCCGGCCGGAGCGCAAGGCGTACGTCAAGGACATCCGGCGCTACATTCCGGTGCCGATGTTCGCGCGTCCCCAGCGCCTGAAGGCGCAGGAGCGTACCGCCGCAATGCGAGCCTTTGCCTGCGAAACGCCGTTCAACCGCGTCGAGCGCGGCGACAACCGGCTCGGCATCATCACCTCCGGCGTGACGTACCAGTATGTGAAGGAGGTTTTCCCCGAGTTCAGCGTGCTGAAACTGGGCTTCACCAACCCGCTGCCGGTCGAGCAGGTCAAGGCGTTCGCGGCGAGCGTGGAGCGCGTGCTGGTGATCGAGGAGCTGGACCCGTTCGTGGAAGAGCAGGTGCGGGCGCTCGGCATCAAGGTGGTCGAGCACGCGACCGAGTTGAACATGCTGGAGATGAATCCGATGCGCCTCACCGCGCTGCGCAAGGAACTGCTTGGTGATGTCGAGCTGCCCGCCGTCACGCGCGCGGATGCCGGCCTGCCGACGCGCCCGCCGGTGCTCTGTTCCGGGTGCAGCCATCGCGCGGTCTTCTACACGCTGGCCAAGCTGGGCGCGACCGTGACCGGCGACATCGGGTGCTACACGCTGGGCGCGTTTCCTCCGCTCAGCGCGATGGACACCACGATCTGCATGGGTGCCTGCATCGGCAATGCCTTCGGTATGGAGAAGGCCGGCAAGACCGGTCGCCTCTGCGCGGTGATCGGCGACTCCACCTTTTTCCACTCGGGCATGACCGGCATCCTGAATGTGCTTTACAACGGCGGCACGATCACCACGATCGTGCTCGACAACCGCATCACCGGCATGACCGGCCACCAAGAGAATCCGGGCTCCGGACGCACCCTGTGCGGCGATGTCGCGCCGGTCACGGACATTGCCGAGCTGGCCAAGGCGATGGGCTTTAAGCGCGTCGCGCGCGTGGATGCGTATGACCTGGCCGCTCTGGAGCGCGTGCTCAAGGAGGAGTTGGACGCGCCCGAGCCGTCTGTCGTGATCGCGGGCGGTCCCTGCCGCATCGCCGCCAAGCTGATGAACGCCGGCACCTGCGAAGTGGACCCGGTCACATGCAAGGCCTGCGGTGCCTGCTTTAAGCTGGGCTGTCCCGCGATCGAGCGCGGCGAGCCGACGCCGGACGGCAAACGGTTCAAGTCGCGCATCGACCCCGTGCAGTGCTCGGGGTGCACCATGTGCAGGCAGACATGCAAATTCGGGGCGATCACCAAAATCCGCTAGCGCGTAAGGAGTTGATGGACATGAAGACGATGAATGTTTCTTTGGTGGGCGTGGGCGGTCAGGGTATTCTTCTCACCAGCGATATCTTGGCGAAGACGGCGGCGCTGGCCGGACTGGATGTGAAGAAGAGCGAGATCCACGGTATGGCGCAGCGCGGCGGCAGCGTGATCAGCCAGGTGCGTTTCGGCGAGAAGGTCTATTCGCCGATCATACCTGACGGCACCAGCGACCTGCTGGTTTCTTTCGAGCGGCTGGAGGCCCTGCGCTGGCGGCATCTGCTCGCGCCGGGCGGCAAGGTGCTGATCAACGACATGAACATGACGCCGGTCACGGTTTCGAGCGGCCAGCAGGCTGAGGTCACAGATCTGGATGAGCGCCTGCGCGCAGAATATCCGTCGGCGCTGTACGTTGACGCGCTGGCGGTAGCCAAAGAGGTGGGCAACACCCGCACGATGAACATGGTGCTGGCCGGCGCGCTGTCTGTCCTGACGCCCTTCAGCGCCGAGCTGTGGCACCAGGCGATGCAGGAGCGCATCCCGGCCAAGCTGGTCGATATGAACCTCAAGGCGTTCGAGGCGGGGCGTGCGCGCGCGGTGACGCGCTAGTGCGCTGACTACCCGTGTTCGCGAGACTCCTCCAGATCGTGAAAGGATGCGGCGGCGAGCGGAACAAGCCGCCGCGCTCGGCTGTGGTGGGAGCATGGGGCGAGGCGCGCGCGGCGGCGTTTCTCAAGACGGCCGGCTATGCGGTCATCGGGCAGAATGTGCGTCCGGACCGTCATGACGAGATCGATCTGGTGGTGCGGCGCGGTGACACCCTTGTGTTCGTTGAGGTCAAGACGCGACGGCGCGAGGATTTCGGCCGGCCGCTGTCCGCCGTGAACCCCCGCAAGCGCCATGCGCTGAACCGCGCGGCGGCGGCCTATGTGCGCAAGGCCGGCTATCCGCGGCTTTTTTTTCGTTTTGATGTGGTCGAAGTGCTGGGCCAGCCGGAGGAGGGCGAACCGCTGATCCGACACGTCGAGAACGCATTCCCGTTTGAACAACGATTGCGTTTCTCAAGATAATCAGGAGCACAGGATGCAAAGCGGGCTGAATGCAAAACGGGCGGCGCAGGTGGCGGTCGCGGGCTGTGTGGTGTGGGTGTCGTCGTGCCGGTTGCTGGATGCGCCGGAGGCGGATGCATGGATGGATCAGGCGCGGTCATACGCCTTGACGCCCGCCGCCGACTGGGTGTATCCGGTCGGCACCGTGTGCAGCGAGGGGCCGGTGGAGGGGGCTGAGCGTCTGCTGGCCGAGGACGGCGCGAGCTGCCGGCTGGCTTACGCGGTCGGCGGCCCCAAGCCAGTGGTGGTCCTCGATTTCGGGCGGCAGAGCGTCGGCGGCTATGCGGTCTTTACCGTGGCCGCGAAGCAGGGGCTGCCGGTCGTGCGGCTGGCCTATGCGTGTCACCCTGACGGTCTCTCAGAAACCGGCTGCTTCACGCGCTCGACCAGCGCCCGTTACCTCGGCGAGGCGTTTGATCTGCCGGTGCTGCCTGGGAATGTCTACCGGCATGAGACCTACACCGTGCCGCGTACCGGGCGTTTCATCGCGCCGCTGATCCAAGGCCAGACCCGGTATGTCAGGCTTCAGCTAGACACGCCCGGCACGGAGGTCTCCATCGATGCCGTGGCGATGGTGAACAGCGAGGTGTATGACCGAACGCCGCACGACGGGCTCTTCCTGTGCGGCGACGAGCGTTTGAACCGGCTGTGGGCGATCAGCGCGTGGACGGTGCAGATCGCCTCGTTTCCGAATCACGACGCCTGGAAGTGCGTGGACGGCTGGCTGTTGCCGCGCAAGCTGGAGCAGGCCGATGAGATCGGGCTGAGCCGCGACGGCGCGTCGTGGGGCGATGTGCGGATCGAGACAACCTTCGAGATGCGCGCCAATCCCGATCACGTGTCTGCCGCCGGACTGGCATTTCGCGCGGCGGATGCGCGCAACGCATACTTGGCCGAGGTCGGGCTCGACGGCGCGGTGCGGCTGCTGGCGCGTCAGGATGGACGCGACCGCGTGCTGTGTGAACGCCGCCTCGCCGAGCCACTGGTGGACGGCGTTCGCTACCGGCTGGAGGTCGAGGCGCGCGGGCCGGCGCTGGCGGTGCGGCTTGACGGTGCAGAGGTCGCGCGCGCCGAGGATGCTGCCTTCGCGAGCGGCCGTGTGGGCTTCTTCACGCCTAAAGAGAGATGGCCGCTCTTCGACGCGATCCGGGTCACCGATGCCCGGGGGCGCGTGTTGCTGGATGATGATTTTTCGGGCGGGCTCGACCGTTGGCAGTTCGCGCGCACGCTGCCGTTTGTGGCAGACGGCGCAAAACGCGACCGACTGGTCTGGTCCGGCGATCTCTACTTCGCGCAACGCAGCGCGTATTATGCCTCGGGGCACCCCGTTTATCTGCGCGATTCACTGCGTATGCTTGCCTTCAATCAGACGCCGGACGGCTACGTGCATGCCTCGCCCTATCCCGAGCGCAGCGTGCCGCCCGCGCGTGACGATTATGGACCCTTCCCGTCGGACGAATTCGCGGCGTGGCTGGTGCCGGTGGCGTGGGAGCACCTGCTCTACAGCGGTGACCGCGAAACGATCCGTGAACTCTGGCCGGCGATGCGGCGGCTGATGGATTATCTGGCGGCGCATCTCGGGGGTGACGGACTCTTTCTGCAGCGTCCAGAGACCTCCAAGCATGCCGGCAATCTGAAGCTGGGCGATGTCCGCAAGCGCGCCTTCATGAATATCCTGCTGTGCGCGGTTTACAGAGACGCCGCGCGCATCGCCGACGAACTCGAATTGCGGGACGAGGCTGCGTCCGCCCGGCGTCGTGAGGCGGCGCTCCGGGATGCGCTCGAACGGCATCTGTGGGATGAGGCCGGCGGATTCTATCGGGAAGCGGTCGAGACCCCGCGCTTCGGTGCGGAGGCCAACGCGCTCGCGCTGTCCTTGGGGCTGGTCTCGCCCGAACGGGCACGGCGCATCGCGCCGCACTTCAAGAAAATCGGTCACGGCAAGTTTCAGAGTCTGGCCAGCCGCGGCCGTTTCGAATACGGCTTCGCGCAGTCCGGCTTGCAGACGCTCTTCGATCACAACTGGCTCAAGCTGCTGTCCGATGGCTGGAAAGGCGCCTGGACCACGACTGAGTGCATGGGCACGATCACGAAGGGGTGGGGGGATGAATCGCATCCCGACACCGCGATCGCGCATCATTTCAGCGCTTATCTGCTGGGGGTCGTGCCGCTTGAACCGGGTTTCCGCCGCTTCCTCGTGCGGCCGCAGGCGACGCGCGAAGTGCGCTGGGCCAAAGGCCTCGTGCCGACGCCGCGCGGTGCCGTGCGCTGCGAATGGGATCTCAAGGCTGATACGCTTGAGCTGCTGCTGACGGTGCCGAAGGGAACGCGGGCGGACATCGCGCTGCCGGGGTGCCGGCGCGTGACGGTCAACGGTCGAGCGCGCGGACTGACCGATTTGCCGGCGGGGAGCTACCGTGTGATTGCGGAAGGGGTGTCGGCTGATGCCTGGCGCGATCCGACGCTTCAGCGTTCACTGTCAGACCGGCGGATGGCCTATTCCGCCAAGGCCTCCAGCTCGCATGAAGCGGGCGGATGGGGGATCGCCCATCTCTTTGCGCCGGAACAGGACGCGGCCCGCAAGGGATACAGCTCGAAGCATCATGCGGCAGCCGACGCCGAGGAATGGATTGAGATCGACTTGGGCGAAGAGCGCACGCTGGGGCAGCTTGTGTTGGTGCCGCGGCGCGATGTGACCGGAACGGACGGTTCGGCGGCGGGGTTCCCGCGCGCCTTCACGGTTCAACTCGCGAAAGAGCCCGGGGCCTACACGACGGTAAAAAAAGTGGATGACGGCGCGGCCCTTGGCCCGGACGGGCTGGTGGTTGATCTCTACACGGTGATCGGGTATCCCGCCGCGCGCTTCATCCGGATTGCCGCCACACGACTGGGTGCGCCGGCGAGTGACGAACCCGGCCGCTATCGGTTGCAACTCGCGCGCCTGCGGGTGCTCCGGCCCGAAGAGCTGCGTGCGCCGTAAATTCTTGGAGACAATCGCGGCGCTGCTACGGTAAAATCAAAAGCAAATGAAAGAAACCAACAAAGAAAAAATCGCGATTCAATATCTGTTTGAGTCCGAACCGGACCATGCCTGGACAGCGAAGGATATCAGCCGGACGCTGGGGTTCCGGGGCAAGCAAATCAAGCGTCTCCACGACCTGCTGCAGCAGATGGTGCGTGACGGCGAAATCGTGCAGATTCGCCAAGGCGGGGCGTACACGCTCGGCAAGCAGGCCGATCTGGTGACCGGACCGCTGCGTCTGGTGCGCAACGGTGCCGGCAACGTGACCGAACGCGAGACGGGGAAGTTTATCTGGGTGGAGAGTGAGGATCTGGGGACCTCTCTGCCCGGTGATATCGTCACGATCCGCCTTTACCGCAGCGGCGGCGAGTCCAAGGGTAAAGTGATCAAGATTGTTGAACGCTGCGCGCGCGATATCGTCGGCACGCTCTTCACCACCGGCAAGTTCCTCTATGTGGTGCCGCTCAATCCGGTGTACCGCAAAGATTTCTATGTGCCGGCCGCCAACGGCGCCCAGCCCGGCGATCGCGTGGTGGTGCGGTTCACGGGCTGGGAAAACCGCTATGTCGCGCCGGAGGGCGAGATCGTGGATGTGATCGGGCCGGCCGACCAGCCTTCGCTCGACACGACGGTGGTGATGAAGCAGTTTGACCTGCCCGAAGCCTTTCCCGCAGAGGTGATCGATGAGGCGGAACGCGTGGCGCAGCGGTTGGCCAAGCCGGGGCGCCGGGAAGATCTTCGGAGCCGTTTCATCATCACGGTCGATCCGGCGACCGCGCGCGATTTCGACGACGCCGTCTCGCTGGAGACCGACGCCCTCGGCAACCGTGTGCTGGGGGTGCACATTGCCGACGTGAGCCATTTCGTGCGGACGGGTACGCCGCTGGACCGCGAGGCACGCCAGCGCGGCACCAGCGTGTATCTTGTGGACAAGGTGATCCCGATGCTGCCCGAGCAGCTCTCCAACGGGGTCTGCAGCCTGCGGCCTGATGAGGACCGCCTGACGTTTTCGGCCTTTATGACCTTCGATGCGGCGGGTCGCATGATCGAGCGCCGTTTCGCTCGGACGCGCATCCGCTCCGCGCTGCGCCTGAACTACGAGCAGGCGATGGCCATCATCGCCGATCAGCCTCCGGAAGGGTTGGCAACGGTGTCGGAGGCGACGCGACGCCTGCTTAAAGAGACGTGGCGGCTCGCGTCCCAATTGCGTCAGCGGCGGTTCTCCATGGCCGCGCTGGATTTGGAGGTGCCCGAGGTCGAGGTGATGCTGGACGACCACGCGCGCATGACCGGTCTGGCGGTGCGGCCTTACGACGAGTCTCACCAGTTGATCGAGGAGTGCATGGTGGCGGCGAACGAAGCGGTCGCGACCGAGCTGTGGACGCGCGGCATCAAGATTCTCGCGCGCCTGCACGAGCCGCCGGATGAAGAGAAGCTTGAGGAGTTGCAGGCGAACCTGGCGATTCTGGGTTTCCGTCCCGGCGACCTGTCCGACCCCAAGCGTCTGGCCAAGTTCCTCAAGGATACGCAGGAGCATCCGCTGCGCTATCATGCGCACATGATGGTGCTG
Organism: Kiritimatiellia bacterium; assembly: GCA_028684935.1. Lineage (GTDB taxonomy): Bacteria > Verrucomicrobiota > Kiritimatiellia > RFP12 > UBA1067 > DUPH01. The sequence continues at coordinate 775 of JAQUEX010000078.1, read as the reverse complement.
CGCAGTATGAAGCGCGCGGTCTATTCGGCCGAGAAGATCGGCCACTTCGGCTTGGCGAAGGCGTATTACGCGCACTTCACGTCGCCCATCCGGCGCTATCCCGATCTGGTGCTGCACCGGCAACTCGCCGATTTCCTCGACGGGAAAGGCGGCAAGATGCCGCAGCACGAATTGATCCAGACGGCGTTTCTGGCCACCGAGCGCGAGCAGGTGGCGGACGACGCCTCGCGCCAGTTGATCGAGATCAAGAAGTTCCGCTTCCTTCAGCAGCAGCTCGATGAGCAGCGCCCGATTGTCTACCGGGCGGTGGTGGCCAAGTGCACCAATTACGGCGTCTTCATCGACATTCCGGATCTGGCGATGGGCGGGATGATCCACATCTCCAACCTCTCGCGGCAGTTCGTGCGCTTCAATCCCTCGAACGAGTCCTTGAGCGCGGGGGAGACGGTCTACCGCGTAGGTACGGTCGTGCAAGTGCAGGTCGCCACGGTGGACTTCAATCAGCGGCGTGCCGACTTTGTGCTGGCCGGCAGCGAGCAGGCTTTGGCCGGAACCGCAGAGAAGAAGGCGCGCAAAGGCGGTTCGCAGCGGCGCGAAGCCGATGCGGCGGGGCAACGCCCGCCCCGAAAGGCGGAGCCGGGGCGGCGTCGCGAGAAAACGCATCAGGGCGGCGCGCGCGGCGGGTCGCCAGCCGGGACACAGGCACCGCAGCCCTCTGGCCGGGGCGGGCGACGCCGATCCCCGCGCCGCTAACCGATGTACGACACCGTTCAAC
>JAQUEX010000358.1 GCA_028684935.1 Kiritimatiellia bacterium | reverse complement strand
GACGCGGCCAAGGCCACGACCGACAAGCTGAAAAAGCTCAATCCCTTCGGCAAATAAGCGGCTGCGGTTCTCTGGCGATGCGGCCTCTTCCGTGCCCGCGGAAGAGGCCTTCGTTCGTTCCCGACCCCCGCCGTACGTTTCAGGTTCTCGCCATGGCCTCGCTCTTTCACGCGCTGGAATGCCTTGCCGCCTGCGGTGCCGACGGTCTGCTGCCGGACGCGCGGGACACGCTGGTCCGCAGCCTGGCGAACCGCCGCTCGGCCGATGGCGGCTTCAACGGGCTGGACGGCCGGAGCGATCCCTACTACACCTTTTTCGGCTGGCTCTCGCTGCGGGCGCTGCGCGCGCCGTATAACCGTGACGAACTCTGCGGCGCGATGGCCCCCCACTCGCGCGCCGCGAATCGGATTGACGCCGCCTGCGCGCGACTGCTGCTGAACGTCGAAAAAAGATCCGTTTTCCGTGCCTTGCTGACGGGTTGGGCCGACCTCTGGCGCGTGGGCGACCCCTACGGCGTTTTTCTCGCCAGCCTGACCTTCCCGCACCTGCCACGCTGGATCATGCGGCGCGCGTGTCATGCCCAACGCCGCCAACCCGGCGCGCTTGCGCCGGAAAAGGGCCCCACGCCACAACTGGCCGCCGGGCTGGTGCTGGCCACGCTGGCCGGGGAGGACGCGCCCGGACAGGTCGCCGCGCTGTCGGCACGGCACCGGGCGGACGGCGGATTCGCCTCCGCCCCCGGCGCGTCGGCCGACCTGCTCGCCACGGCAGTGGCGCGGTTTGCCTTGAGGATGTCTGCCTCCCGCGCAAAAAAGCCCGGCACGGATGCGGCCCGTGAAGCGGATCTGGCGTTCATCGAACTGTGCTGGCTGGAAGACGGCCTGTTCGGCCCGTCTCCCGCCGCCGCGCAGGGCGATACCGAACACACCTTTTACGGGCTGCTCGCCCTGGGGACGTGCCGGCCGGCCCCCTGAACGGATTACGCAAACATGTAATTGGCCTTGATGTGCGGACAAAGACGGTCTAAGCTCATCGGAAATGCTGTGTTCAAGGAGCGGGCCATGAATGAAATATTAGTAGTGATGATCGGTCTGAGCGTCATCGCGATCCTTTTTGTGATTCCGGTGATCCTGCTGGTCCGCGTGTCGGGCCTCTGCCGCGGCATGGAGGAGCTGCAGCGGCAACTGGCCCGGCTGGACAGACGGCTGAACGAGCCCGCAAAGCTTGCACCTCCTGCGGCCGCCGCGCCGCGCGCGGCCGAACCCGTCAGCGCGGCGGAGCCGAAGCCTGCATCTGTGCCTGCCCCTGCCCCTGTGCCGCGTCCGCAGTCAGAGCCGCCGCCCACGCGCGCGGTGCCGGCCCGCCCGGCCGCCGCCCCCGAACCGCCGCCCGCTCCGCAGGCGCAGAACGCGGTCGAGCGGGCCGTGGCCCAAGCATGGAACTGGTTCACCATCGGCGAGGCGTACCGCAAACCCGGCGAGTCGTGGGAGTACGCGGCGGCGACCCACTGGCTGCTGCGCACAGGCATCCTGATCGTGCTCGCGGGCGTCGCCTTCTTCCTCAAGTATTCGATCGAGAAGGGCTTGATGGGGCCGCTCGGGCGCGTGGCCCTGAGCCTGGCGGCCGGCGTGGCGCTGATCGTTTTGGGCGTGCGCCTGCTCTTCAAGAAATACGACCTGCTGGGCCAGGGCCTCGCCGGCGCCGGCTTCGTGATGCTCTATTTCGCCTTCTATGCGGCCTCGATCCTCTATCACCTGATGCCCCAGCCCGCGGCCTTCGGCCTGATGGCCTGCGTGACCGCCGCCGCCGGAACCCTCGCGGTGCTCTACCGGTCGCTCGGCATCGCCCTGCTCGGCGTGGTCGGCGGCTACGCCACGCCGCTGATGCTCGGCGGCTCCGCAGCGAATCCGCTCTTCTTCTATGCGTACGTGCTGGCGCTGGGCGCCGGCGTGCTCGGCATCTCGTGGGTGCGCCGCTGGCCAGTGCTGAACGGACTCGGCATGCTGGCCGCCTACGGCCTGTCATTCCTCTTCTGCTCGCGCCACGCGACAGCCGACCAGCTTTTCAACGACCTGCTCTTCACCTCGGGCGTACACCTGCTCTACCTGCTCTCAGTGATCGTGCTGCACCTGCGCACGCAGCTCAAGACCGGCGCGTTCGAGTGGACCGCGCTCAGCCTCAACGCCGCGATCTATTGGACGTGGGCCTTCCTGCTCTTCAAGCCGGTCTACGGGCGCCAGGGCGCGGGGCTGGTCGCGCTCGCCGTGGCCGCTGTCTACGTGGCGCTGGTCTACGCCTGCATCCGCCGCGCCGTGCTGGACCGCGCCGCGCTCACGCTTTTCGTCGCGTTCGCGGCCGTCTTCCTGGCCATGAGCCCGGTCTTTATGCTGACGTCGCACTGGCTGACCTTCGCCTGGTGCCTGCAGGCGCTGGCCATGCTCTGGATCGCGCAGCGCGCCGGACAGCCCTTTCTCGCCAAGGCGGCTGTCGCGCTCTTTGCGCTGGCCTGCGCGCGCGGACTGTCTGTCGATCTCAACCGCTTCTATCACGCGCTGCGCCCCTGGCGCTTGACCGGCGCCGCCTTCTGGCAGGCGGCGGGGCTGCGCGCGCTGCTCTGCGGCGTGCTGCCCGTCACACTGACCGCGGCGTGGCATCTGGCGCGCGCGCACCGCCACGCCGCCAAGGTGCTGGGCCTGGTACTGGTGCAGGTGTGGCTGCTGCTCACGCTGGAGGCCGGACTGCTGGCGCGCGTGTTCGCCCCGGGATTCCGCGACGGCGCCGTGACACTGGTCTGGACCCTCTTCGCCTTCGCGCTGCTGTTCGCCGGCATCCGCCTGCGCGGGCGCTGGCTGCGCTGGTGCGGGCTGGCGCTCTTCGCGCTGGCCGTGTTCAAGCTGCTGGTCTCCGACCTCGACGGCCTGGCCACGCTCTACCGGATCATCGCCTTTATCTCCACCGGCGTGCTGCTGGTGCTGGGATCGTTCGTGTATTTGACCTACAAGCCCCTGTTCGAGACGGACGATCACACCGATCCGGACAGGTAGGAGAGACTGTTTATGCGTATGCTGCTCGGTGCAGGAGGATTGGGGTGCGCGGCCGCGCTGAGTCTGGCCGCCGCAGACGGCGCGCGCATGACGCGCGCGATCCAGGGTGAGGCCGCCGCCACCGCGGTGGTCGCCGTGCCGCT
>JAQUEX010000077.1 GCA_028684935.1 Kiritimatiellia bacterium | reverse complement strand
CACGCCGCGCGGCGCCTCCTCAACCAGGCGCGCGGCCTCTTTCAGCGCGCGGCTGAAGTTGCTCTCGCCGTTCACTTCCAGCGTCATGGAGGACGAGCCGTCGATGACCAACGCCACATCGCGGGCGGCGCCGCCGGCGAAGCGATTGAGGCTGAGGCGTTTTTCCAGCAGGATCGACGCGGCGCTCAGTCCCAGGCAGAGCAGGCAGGCCAGCCACGCCAGCACCTGCCAGCGGCGGTAGCGGCCCAGCGCGAAGCTCATGCCGAAGAAGACGATACCCAACAGTCCCAACGGCAGCACGAGCCACCAGGGGAAAGAGGAGCCGGCCGGCACGAACGGACGCGCCATCGCCAGCACCGCGCAGCCGGCGATCAGGCAGCGCGCGGCCAGCAGCAGCATCTCTTCCAGCAGCAGGCTGCGGCGGCGGCTCATCAGGCTGTCCATCAGGAAGCGCATCGCGCCCCACTTGATCTCCCGCGCGTTGCGCCGGTTGAACAAATGGATGATCACCGGGATCGCGATTCCGGCCAGCCCCAGCAGCAGATATGGATGGAGAAACAGCATGACGCGGTTTAGGCTCTAACCTCTCAGTGACAGGTATTCCGCCAACGCCTGGTCGTACGGCACGCGCGTATTCATGCGCACGTAATCGATCTTGAGGCGGCCGCACGCCGCTTCGATCTCGGCCAAGAACGCACGCATGCGCGACAGGTAGGTCGCGCGGATGGTGCGCGGGTCGATCGGCAGACGGTTGCCGGCGCACTCGAGATCCTGGAATTTGGTGTACGATTCAAAAGGAAAGGTCAACTCCTCTTCGGCGACGACATGAAAGAGCAGCACGTCGTGACGGCGGTAGCGGAAGTGGTGCAGCGCCTGAATCAGCGCGGCGGGGTCGTCGTACAGGTCGCTGAGGATCACCACCAGGCCGCGGCGCGGAATACGCTCCGCGATATCGTGAAAGATGCCGGCCAGACCGGTCTCGCCGCCCGGCTCGGTCCGGTCCAGCGTTTCGAGGATGCCGCGCACCTGGCTGGCCCGGGCGCGGGCAGGCAGGTAAGCGCGCAGCGCGGTATCGAAGGTGACAAGCCCCGCGGCGTCCTGCTGGTTGACCAGCAGGTAGCCGAGCATCGCCGCGATGTACTGCGCGTAGGCGAACTTCGAGAGCGGCCGGCCGTCGCGCGGCGCGGCCGCCTCGCCGGCGTAGGCCATCGAGCCCGAGGCGTCCAGCAGCAGCGTGGCGCGCATGTTGGTCTCTTCGATGTACTGCTTGATGAAGTAGCGGTCCTTGCGGGCGAGCACGCGCCAGTCCAGATTGCGCAGGTCGTCGCCGGGCGTGTACTGCCGGTGCTCGGCGAACTCGACCGAGAAGCCCTTGAAGGGGCTCTTGTGCTTGCCGGAGATAAACCCCTCGACCACGCCGCGCGCCGACAGCTCGCAGCGGCCGAGCTTGGCCAGCGCCTCGGGCGGCAGAAATCGCATGTAGGAGGGCGTGCTCATCGTAAGGGGCCGGGGTCGGACGGGACGCGCGGCCCGCAGTCCGCCGCGCGCGGGCGATGCGGGTTACACGTCCAGGTTTTCGGAAGGACGCAGACGTTCCAGCAGCCGGGCGATGACCGTTTCGCTCTTGACCCCGGCCGCCTCGGCATTGAAGGTGGTGAGCACGCGGTGGCGCAACACCGGATAGGCCACCGCCGCGACATCCATCGTGGTGGCGTGGGTGCGCCCGTGGATCGCCGCGCGCGTCTTGGCCGCCGTGATCAGGCTGATGCCCGCGCGCGGGCCGGCGCCCCAGGCGACCATCTCGCGCACGAAATCCGGGGCTTCGGGCTGGGAAGGACGGGTGGCGCGCACCAGATCGCGCGCAAAATCGATGACGTGCTCCGCCACCGGCACGCGCCGCACCAGTTCCTGCATCTGCAGGACCTGCGCGGCATCCAGCACCTTCTCGACCGCCGCGCTCTGCGGGCCGGTCACCTGGCGGATGATCGCGCTCTCCTCCTCCTTGGCCGGATAATCGACGATGATGTTGAAGAGGAAACGGTCGAGCTGCGCCTCGGGCAGCGGATAGGTCCCCTCCTGCTCGATCGGGTTCTGCGTGGCCAGTACGAAAAACGGCTCGGGCAGCGCGTAGTTCTCGCCGCCGACCGTGACCCGGTGCTCCTGCATCGCCTCGAGCAGGGCCGCCTGGGTTTTGGGCGGCGTGCGGTTGATCTCGTCGGCCAGCACCATATTGGCGAAGATCGGGCCTTTGACGAAGCGGAACGCGCGGCGTCCGGTCGTGTGGTCCTCCTCCAGAACATCCGTGCCGGTGATGTCGCTCGGCATGAGATCGGGCGTGAACTGGATGCGCTTGAAACTCAGGTCCAGCGCGCGGCTGATCGTGCTGATCAGCAGCGTCTTGGCGACCCCCGGCACGCCGACCAGCAGCGCGTGGCCGCGGCTGAAGACCGCGATCAGGACCTCTTCGATCACCTTGTCCTGGCCAACGATCACACGTGCCAGTTGTTGCTTCATGCGCGCGCACTGCTCGCGCATCGCCGCGATCGCGGCCGCGTCGCCCTGTGCGGAACCCGGATTCTCAGACATCGCTCGATCCTCCCGTAACGTGCCCCCGCCGCTTCGTCCTGCGACCCCGTTCGGGCACGTCTGTATGGGCAAACCGCCCTTCAACGTCCCGAGAACCGCCTCACGCCCCCATCCAGACAGGCAGGAACAATCCCTTGGCATTTAGTTCGAGATAGTATACTTGATTTCAGATCAGGTCAATGACCGTGCGACAGTAAAATCGTAATCCGCGTGGCGGCCGGGGGTGAAGACCCAGCGTTTCCACCAGGGCCGACGCATCTAATTTTTTTTGGGATGGCAGGCTGGGCCGGCGTCGGACCGGAGCAGCCCTTGAGCAGCAGCGCGTCGAGCAGCCCGGGGACCGCGGTGACCTCGTTGCTCTTGCCGTCCACCTTGACCTGGCCGAGCACGAGGCCGTTTTCGGACGACCACGCGTTTACGATGAAGGGGATGCCCGCCTCGCCCGCCGCGCGATCGGTTACGTCGCTTGGGTCTACGAGAAAGCCGACGGCCTGACGGGCAACCACCGCTCGGCGCGTGACCCATGGCTGCGCGCCAGTCAATCGATACCGCTGAACATTGCCGAGGGCAACGGGAAGACGGCCGATACGGACCGGAGACGCTGCTTCGAGATCGCGCGGGGTTCGGCCTTGGAATGCGCCGCGACACAGGACGTTCTGGTTGTTGGCAAGGCGCTGGACGAAGCCGAAAGCCAGAACCGATCCCGATAGCGATTTGGATGAGATCAAGCTCCGGCCAGTCGCGGGACCGTACGCGGTCACGGGAAGGCGATGAGGCCGTCGTGTACGTGTACGTGAACGGGTACGGGGACGAGGGGCCACAAAAACCATGCCGCAGCGCCGACTGCATGGCACTCACCGGGTGCATGTCACACCCGCAGTTCTGGCGTTATGAGTCAAATTTAAGATGCGTCGGCCCTGCGTTGAATGGACTGTTGTGTTGACTTGCACGTACAGACCGGGCTACGATGCTTCGTGGTGTGGAACATTCTTCCGGACCGGTGGTTGTGCGGGGGTGGCGATGAGCGATTGTTCAGAGCGACGTCGAGACGGTTCAGGCGTGGGAGCGGGACTCCGCATTCACGCGCGCGCTCTGGTTTTTTTCTCGCTGCTGGCCTGCGCGGCGCGCCCGCTCTTCGGACAGGTCGTGATCAACGAGATCTCGGCCGCAAACTCCGACCGGCAGTTGAAGCGGACGGCGGGCGCCTACCCCGTGCCGGGCACCACGCCGCCCTGGTATGCGGACGCGTTTGACGACAGCCTGTGGAAGGAGTCAAAAGGGCCGTTCGGCTTCGGTTCTTTCAGCGGCGTCACGCTCGGACTGAACGTCTCTGGCCTCATCCAGAACAAGGTGCCCTCGCTCTATCTGCGAAAGGCCTTCCCCGTCACCACCGGCCAAGCGGCCTCGAGCGGCCGGCTGGAACTCGTGACGCGCTTCAACGACGGGTTCATCGCCTTCCTGAACGGCGTGGAGGTGGCCCGCCGCAACATGGGCAACGCCGGCATGTACGCCTACCGCGACCAGACCGCGTTCAACACCAACTTCCCCGGCGCGCCGGCCACGGTCATCGATCTGGGCGCCGCCAGCACGCGCCTGCGAGCCGGCACGAACCGGCTCTGCATCCAGACCCACAACAAAGCCGTCACCAGCGGCGACTTCCTCTCGATGGCGGACCTGCGGATCGCCGGCACGCCGGTCGTCAGCCTGGTCACGAACACGACCGTCTGGCGCTACTTCGCCGGCGTGGCCGAGCCCTCGGGCGGGCTGATCGACTACGGTCTCGTCAACGGCCTGCCGCAGACGGCCACCTGGGCGACGCTGGGCTACAACGACTCCTCCTGGCCCGAGGCCAACGGCGCCTTCGGCTATGAGCGCGCGACCTCCGGCGGCCTGGTGCTCGGCACGAACCTGCAGAGCGTGATGTACGGCATCACGCCTTCGCTCTATGTGCGCACCCTGTTCAGCGCCACGCCGGCTGAGGCCGCCTCCACCGAGCCGCTCAAGCTCACGCTCGACTACGACGACGGCATCATCGTCTATCTCAACGGCCGCGAGGTGGCCCGCCGCAATGTGGGCACTGCAAACACGATCACCCCCTGCACCGCTTTGGCCAGTGCCGGGCACAGCGCCAGCGAAGACGGCGGCGCCGTGGAGGTGGTGACTCTCGGCGCCGCCAACACCCTGCTGGCCGGCGGCGACAACGTGCTCGCCCTTCAGATCCACAACAACGGCGTGACCAGCTCCGACCTGATCGGACGCGCCACGCTCGCGACGACCGGCGCGACCCCGCGCACGCTCGCGCGCCCCACCGACGCCGGCCGCTACTTTGTCGGCACACGCGAGCCGCAGGCCCCGTCCGACGACGAGGAGGACGAGACCGACCTCGACGAGGACACGCCGGACTCGGAGAGCGACTGGATCGAGCTGTACAACACCGGCGCCGAGCCTGTCAATCTGACCGGATGGTCGCTGACAGACGACGCCGACAAGCCGCGCAAGTGGTATTTCCCGGCAGGCAGCAGCATCCCGGCCGGCGGCTATCTGATCGTGATGGCAACCGGCTTCAACATCGGCCCGACCGACGGCGCGACCTACCTCCACACCAACTTTAAGCTCGGCAAAGAGGGCGAATACGTCGGCCTGGTTGACGCCGGCGGCGCGGTGGCCAGCGCGATCGCGCCGGCCTATCCCCGTCAAAACGCATTCCACGTTTATGCCCGGACTTTCTTCGGCTCTTATGTGTACGGCGACACCGCCACGCCCGGCGCGGCGAATGCCGGCACGACCTTCTCGGCCATCACCCCGCCGCCGGTCTTCAGTCACTTGGGCGGCTTCCACGCCGCTTCGTTCCCGCTGCAGCTCGCCTCGCCCGATCCGGCGGCCGTCATCCGCTACACGACCGACGGCCAGGTCCCCAGCGAAACGGTCGGCACCGTCTACAGCGCGCCGATCACGCTGACGGCCGCGACCACCGTGCGCGCCCGCTGCTTCAAGGCCTGGCAGATTCCGTCGGACACCGTCACACATTCATTCCTCGTCGCGCAATCCTCAGCGCGCCAGACCCTGCCGGCTCTCTGCGTCTCCGGCGCTCCCGCGCTGACGTTCTACGGCCCGAACGCGAGCGGCGGCCCCGCCAACGGTGAAGGGATCATGGCCATTAAGGGCGGCAGCTACGTGAGTGACATGTGGAACAACCTCGGCGACATGAACGCCTTCAACATGCCGATGCAGAACGGCCGTCACGCTGAACGTCCGGCCGGCTTCGAATACTACCCGACCAGCGGTGTGGCGCTGCGCACCGAGGTCGGCCTGCGTCTTTCCGGCAGCGGCCACGCCCGTCCGCGCTACCGGCTGACCGCAGCCCCCTCAGCCAGCTTTTCGACCACCGATTTCAAGAACAAACCCTCGTTCAACTACTACTTCCGCGGCGAGCTGGGCGAGTCGCCCCAAAACTACGCCTTCTTCCCGGAGAGCCGTGTGACACTGTTCGAAGACATGCGCCTGCGCGCCGGCAAGAACGACGTCTCCAACCCGTTCATCAAGGACGAGCTGATGCGCCGCATCTTCCTGGGGACCGGCCAGAAGGGCTCACGCGGCACCTTTGTCTCGCTCTACATCAACAGCATATGGAAGGGCTACTACAATCTCTGCGAGCATCTGCGCGAAGCATTCATGCAGCAGCAGCACGGCAGCGCCGCGCTCTGGGACGTGGTTCAGGTGGGCGCTTTCGCCAGCGGCGACTCGGTCCACTGGAACAACACCATCACTTTCCTGCGCACCAACGATTTGACGGTGCCCGCCACCTACGCCACGGCCCAGGAGTATGTCGACGTCGACAATATTGCCGACTACGTGCTGTGCAACGCCTACGCGGCCATGTGGGACTGGCCCAACAATAACTGGGTGGCCGCGCGCGAGCGCGCCCCGCAGGGCCGCTGGCGCTTCTACATGTGGGACGCCGAGGGGTGTTTCGGCGCCGACAGCCGCAACCCCGCCACCTACGACAGCTTCATCGGCGACCGCGACGGCGACGGCGTCGGCAATGATACGGGAACCGTGCGCATCGACATCGGCGATGCCGCCGCCACCGCCGCCACCGCGCCGAAAGACGTCCGCACATTCTACACGCGGCTGCGCTCCTCGCCCGAGTTCCGCCTGCGCTTCGCCGACCGGGCACAGAAGCACCTGTTCCACGGCGGCTGTCTCACGCGCGAGAGCATGCAGGCGACTTACACGGCGCTGCGCGACCTGATCAACCCGATCATGCGCGAGGCCATCAAAGCCTCCATGAACGAGACGTTCTACAACGCCTGGATCGTCCCCGACACGCGCCGCAACACCTTTTTCGCCCAGCTTGTGCGGCACGGGCTCTGGCCCGCCACCCTCGCGCCGGAATTCAGCCGGCACGGCGGCGAGGTCTCCACCAACGACTGGGTCGCGATCTCGAACCCCAACGGCGGCGGCACCGTGTACTGGACCGCCAACGGCGTCGATCCGCGCGCCCTGGGCGGTGCCGCGGCCGGCACGCCCTACACCGGACCCGTGCAGTTCCCGGCCACCGCCACGCTCAAAGCGCGCGTGCTGAGCGCGGGCGGCGAGTGGAGTCCGCTGCAGGAGGCGGTCTTCACCGTGCCGCTGCGCGTGCCGTTTTTCGTTCCGCCGGGCAACGCCGACTGGACGGTCGCCGACAACTGGAGCACCTTCCCGCAGCCTTATCCCGACGGCGTCGGTGCCGAAGCCCTGATCCCGGCCCCCACGACCGCCAGCCGCGAAGCCAACCTGCGGGCGCCGGTCACCGTCGGCGGCGTGACCCTCGAGCTGGGCAACTCGCCGTACCGCAACAAGATCAGCGACAGCGGCACCACCAACGTGCTGACCTTCATGACGACCAACGCCGCCGCCCACCTCACCGTCACCGGCGACGGCGACGGCTACGGTGAACTGGAGATCACCGCCGGCGTGCTGCTCGGCACCAACCTGACGGTCACGGTCACGGCACCGACCGGCAATGCCCTTTACGGCGCGCTGCGTCTGAAAGAGGCGTGGAGCGGCCCCGGCGGATTGACGAAAGAGGGCATCGGCCGTGTCGCCCTCACCGGCGACGGCAAAACCTTCACCGGCCCCACTGTCATCAACCAAGGTGTGCTCCAGCTTACCGCCCCCGCATCTCCCATGCAGAGCGCGGTGACGGTCAATCCCGGTGGGCAGCTTCGCCTCGCTTCGGCCAGCACCGCCGGCGAACCGCGCGTTTACGATTTCGGCGGCGACCTCACGCTCAACAGCCGCGGGCGCGGCGGCGACCTGCCCGCCGTCCCGGGCCTCGGCATCGAAGGCGGCCTGCGGTTTGAGCCGGAGTCTAACGACAGCGCGGCGCTGGTCACCAACCGCCTCGTGATCGCCGGCCCGTCGGCGCTGCACGTCGAGAACGCCCGCAACACGCTGCACCTCACCGGCGCCGTGCTCGGTCCGCACAGCTTCGTCAAGACCGGCGGCGGCAACCTGATCCTCTATGCCAACCACCGTGACTACTATCAGCCCGCGTGCGTCAGCAACGGCACCCTGACCGTGCACGGCCGCCTCATCTCGCCGCTGGAGGTCGCCGCGGGCGCCACCCTCACCGGAACCGGGCGCGTGGGGCCGGTGCGCGGCACCGGCACCGTCGCGCTGGACAAGACCGTCTTGACCTCGCCCGCCGCAATCGGCCTGAACTATGCGTTCGTGTTCAGCGCCGCCACGCCCGTTTACCATCAGATGACCGCCAGCGGCAACGCCGTACTGCGGCTGCTCTCGATCCGGTCGGGCGGCGTGCCGCCGGTCATCGACCTCTATCTCGACGTGCCCTCGCTGACGGCTGGCGACACCTTACGAGGCGGCTTTTTCGTCGAGTGCGGCCAAGAGCTGGGCGGATTTCTGGCCGGCGCGACGGTGCGCTTCTTCCAGCCCGACGACGGCGGCGACATCCAGTTCGCGGGCCGCTTCTATGCGCCGTACAGCGGCGCGCTGGGCCTGACGGTCACCGCCATGCCCGAGGCAGCCGACTTTGGCGATGGTCCGCGCCAAGGGATGGTCATGGAGGTGCGCGCCGACGGCTTGCCTGTGACCTACGGCGAATGGCTGCTGCGAACCTTCCCCGCGCCCACCGGATCCGAGACCCAGGCGCTGACGGCCCCCTCGGCAATCGCGGCGCCCGGCGCGGTGCCCAACCTTTGGCTCTACGCCTTCAACCTCGCGATCGGCGAGCCTGCCGCCCCCGGCCTGCCGCGGCTCTGCTTGCAGGACGGGCGCCCGCTCTATCAATTCCGTTTCGACCCCGGCAAACGCGACCTCCGTTATCTCGTCGAATCGTCGGCCTCGCTGACCGGCTCGTGGTCGCGCGTGCTCTTCGACTCCGGCTGCGACTCTCCGCTGAATTGGCAGTGGGACGGCACCTCGCTCCATCTGCTCGACACCGCCAGCGGCCCGGATGTGGAACCTGCGCGCTTCTACCGGCTGCGCCTCGAACTGACCGCACCCTGAGAAAAGGGGACCACCAAAAAACTTGCTTTTTCGGTTGGTTGATGCGGCGCTTTTTTGCTAAATTTGTATCTCTTTGCCCACGGTTGGGCAGGAACGAGTGGCACGTCCCGGTCGGGTGACCGGTCCCGCGGCCCTCACGAACAGTCACAGACTAACCCAAAAACGTCAGCCGGGCATCGCGGCGCCGCAACGGCGCGCAACGTGCCTCGCACAACGCGTCCGGCGGACGGGAACACAACTCACATGGCAATCCGTAAACCCACGGCCGCAACACCCAAGACCGGTCCGATGTATGACGCAATGGCGGCAGCGCTGGACCAGACGATGAATCAGTTCACGGCCGGCTCCATCATCAAGGGTACGATCAGCGGCATCAAAGGCAACGAAGTTTTCGTTGATATCGGCTACAAGTCGGAAGGCGTGGTTCCGGCCAACGAATTCGCGGACGCCACCCTGATCAAAGCGGGCGACGTCATCGATGTGCTGCTGGAGCAGCTTGAGAGCGATTCCGGCATGGTGGTGTTGAGCAAGTCCCGCGCGGACGACAAGCTGCGCTGGGATGCGGTTCTGGCCAAGTATACGGAAGGCGGCGTGGTCACCGGCACCATCCGCAGCAAAGTGCGCGGCGGCCTGATTGTGAGCGTGGACGGCGTGGACGCCTTTCTGCCCGGCTCGCAGGTCGATGTCACCCCCGTGCACGACCCCGATCCCTACCTGGGCACGACCTGCGAATTCAAGGTCATCAAGATCAGCAACGAGCGCCGCAACATCATCGTGTCGCGCCGCGAGCTGATCGAGGAGCGCATGGCGGACAAGAAGCGCGAGTTGCTCGGCACCATCGAGAAGGGGCAGCAGCGTCACGGCCGCGTCAAGAACATCACCGATTTCGGCGCGTTTGTGGACCTGGACGGGCTGGACGGCCTGCTGCATATCACCGATATGAGCTGGGGCCGCATCAAGCACCCGAGCGAGATGCTCAAGGTCGGCCAGGAACTCGACGTGATCATCCTCGACGTCGACATGGATCGTGAACGCGTGTCGCTGGGCCTCAAGCAGGCCACGCCGAATCCGTGGGACAACATCGGCGGCACCTTCCCGGTCGGCAGCCGCCTGCGCGGCAAGGTGGTCAATCTGGTGCCTTACGGCGCGTTCGTCGAGATCGAGCCCGGCATCGAAGGTCTGGTGCACGTCTCCGAGTTCTCCTGGACCAAGCGTGTGGCCCGCGCCTCTGACGTGCTCAACGTCGGCGATGAGGTCGACGTGGTGGTGCTCAGCATCGACGCCTCCAACCAGAAGATCGCGCTGGGCATCCGCCAGACCGAAGCCAATCCGTGGGACACGGTGCAGGACCGCTACCCGGTCGGCAGCCGCGTGACCGGCAAGGTCCGCAACTTCACGACCTACGGCGCCTTCGTCGAGCTGGAAGAGGGCATCGACGGCATGATCCACGTCTCCGACATGTCGTGGACGCGCAAGATCAACCACCCGAGCGAAGTCCTCCAGAAGGGGCAGCAGGTCGACGCGGTGGTGCTCGAGGTCAACCCGTCTGACCAGCGCATCAGCCTGGGCCTCAAGCAGGCCAGCGACGACCCGTGGAACACGATCACCAGCCGCTACGCCATCGGACAGATCGTCAAGGGCAAAGTCTCCAAGATCGCCTCCTTCGGCGCGTTCGTTGAACTTGAGGACGGCGTGGACGGGCTCGTCCACATCTCCCAGATCAGCGACCAGCACGTGGAGAAGGTCAAGGACGCCCTCAAGGTCGGGCAGGATGTCGAGGCGCGTATCGTGAAAATCGACCGCGACGAACGCCGTATCGGCCTGAGCATCAAGGCCGTCACCATGAACGAGAGCCAGATCGCGGAGCTGACGCGCGACCTGAGCATCACGGACCTCAAGCCGGGCGAAAACCTGGTGGGTCTGGCGGCGGCCTTCGACGACGCCTTCGCGCAAAGCGAAGAGTGGCGTCCCGGCGCCGAGTAAGCCATACGGGGCGCCTGGCAACAGGCGCCCCGTCTTTTTTTTGTTACAGGTTACAGGTTACAGGTTACACGTTACAGGTTACACGTTACACGTTACAGGTTACACGTTACAGGTTACAGGTTACACGTTGGAGATGACGATGGCTTCCATTAGACGCTTCGAGGACATTGTCGCGTGGCAGAAGGCTCGACAGGTTTCCCGCGAGACCTATACGCTGACACGATTGTCTGGGTTTAAGACCGATTACGATCTGAAAGCTCAGATCCGCGATGCGGCCAACTCGATCATGGCGAATATTGCGGAGGGTTTTGGTCGCGGGGGCAACAAAGAGTTTGTCCAGTTCCTGTCGATCGCCAATGGATCGGTCTGTGAGGTCCAATCCCACTGTTATGTCGCCTTGGATCAAGCTTATATCAGCCAAGAACAGTTTGACCTGCTCTATGCGCACTGCGAAACCGCTAAGCAAAAGATCGGCGCGTTTATGGGATACCTGCAGCAATCGGAGCGGCGCGGCCTGAAATACGACTCCGTTCACGAGGCGTCGCTTGATGATGTCCCATCCGAATTCGTAGCCAGTAACCCCTAACCTGTAACGTGTAACCTGTAACGTGTAACCTGTAACCTGTAACGTGTAACCTGTAACCTGTAACGTGTAACCTGTAACGTGTAACCTGTAACGTGTAACCTGTAACCTGTAACCTGTAACGTGTAACCTGTAACCTGTAACCTGCCCCCCCCCCCACACACACACACATTTCCGTAGGAAACAACATGTCCAATATCCTCGACACCTTCAAAGCCCGTCACCTGTTCGAAGACATGACCAGCCCGGAGCTGGCCAAGGCGCTGGATACGCCGCTGACCGTCTACGCGGGCTTCGACCCCACCAACGACAGCCTGCAGGCCGGCAACTTCGTGACGATCATGGCGCTGGCCCATCTGCAACGTGCGGGCCACAAGGTCATCGCGCTCGTCGGCGGTGCCACCGGTCTCATCGGCGACCCTTCCGGAAAATCCAAAGAGCGCAATCTCCTCAGCGCGGAACAGGTCGAGCGCAACCTCGTCGGCATCCAAGAGAACCTCTCGCGCTTCATCGACTTCAACCCGCAATCCCCCAATCCGGCCATCCTGGTCAACAACTACGACTGGTTCAAGTCGTTCACCTTTATCGACCTGCTGCGCGAGATCGGCCGCTATTTCCGCATGGGCGTCATGCTCAGCAAGGACAGCGTGAAGAAGCGCATGGAGTCCGACGACGGCATGAGCTTCACCGAGTTCTGCTACCAGATCCTGCAAGGCTACGACTTCTACCACCTCTACAAGACCTACGGCTGCACGTTGCAGCTCGGCGGCTCGGACCAGTGGGGCAACATCACGGCCGGCACCGAGCTGGTGCGGCGAATCAGCGGCCAGGAGGTCTTCGGCATGACCTTCCCGCTGGTGTGCGACAGCACCGGCAAGAAGTTCGGCAAGAGCGAGGGCAACGCGATCTTTCTGGACGCGCGCAAGACCCCCTACTACGACTTCTACCAGTTCTTCCTGCGCACGATGGACGCGGATGTCATCCGTTACCTCAAGATCTTCACCTTCCTGCCGATGGCGCGCATCGCGGAGTTGGAGCAGGCGGTCGCCGCCGCGCCCGAGCGGCGCGAGGCTCAGCAGGTGCTGGCCGAAGAGCTGACCCGCACGGTCCACGGCGAGCAGGGCCTCGCCGTGGCGAAGAAAGCCACGCAGGTGCTCTTCGGCGGTTCGCTCGACGGCCTCGCCGCTGCTGATCTGGAAGCGATCTTCGCCAATGTCCCCTCCGCCGCCCTGCCGGCCGCCGAGGTGCTCGGGAAACCGGCCTTCGAGGTCATCGCCGCCGCCGGCATGGCCGCCAGCAAAGGCGAGGCGCGCCGCCTCGTGCAGCAGGGCGGTCTCAGCATCAACAATGTGAAGGCGGGCGGGCTCGACCGTTGTTTCGCGCCGACCGACCTGATCGAAGGCCGCCTCGCCGTCTTGCGCAGCGGCAAGAAGAGCTTCTTCCTGCTGCGCGCCGAATAACAGCTCAACCACATCCCAAAACGTTTACGACATCCAACTATGACACCCGCCTGGATCAGCCTGACCGTATTTGTTCTCTGCTACGCGCTTTTTGTGCTTCTGCCGAACCACCGCTCTTGGACCGCATGCACCGGCGGTCTGCTGACCGTGGCGACCGGTGTGCTGACCTGGCAGCAGGCGCTGGGCGAGAAGATCAGTTGGAACGTGATGGGGCTCTTTTTCGGCACGCTGATCCTCGCCGAGCTGTTCCTGCTCTCCCGCGTGCCCGCCGTACTGGCGGAGTGGCTGGTCGACCG
>JAQUEX010000357.1 GCA_028684935.1 Kiritimatiellia bacterium | reverse complement strand
CAATCTCGTGGTCGCCGGCGGGGATGAGCGCGGCGGGCCAGATGCCGTCGACGGTGTAAGACTGCGCGGGAACGCCGTCAACCAGAAGCTGCTGGCGGTCACGAACACGCTCGTCGAAAACCAGCAGGCCGGGGCCCTGCGCCGAAACGCGCACGCGCGTCGCCAACACCCCCGGCCGACCGCGCACAGACAGCACCTCGACCTTCGCCGCGGCAGCGGACTGTCCCGCCAGACGCGGCGCGTCGGAAACCGGCAGTTCAGCCGTCGCCACCGCCTCGGCTTGACGCGCCACCGGCACATCCCCCTGCCACTCCGCGACAAAGCGCGGCGCGACCGCCGGCTGCGCCATCGCGGCCAGGGTCAAGGTCCGCTCGCCGGGCTGCTGCACCAGCCGCCCGGTGCCGGCGCCCAGTTCGAAATCCAGCAGCGGCCGCAACACGCCGGCCCGGATCAGGCTTTCAGCACTTTTGCGCGGCACGATCACCGCCTGCGCGTGCAGCAGACGCCACAACTTGACCGCGTCGTTCTGCAGCGAAGTGAAAAGCTGGCCGTACGCGCCGCCCATTTCCTCTTGGGAGGGCGCTAAATTGCGGATGCCGTTGAACGCCAGCGAGGAGCTGAACCATTCTTGCCCCGGCGCATTCTGCGTGGCATAGTTGACGACGTTCGGCATGCGGTCGCCAGCCTGCGATTTGAGCGCTTTCACCACCGCGTTCTCGCGGTAGAGCGGCCCCAGGTCCATCGGCCGCACGTAACGCCGGGCAACGGTCGCCTGGTCCAGGCACAGCAACGCGGTCAGGCACGCCCCCAACACCCAAGGCGCGCGAGTGTCCCGAAGGCGGTAGACGACGGCCCACAGAGCCCCCGCGACCAGCACTGCCAGCCCTGCGGCGCGAATGGCGTTGCGCAGCGTGTACCCGCCCAACGCATCGGCCACCTGCCCCAGCCCGAGGTCGGTGATGTGCCGGACAATCGCCGGACGGGCCGTCAGCGCAACCAACACGCCGAGCAACAGCACGCCGGCCATGCCGCACGCCAGCTTGACCAGCCGGCGCCGCAACACATCCCGCCCGCCGCGCAGAAACAGTTCCATGCCGAACCCGGCCAGAAACGCGGTGGCAATCTCAACCAGATGCAGGAACTTCACCGGCGCGCGGATGTAGTCCATGTAAGGGATCGCGTAGAACAGGCGGTACAACGGCGTGTAGCGTCCCATCGCCAGCAGCAGGCAGACCAGCCAGACGCCGCACCAGAAGGGAAGGTCGGAGAAGTTAGGAGTTAGGAATGAGGAGTTAGGAGTTGGGGAGGAGGAGTTAGGAGTTAGGATTGAGGAGTTAGGAATTGGGAGGGGGGAGGGACGAGCGTCTGCTCGTCCAAGACGGCCAGGGCGCGAGAGGGCGGCGAAAAGGGCGAGGAGCAGAGGGATGAGGCCGAGATAGACGGTGTGCTGCCGGTAGTTGGGCATCATGCGGCCCTTCTGGAACAGGCTGTCGTCGGGCCGGCCGAGACGCCCCCAATAGGGATACGGCGGCTGCGCGGAGTCGTTGCCGAAGACGCCGGGCACGAGAAACTCCAGCACGTCTTCGGGCGGCAGGCTCCAGTTCGTCGCGAACAGCCAGCGCTCGCGCCGCTCGGCGGCGCTTTTCTCGGGCGTGTCCGCCGCGCGCTCCGCGGCCTCCGGACGGCCGTTCACGCCGGCGATCTGCGCGTCGCGGTTGGCGATCTGCGTGGTCACCGCCGACCGTATGCCGGAAAATCCGGCCAGCACAAGCACCGCGAGCGAGACCGCGAAACGCGGCCAGACGGAGAGGAGTTTGGATTTTAGATTTTGGATTTTAGATTGTTGGGTGCCGATTGCCGATTGCGCCTCCGACTCTCCGCGCAAAAACGTGAGCCAGAGCGCGTAGGCGGCGGCCAATGCGCCGACGAGCAACAGGACATCGGGCTGATACGGCACGCCCCACGCGAACACCAGCCCCAGCAAGGCAAACAGGATCAGCCGCCGCGTGGCGAAGCCGCGGGCGATCAGGCCGAAAGCCCAGACCGCGCAGGAGAACATGTGAAAGTAGCCGCGGTGACCGGCGCTGAACAGCGTGAAGGTGTACCCGCAGAGGCCGAGCGCCAATCCGCCGAACCACGCGGACAACGGGTGCAGCCGTTGCGCGCGCAGGTAGTAGACCGCGCCGAGCGTCAGCACCAGCGTATCCAGGATATAGGTCAGCTCATGCGCATAGAGCGGGTGCGGCAGCAGCCAGTAGAGCGCATGCGGAGAAAAAAAGCCGCCGGCCAGCAGATTCTCAAGGTGCGCCGTGCGCCACGGCCACGCGAAGAAAGGCATCGAATCCGGTGCGATCAGTCCGGCGTATTTGGGCAACACCGCGGCGAACACCAGAAGGATAGAGACGGCAAACAACGCGACACCCAGCCACGTGGCCCACGCGGCTTTGAGGCGCAAGGCCGGAGCGCCATGGTGGGAACCGGCCTGTATTCCGGCGCGGGACGCGGAGACGGCATCGGCTGTTTCGGGGAGGGTCTTCCGTGTCCTGCTCAATCAATCTCTCCGCTCATGTCGAGTTCGTCCAGTTCGACCTCGCCGGTGTAGACGAACTTGACCGGCCCGGCGAGCGTGAGGCCGGTGCACTTGTTGTGGCGCCAATCGCCGTCGATGACCAGATCGCAGCCGGACGGCGTTTTGACCTGGGTCGGCAGCGTGAAGCCGGCCGTCTCGACCGCCACCACCGCGCAGGCGACCGCGCCGGTGCCGCAGGCGCCGGATTCGGCCTCGACACCGCGCTCATAGGTACGCATCGACATGCGGTTCGGCGCGCGGAACGTCACGAAGTCCACGTTGGTGCCGTCCGGCGCGAACGCGGGATGGAGGCGCAGCGCCCGGCCCAGCCCCTGCACATCGACCGCGCTGATGTTCGGCACCTGCACCACGAAGTGCGGCACGCCCGCCACCAGAAAGTCGCCGCGCACCGTTTCCCCGTCGACGTTCAGCACCAGTCCGTAATTCTTTTTGGCCGGCTCCGGCATCCAGACGCAGACGCCTTTGTCATTCAACTGAGCGTCGACCAGCCCGCACATCGTCTCCATGGTCAAGGCGGTGCCGCTGGCGCCGATCCGGTGGGCAAAGGCCGCCGCGCAGCGCGCGCCGTTGCCGCACATCTCGACTTCCGTCCCGTCCGGATTCA
>JAQUEX010000356.1 GCA_028684935.1 Kiritimatiellia bacterium | reverse complement strand
GCCTGGCGCGGCAGATATTCCACGCCGCACGCCTGCGTGGGACGATCCTGCGCATCGGTCGCCAACACCCGGTGCCCGCGATAGGTGAAGCGCTCCGGAGATGCGCCGGCCCGCGTGCGGTACCACCCGGTCAGACGTCCTTGCTTGTCATACGCGTAGAGGTCCTTCCAGCCTTTCTGCATGGTGAGGACCGGATCGGCGTACCGATGCGCACTGTTGGCGTAATCGACCGACAGAATCTGCCCGTCGTCGCGATAGACGCGCTCCTCGTTGGGCAGATAGTAGAACGACACCAGCGACGGCGCCGAATAGGACGTCCCGTTCTGCACAAAACAGCCGAGATCAACGCGGCTGGTCTGTAACGGCGCGGGCTGTCCATCGGCCCCTTTCGGCCGGTAGACGCCATGATACGCCACCGTGACCGTAACCTGAGAGCCGTCAGGGCTGAGCGGCTGGATCGTGATTTTCGCTGGATCGCCTTGCAGCACCACCCACCGGTAGACGGTCCCGGCCGATTTCGGCGCGGCGGCGGCTTCAAGCGTCATGCTGCGCGTGCGCGCGACCCCGCGCACAACCCGCGCGATCGCGAACGGCGTATCGAACAAGCCCTCCGGCCGTGTGTCAAAATAATCGACGCCAGGCGCGGCCTGCGCATCCTTGACCGTGCGCAGCGTCACGAGCGGTGGGAGTTGTTCCGGCGTGAGCGCATGCGCCATCCGGGCCATCGCCTCGGCATCCAGGTTGCGGGCATCGAAGACGACAGGATGTGCCGCGCCGGTCAGGTAGTCGTCCGGTTGTTTCACCGTGCGCTGCGTCGCGCGCAGAATCATCTGAAGCGTTGGGGCCAGCGTCTGGCGCGCGGTCAGCAGGCGCTTGACGTCCGGCGCAAACGCCGCCATCGCGGCAGCGAACGCCTCCATGAACGGCTTGTCGGAGAAAGAGGAGCCTTGGCTGATCACGTAATACGGCGTGTTGGCCGGATAGAGGTCGCCCGTCTCCGAATCATGATCCTTGTGTTCGGGGTAAAACCAACACTGGTTGTTGAGATAGATCCGGAAGGCGGCGAGCGGCTGATAGGGATCGGTGACGATAGCGCGCGGCAGGCTGCGCCAGAGCGGTCCGTTGACCATCGACATGGACGAATTGCCGATCACCGGCTGACCGAACAGCGTGTTCGGCAGGCTCAGATGCGCCTTGTAGCGCCGAGCCTCTTCGCCGTAGACCACCGGCGTAAGCCCGGGAAAATTCGTTACGTCCAGCCGCGAATGGCCGTCGTCCCGGTTCACATAGAGATCGCCGAAATTGCCCGACGCGCGCTCGTCGGTCATCCAGCCCCGAATCACGCCGGACGCCGGGCCGCGGTAAGAATCGGTATACGCGGAGATCTTCTTGAGTTCGGCATTGCGCAGAGCAAAGAGCGTTTTGAAGCAGCCGGCTTCAAAATCCCACACCGTATTGGAGCCGTGAATCTCGGCCGGATGGCCCATAAACACGGTGGCAGCGCCGATCTGCGGCGCGCCGGCCACCGGCTTTCCCTGCAACGACTCGGCCTTGGCAACCAGTGCCGCGAACCGCGGCAACGCGGCAAGCTGCTTGAGGTCGTTGTCATTGCGGATCGCCGCCGGATCGCGAAACCCCAGTTCAATGGCGCGCTCCAACGCGGCGAAGGCCTCCCCTTTGTCCGCCCGGTACGCCAGCGCGCACGCCAAGTTGTACTGCCAGGTCGGATCTTCCGGCAGCAGCGCGACGCCCTCGCGGCTGACGCGCTCCATCTCTTCGGTCCGTCCCGCGCGGACGCTTTGAATCAACTGCTGCTGAAGTTGCACATGGCGTGGAAACTTCTGCGGCATCTCAAAGACGGAGGCGTGAGCCTGAGCCGCCCACACCGACACCGCCAGCACCCACACCGTCCCCCGGCTCATGATTCGCATGTCCGCCCTCCTTCTCACCAGAACTTCCACCACGGCTTTCGTGCGCGCGTCTGCCGCAGCAGCCACGCCAGCACCTCGTCATCTCCGTAGACGCGGTCCCATACGGCATGGCCCGCTCCTTCATACTCCGTATAGCGCACCCTGCGGCTGCCGGCCTGCTTCAGCGCATCGACCATCCGGCGTGAGCACGCCACCGGTACATTCGGATCGGCGCTGCCGTGAAAGGTCCAGATCGGCAGCCGGCGCAACGCGCGCACGCGGCGCACATCCCCGCCGCCGCACACAGGGATTGCCGCCGCGAAAAGTTCCGGCTCGCGCTGGATCGCGTCCCACGTGCCAAACCCGCCAAAGGAGAGGCCCGTGATATAGAGACGGTCGGGATCGGCCTGGCGCACGGCCACGAGATGCCGCACCAGTTCCAGCGCCTGCGCCAGCGCCGGCGCGTGTCTAGGGTCCGACGTGAACGTCTCGTGCATGGCCAGCCGGCGGACCCAGCCGTTGGTCATGGTGCACTGCGGCGCGACCAGCAGAACGGGCTCTGCGACCTTGCGCCGCAGGAGTGTCGACACCAGCGCGGGCAGGCCCACCTTGACTTGCTTCTGATTGTCGGTGCCGCACTCGCCGGAACCGTGCAGAAAAAGAATGAGCGGATACGTGCGGCCCGCGACGGGGAACTGAGGCGCGGCCAACCGGTAACGCACGACCTCCCCGACCGCGTTCGTGTAGACGCAGGGCTGCAGCATCTCCTCCGCCGTGAACTGCGCGCGCGCGGCGGCAGCCGGCAGAAAGAGCAGGCAGAGAAAAAACGTCCGTTTCATGCGCTTAGAATAGCACATCGACAGCGCTAGGCGAACCCTGGTTTTTCGGCGATCACGCGGCCGCGTGCTCCATCAGCCGCGTGACGCCGTGATAGAGATAGCGCCCCCAGCCGCAGGTGAAGACCAGTTGCCCGCAGACCGCGTGCTCCAGATTGGCGGCCTGCAGACATCCGCTCGCGCGGTAGGTCCGGTTGAACATCATGCCGCCCGCCAGCGTCAGCAGCAGCGCCCAGGGATTGAGAAAGACCAGGTGCGCCAGGCTGAACGCCGCCGCGCCCGCCACGCGCCGCATGCCTTCGCCGGCGAAGAGCGGCGCATAGCGCGCAAAAAAAAGGCCGCGGTAAAGGATTCCCTGCGGGAAGACCGACAGCAGCGGATAGAAGACCATGACCAGCGCCCAGAGACGAGGCGAACGGCGCGGCAGTTCGAGAAACAGTTCCGGGGCCACCAGCAG
>JAQUEX010000355.1 GCA_028684935.1 Kiritimatiellia bacterium | reverse complement strand
ACCTTCCGGCATTTTTTCTCCGCAGTCCAATCGTTCAATTCCTGTGTGCGAGGCAACATGTCGGTGTCCTTTCTTGAGTTCGACTCGTATTATGTCGTCCGCCTCTTGCCGCGTCAAGACGGCGCCAGAGATCGCGAACCGCGAACTTGCATCCGTTGCTGCGAACATGATATCTTGGCCACGTAATCGGCGCGATGACGCCGACATGATAAAAAGGGAGATTATGACGACATCACGCAGAACGTTTCTGAAGCGTGCTTCTCTGGCTAGCGCGCCGTTCATCTTGCCGACCCGCATCTGGGCTGCGGACACGAAACCTAACGACAAGCCCCGCATGGCCTTCATCGGGCTCGGCATCCAGTCGCGCGGCCTGCTCGGCAATTTCCTGCATCAGGACGTGACGGTCGTGGCCATGTGCGACGTGGACACCACGCGCCGCGAAGACGGCATAAAACGCGTCGATGATTTTTACAAAAGCCATCCGGATAAAGGCATCCCCGGCAATTGCAAGGGGTACAATGATTTTCGCGACGTTCTCGCGCGCAAAGACATCGACCTCGTCTGCATCGCGACACCCGACCACTGGCATGCGTACATCACCATCGCCGCCATGGCCGCCGGCAAAGACGTCTACTGTGAGAAGCCGCTGACCTACAACATCCATGAGGCCGCGGCCGTGATGGCCGCCGCCAAGCGCTACAAGCGCATCCTTCAGACCGGCGCGATGCAGCGTTCCAGTTTTGAATTTTTGACCGCCGCCGAACTGGTCCGTAACGGCTGCATCGGCACGATCAAACACGTCGACTGCAACTTCGGCGGACCCTCTCGTCCGCACGCCGACCCGAAGGAAGAGATCCCGATGGAACCGGGCCTTGACTGGGATCTCTGGTGCGGCGGCGCACCGCTCGTCAAATACAATGACAAACTCTCGCCACGCGGCGTGCACAACTTTTTCCCGATGGTCTGGCGCATGAATGACCTGTTCGGCTCCGGCTACTGCGGCGACTGGGGCGCACACCATCTGGACATCGCCCAGTGGGGCCTCGGCATGGACCAGAGCGGCCCGGTGAAAGTGATCCGCGCCGAACGCTCCGAAAAGGACAAGGCCAACACCGAGCTCGGCGGCCGCGCGCAGTCCGGCGTGGTCCTTGAGTTCGCCGGCGGCATCACCCTCAAACACAACCCCTTCTCGGTTTTCGGCACCATCTTCCACGGCACCGAAGGCACGGTCTCGGTCAACCGCGGCAAGTTCGAGATGACCCGTGGCACCGAGCTAATCTCGCGTTTCACCAAAAAAGAGGATGGCGGATCGCTTGACGGTGCACTCGCCAAGGCGCGCAAGGCGTTCCTCACGGACAGCACCTACAAGACCAAGCTCTACAAAACGAAGGGCGGTCATCCGGCAGACTTCGTGGCCTGCGCGAAATCGCGCCTGCCCGCCTGCTCCAACGAGGATGTGGGCGGCCGCGCGGCGATCCTGTGCCACCTCTGCAACTTGTCTTATGTCCGCGACGCCAGCTTTGACTGGGATCCGGTCAAGAACACCTTCGCGAACGGCACCGGCAACGCCGGCTGGCTGGCCCGCGATGGCGGTTACCGCAAGAAATGGTCGGTCTGATCCGCACACTGAAAGGATTCCCTCATGACCTCTTTTACAAGTTACAACCCGGTGAAGCTCGTGTTCGGCAAGGGCATGATCGCTGAACTCAAAACCCTCATCCCGCCGGATGTGACCGTCATGGTCACGTACGGCGGAGGCTCGATCCGGCAGAACGGCGTGTACGACCAAGTGCGCGCCGCGCTCGCGGACCGCACGGTGATCGAGTTCGGCGGCATCGAACCCAACCCGCGCTACGAAACCTGCATGCGGGCTGCGGCGCTTGCAAAGAAAGAGGGTGCGGGATTCCTGCTTGCGGTCGGCGGCGGCTCGGTGCTGGACGGCACCAAGTTCATCGCCGTCGCCGCCCGCTATGGTACGGGCGACCCGTGGGCGATCATGGAGGGGCGCGCGCCGGTTTCGGACGCCGTGCCGTTGGGCGCGGTCATGACCCTTCCCGCCACCGGCTCCGAGATGAATACCTTCGCGGTGATCTCGCGCGATTCCACGGGCGAAAAGCTGGCGTTCGCCTCACCCCACGTTTATCCGCAGTTCTCGATCCTGGATCCGGAAACCACCTTCTCGCTGCCGGAGCGCCAGACCCAGAACGGGATCATCGACACCTTCGCCCATGTGATGGAACAGTACATGTGCGCCGTAGGCCGAGCCCCGCTGACCGAGCGCATGGCGGAATCGGTCCTGCTCACACTGATCGAGGAGGCGCCGAAAGTGAAAGCCTCCCCCGGCGACTATGAGGTGCGGGCCAACCTGATGTGGTGCGCCACGGTAGGCCTCAACGGCTGGCTCGGCTGCGGTGTCGCGGCTCAGGACTGGGCCACGCACATGATCGGCCACGAGCTGACCGCGCTGTACGGCATTGATCACGCCCGCACGCTGGCCGTGATCATGCCGGCCGTGCATCGCCACCAGCTCGCGCGCAAACTGCCGCGCCTCGCGCAGTGCGCCGCGCGCGTGTGGGGCATCCAGCCGGGCGATGACGCGTCGCGTGCCGCACAGGCGATTGACCGCATGGAGGCCTTCTTCCAGGCTGTCGGCGTGCCGACACGTCTGAGCGACTACGCCATTGACGCCGATGAAGCCGGACGCCGCGTGGCGGAGCGGCTGGCGCAACGCGGAGCCAAGATCGGCGAATACGGCGACCTGGGTGAACAGGCCGTGCGCGAAATCGTCGCGCTGGCGCGCTAACACCGCCTTGTCACGTCATGAAACAGACCTGTCACGCGATTGCGCCCGGCATCCTGTTGGGCGGCCTGTTGGGCGTCTTGCTCGGGGCGGGCGGCTTCACGCTGCGCGAGGGGGAAGCCTTCGCATACCTGAGCGATGAGTCCAAAGTCTGCGCCAACTGCCACATCATGCGTGACCACTACGACGGCTGGCAAAAGGCCAGCCACCACACCGCCGCCACCTGCAACGACTGCCATGTGCCCAAAGGCTTCATCCCCAAATACTGGACCAAGGCGGAAAACGGCTACCATCATTCGAAGGCGTTCACCCTGCAAAATTTCCACGAGCCGATTCTCGCCCAACCGAAGAGCCGGCGCGTCGTGCAGAACAACTGCATCCGCTGCCACGGCGACCTGGTGAG
>JAQUEX010000354.1 GCA_028684935.1 Kiritimatiellia bacterium | reverse complement strand
TGGACTGGGAAAGCTGGCTGGGCACCGCGCCGTTCCGTCCCTACAAGAACGGCACCTACCACACCTTCAAGTGGCGCGGCTTCTACGATTTCGGTACCGGCGCGTTCGGCGACATGGCCTGCCACACGATGAACCTGCCGTTCCGCGGCCTGCAGTTGGGCAAAGTGCTCTCCGCCGAGTGCATCCAGATCGAAGGCAAGACCGATGACACGTATCCCAGCAAGAGCATCGTCAAAATGATCTACGCCGCCCGCGGCTTCAAGCCGGCGGTGACGCTCTACTGGTATGACGGCAACCTCAAGCCGTCGGCGGAGATCATGCCCAAAGTCGTCGCGACGCTGGGGCAGGTGCCGAACACCGGCTGCCTGATCGTCGGCAGCAAGGGCATGGTCTGCAGCACCAACGATTACGGCGCGGACGGCTACATCGCCTTCAACGACGAGGAGAAGATGAAGTCGATGTCCAAGCACGACGCGCTGCGCGAGGATGTGATCCCGGCCAAGTTCCGCCCCAACACCAACGGCCAGTACATCGAGTTCGTCGAGGCCTGCAAAGGCAACGACGTCTGCTTCTCCGATGTGGACCACTCGGTGCCGATGCTGGAAGGCATGCTGGTCGGCTGCATCGCGCAGCAGGTCCCCGGCAAGCTGGAGTGGAGCAGCCGCAAGCAGCAGTTCGCCAACAACCCGGCGGCCAACGCGCTGGTGAAACCTTACATCCGCCCCGGCTGGGAATTCTAACGGAGGCAGCGTCCTCCGACCGCGTTCTCGCACGAAGCCACGAAGGCCACGAAGACCTCTGGACCAGAAATCTTTGTGACCTTTGTGGTTCTTTGTGCGGGATGTGTTTTTTTATTGGCAGTGTGGGCCGGTAAGGTACGAACGGGGACTGGCAAGGCTTTAACATGAATATCTGGCAAGACACCTATCCCTTGATCGTCTCCTGTGCGCGCGGTCTCGCGCCGCTCACGGCCACCGAGTTGATGCGTCTCGGTTATGAGATCGTCGACTCCACCGAAAACACGGTCGTGGTGCGAGGCGGCATGCGCGACATGATGACCCTCAACCTTCAGTTGCGTACGGCCCACCGCGTGCTGGTGCCGCTGCTGCGGACCACGTGCGGCAACCTGCGCTACCTCTATAACGACGTCTATTCGATCGACTGGGAGAACCTGATCGATGCCGACGGGTATTTCATGGTGAACAGCGTGGTGCGCAATGAAACGGTTCGCGACACCCGCATGCCGTCGCTCACCACCAAGGATGCGATCGTCGACCGCATCCGCGACAAGTGCGGCGGCCGGCCCGATTCCGGCCGCGAATCGTACGGCGCCGCGGTCTTCGTCTACTGGATGAACGACGAACTCATCATCTACCTCGACACCACCGGCGAGCCGCTCTCCAAGCGCGGTTACCGCAAGATCCCGGGTGTCGCGCCGATGCAGGAAACCCTCGCCGCCGGCTGCGTACTGGCCACCGGCTGGGACGCCGCCTCGCCGTTTGTCGTGCCGATGTGCGGCAGCGGCACACCGGCCATCGAGGCGGCGCTCTATGCGCTCAACCGCGCCCCGGGCAGCTTTAAGAGCCACTTCGGCTTCATGGCGATCAAAGGCTACCGCCAGATGATCCCCGGCGAGAAGGCCGGCACCAGCGTGCGGCCGCGTTTCGGAGCCACGCCCGAGCAGATCTGGAAAGAAAAGGTCGCCGTCGCGCGCGAACAGGAGCGCCGCGAGGACCTGCCGCCGATCATCGCCACCGACGTCTCGGAGGACGTTGTCGAAACCGCCCACCTCAATGCCATCGCCGCTGGTGTCTCGGAATACATCACCTTCGGCACCTGCGACTTCGCGGCCACCCGCCTGCCGCCGCCGCCCGGCGTGATTTTCATGAATCCGCCCTACGGGGAGCGCATGGCTGCCGGCGGCATCGCCGCAGAGCCGCCGCTTGACAGTGCGGCGGATGATGCCGACGCTCCGGCCGCCGAGCCGAGTCCGGGCGAACCCTTGGACGCGCTCTACAGCCGCATCGGCGATTTCCTCAAGCAGAAGGGGGCCGGCTACACCGGCTGCGTCTTCACCGGCAACATGGAGCTGTCGCGCCGCGTCGGCCTGCGCTCCGCGCGCCGCATCACGTTCTACAACGGCCCTATCGAGTGCCGCCTGGTGGTCTTCGACCTCTATGAAGGAGAAGCGTCATGCACGCCATCACCGTAACCGTCAACGGACAGCCCCCGACCGTGGTCTCGACCGGTACGCGCATCAGCGACCTGTTGCCTTCGGTCAACGGCGACGGCTTCCCCGTCCTGGGCGCGATCGCCAACAATATGGTGATGCCGCTCTTCATGCCGCTGGTCGCGGACGCGGCGCTCGCGCCGCTGACCATCCAGAGCCCCTACGGTTGGGACATCTACCGCACCTCGCTCTGCTTTCTCCTGTCCAAGGCCGCCCACGAGCTCTACCCCGACCTTGAGTGCCGCGTGCGCAACTCGGTCGGCGCCGGCCTCTACTGCACGGTGCAGTGGCCCGACCTCTCGCCCGCCGCACTCGACGCCCACGTCAAACGCCTCAAGGCGGCCATGTTGGAGACCGTCCGCCAGGATCTCGCCATCTCGCCGGTCACCGTCTCCTATGAGGCCGCGACGCGCCTCTTCCGCGAATCCGGACAGACCGACAAGCTGCACCTGCTCGCGCACCGCAACCCGCCGATCGTCTGTCTGGCGCAGTGCGGGTCGTTCTTCGAGCTGAGCCAGGAGCCGCTGGTGCCGCGCACCGGCCTGCTGGATCTGTTCGACCTGATTCCCCACAGCAGCGGCTTCGTGCTCAATGTGCCGACCTCCGCGCACCCGCGCGAACTGCCGCCGCTGCCGCCCCACGAACACCTTTTTTCGGTCTATCAGGAACACATCGCGTGGGGCAAGATCGTCGGCATCACCACCGTCGGCGAACTCAACCAGGCGGTGCTCGAGAAGCGCGCCGACGACTTCGTGCACACCGTCGAGGCGCTGCACGACAAGAAGCTCGCCCGCATCGCCGACGCCGTCACGCAACGCGCGCCGTCCGTGCGCCTGGTGCTGGTCGCCGGCCCCTCCTCGGCCGGCAAGACCACCTTCTCCAAACGGCTCGTCACCCACCTGCGCGTCAACGGCTACCGCCCCATCCTGATCTCCACCGACAACTACTTCGTGGGCGACGCCCGCAACCCGCGCGACGCGGCCG
>JAQUEX010000076.1 GCA_028684935.1 Kiritimatiellia bacterium | reverse complement strand
CGTCTTTCAGCGGCACGGCATAAGGATCAGCCGCCACCAGGATTCTTTTGTCGTCTGTCATCATTCCCGCATCTCCTGTGTATGCGCGTGTCACGCATGATGCGGAATACTATAGACCAAAATTTCCGTTTCGGGTAGCCGCAAATCAGCAACTGGCGCGCGGGCAAAAAAATTGCGCTTTGCCCTCTGGCGCGCGTGTGATAAAGTACAGAGAACTTTATGGGGGGATTTCGTGGATACCGTTCAGGCATATTCGTTGATGTGCATGATCCGCCTGTTCGAAGAGGCGATCGAGCGCCTTTTTCTTGAAGGACGCGTCATGGGAACCGCACACACCTGCATCGGGCAGGAAGCCGTGGCTGTGGGCACGGCCGCGGCGCTTGAGGCGTGCGACGCCATGACCACTACGCACCGCGGACACGGCCATTTTTTGGCACGCGGCGCCGACCCCGCGCGCGCCATGGCTGAACTGTTCGGACGCGAGACGGGGTACTCGCGCGGCCGCGGCGGCAGCCAGATGATGATGGACCCCGACATCGGCTTTTACGGCGCAAACGGCATCACCGGCGGCAGCATCCCCTTCGCCACCGGCGTCGCGCTCGACGCGAAACTGCGCGGCACCGGCCGTGTCACCGTCTGCTTCTTCGGTGACGGCGCCTCCAACCAAGGCGTGTTTCACGAATCGCTCAACCTCGCCGCGCTCTGGAAGCTGCCCGTCCTTTTCGTGGTCGAGAACAATGGCTATGCCATGTCCACGTCCACCGTGCGCGGCCTGTCGAACACGCACATTGCCGAGCGCGCCGGCGCGTACGGCATCCCCGGTGCCAGCGTGGACGGCAACGACTTTTTCGCGGTGCGCGACTGCGTGGCGCAACACGCGGCCGCCAGCCGCGCCGGACAAGGACCGGCGCTGCTGGAGTGTGTCACCTACCGGTTGTCGGGGCATTCGCGCGGTGATGCGCGCGTCTACCGTTCACGCGAAGAGGAGTCTGCCGCGTGGGAGAATGACCCGATTCTGCGGCTGGAGGCGTATCTCAAAGCCGACGGAACTCTTACCGATGACAGCGCGAAGACCCTGCGCGACGCGGCACACGCCCGCGTCGATGAGGCGATCCGCTTCGCCGAATCGTCTCCTCTGCCCGATCCGGCCTCGTTGCAGGAGGATTTGTTCGCCTGATCCCCCCTTTTTGTTCATACCCTTTACCCGGATTCCGTCATGCGTTCTGTTACCTTCACACAACTTCTCCGCGAAACACTGGCTGCTGAATTGCGGCGCGATCCGTCAGTCTTTCTGATGGGCGAGGACATCGGCGTTTACGGCGGCTCTTTCGGCGTCACGCGCGGGCTGATTGAGGAGTTCGGCGCCGAGCGCGTGCGCGACACCCCGATCTCCGAACAGGCGTTAACCGGCGTCGCGATCGGCGCGGCCGTCGCAGGGCAGCGGCCCGTGATCGAAATCATGTTCATGGATTTCATCACGCTGGCCGTCGACCAGCTCGTCAACATGGCCGCCAAGTTGCATCCCATCTACGGCCGCACCTGCCCGCTCGTCATCCGCACCCCGCCTGGCGGCGGCCGCGGCTACGGCGCCACCCACTCGCAGTCGCTCGAAAGGCTCTTCGCCGGCATCCCGGGCCTCAAGATCGCGGCGCCCTCCAATGCGTCCGACGCCTCCGCGCTGCTGCAGACCGCCATCCGCGACAACAACCCCGTGCTGTTCCTTGAGCACAAGCTGCTCTACCCGCAGCGTTTTGACGTGGATGACGAACTGCCGGCACCGCTGCCGTTCGGCTTCGCGCGCGTCGCCCGCGAAGGGGACGACCTCACGATCGTCGCCTGGTCGCACCAGGCCTTCGTGGCCGAGCGGGCCGCGGCGCAACTGGCGGCCGAAGGCATCGACGCCGAGGTCATCGACCTGCGCACGCTCTGTCCGCTGGACACCGACACGCTGATCGAATCGGCCCGCCACACGGGCCGCGTCATGATTCTGGAGGAAGGCCCCAAGACCGGCGGCTTCGCGGCCGAAATCGCCGCGCAGATCATGGAGCAGGCCCACGAGTACCTGGAGCAGCCGGTGCGCCGGATCGCGGGCGCGGACTTCCCCATTCCCTCGGCCAAGAACCTTGAGGCCGCCTGCCTCCCCGCTTACGACAGCATCCTGGCGCTGGCGCGTGAATGGATGAGCTGAGATGACCTATTCGCTGATCACCCTCTCGTTCAACAAACTGGCCTGCACGCGGCGCTGCCTCACGGCGCTGCTGACGGACACGATCGCCGACGCCCCGTGGGAGCTGATCGTCGTCGACAACGGCTCGACCGACGGCAGCGCGGCATGGTGCGACACGGAGCTGGCCGCGCTGGGCGCGGCGCGCGGCGTGCCGGTCACCGTGCTGCACAATCCCGGCAACATCGGCTGTTCCTTCGCGCGCAACCGGGCAGTGGCCGCCGCGCGCGGCACGCACCTCGTGTTTGTCGACAACGATGTGGCGCCGCGCACGCGGCGCTGGCTGACCGGCCTGCGTACAGCGCTGGAGGATCACCCCGGCGCCGGCATGGCAGGCGCCAAGATGGTCTATCCGTGGGTGCCCTACCCGATCCAATGCGCCGGCGTCGGCATCTCACGCCGCGGCCATGTCTGTTTTCGCGGACGAGGCGCGCCGATCCTTGATCCGCGTTTCGCGCGCACCGAAGAGGTCCAGTGCCTGATCAGCGCCTGCCTCATGATCCCCGCCGCCCTGCTGCGGCTGCACGGCGGTTTTGACGAGGCGTTCCATCCGGTGCAGTTCGAGGATTTCGACCTGGTCTACCGGCTGCGCGAGGCCGGTCACGCCGCGATCTACGTGCCGGATGTGGCGATGTACCACTTCGAGAGCGTCACGACCCAAGGCACGCCGACCGTGCGCAATGCTGCGGTCGTTGTGCGCAACGGTCTGCTCTTCCAGCAGCGCTGGCGTCACTGTTTTGAACACGAGGACGGCCCGCCCGAAGAGGCTTGCCGCTGGCTCAAGGTCACGCCCGTCCCATTTGACGCGATCGGCGACCTGCCGCTGGTCTGACCGAAAAGCGGTTGCCGCATACCTGCTCTCTTCGCTATTCTATGACTCAACGGGCAACATTCAGCGACCGTGCGGCGTGACGACATGTGGCGATTTCTGAAAATACTTGGCGTTGTTTTTAAAAGCCTCTTCTGGCTGGCCCTCATCGTGCTGATGGCCGGTGTGGCAGGGCTCTACGTCCTGGAGCGCGGCCTGCCTGCCCCGCTGCTGCGCCGGCTTGAAAACACGCTATCTGACGATGAACGCTTCGTGCGGATCGAGCGGGCCACCTTCAGTCTGAAACAAGGCGCACGGCTCCGCCGCGTCAAAGCCTTCCCCAAACGGGTTGCCGGACAGGCGCTGGTCGCGATCGACGAAATCACCGTAGACCTTGCTCTGTCACCGGGACTCTCACCCGCGGAACGTGTGCGCGGCGTGACCCTCAAACAGATCGTGATGCCTGCGTTACCGCCCAAGCAGGCCGACACGCCGAAGAAAAAAGAAAAAACCGTGCTGCCCACGGCCCGTCCCTTCTCCCTGACGGTCGAGCAGGCAGACATCCTCGGCATCAAGGCTGACCG
Source organism: Kiritimatiellia bacterium (assembly GCA_028684935.1). Classification (GTDB taxonomy): domain Bacteria; phylum Verrucomicrobiota; class Kiritimatiellia; order RFP12; family UBA1067; genus DUPH01. Next base: position 9,932 of record JAQUEX010000076.1, on the reverse strand, counting down.
ACTCACCGCCACGGTGTCCACCTCCGGCACGCGCATCGACATTACGGAGATCGCCATCCGTCTGCCCAACCCATCCTTTGAACTGAAGGTGGACGGCCACGTGACCGTTGACATGCAGACGCGGCGCGCCAGCGGCTCGGCCAAGGGGCAGGCCTTCCCGGACAATCTGCTGCCCCTTTTCAAGGTTTTGAAAGCGCGCGGCGCCATCGAGCAGATCACCGGCTTCACCGCGATCGAACGACCGATCGACGCAAATTACACCTTTGATGTCGACATCGATAACAGCGACTTCGCCATGCGGCTTGAGGTGGATCTCGGCCCCTGCGCCTACCGCACCGTGCCCATCGCGTTCGCCAAAGGCACGCTCGGCATTTACGGCACCAACATCTACACGTCGGTGGTGATCGACCCCCTCGATGCGCAGACGGCCGCCGGCGCACCGATTAAAGGACGTCTCGCGTACCATGAAGAAACCGAAGGATTGGAAGTTAATGCACAAACCACAATGGATATCCCGCCGCTTTTCTCCATGCTGAACATCCTCAACCACGGGGAATTGGACCGCATCCGCTGCGCTGCGCCGCCCTCTCTGTCTGCCCTGGGTGCCGTGGCCCTCTCGACAACAAAAAGCACCATCACCAACCAGTTGTCCGGCAAGGTCTCGCTCCCTGCCGGGTCGATTCTAAACTTCGAGGCGCGCGACATGACGGCCGATTTCACGCTTGCGGGCCACCACGCGCGCTTCAGCAATGTACGGGGCATCTCGCGTAACGGCGGCGCGATCAACGGCGACATCACCTTTGATTTCCCGGATTACGCCGCGACCGCCACCGTCTTCAGGACCGCATTGAACCTGAACGATGTCGCCCTCGAAGAGATTTCCCACGCCTTCAATGTCACGAACGCGCGCGCCGGCCTCGTCTCGGGCGAGATCCAACTCGGCGGGCCGACCCACGGCCGCACGATCGAGCATCTCTCAGGAGAAGGCCACGTGAATATCCGCGACGGCGTGATCAATCGCATGAAACTTTTCGCCGGGCTGACCGACTACCTATCGCGCACCATTCCCGGCATCTCGTCCCTCGTCAACCAATCATCCGGGTCGATGGACTTCACCATCCGCGACAGCGTGCTCCACACCGATAACCTTCTGCTGGAAGGCGACATCTTCAGCATCTCCGGCCGCGGCACCTACAACATCGCCACCGACAAACTGGATTTCACGATCCGCGCCAACATCTTCAAACAGAAAACGATCGCAGGGCGTATCACCCGCCTCGTGACTTTGCCCTTTACCCGCCTGCTGCTGGAGTTCAAGGTTTTTGGTTCGCTCGAAAACCCGGACTGGTCCTACGTCAACATCATCGAAAAAATCACGGAGGGGCTTTCCGGCAAAGCAGAGTCGGCCGACACCTCCGCCCCCGCTCCCCCTTGATCACCATGCGCTTCATTCTTCATACCTACGGCTGCCAAATGAACGTCCGCGATTCCGAAGCGGTCACCGCCCTTCTTGAGGCCGCCGGCCATACGCCGGTCCAGCGCGAAGACGACGCCGACCTGATTGTGGTCAATTCCTGCAGCGTGCGCGCCAAAGCAGAGGACAAAGCGCTCGGCAAGCTCGGCCTGCTCTGTGCCACCAAACGTGACCGACCGGACAGGCGGGTGGGCCTCATGGGCTGCATGGCGCAACGGCTGGGTGCAGAGATCTTCACGCGCGTACCGGGCCTGGATTTCGCGGTCGGCACGCGCTGTGCGGGCGCGATCCCGCGCCTGCTTGCCCGCGTCCTCGCCGGCGAGAGCGGGCTGCTCGAAACGACCGACCTCAACGAGATGCCCGATGTGGTCGAAGCCCATACTGATTCAGGACACGCCGCGTTTGTGACCATCCTGCTCGGTTGTAACCGACGCTGCGCCTATTGCATCGTGCCCGATGTGCGCGGATCTGAATACAGCCGGCCCGCCCGCGAAATCCTCGCCGAAATCAGCGCGCTCGTCCGCAATGGCGTGCGCGAGGTCACCCTGCTCGGCCAGAGCGTCATGAATTACGGGCGCACCAATCCGGTCTGGGACGCGTCGGACGCGCCGAGCCCCGGCGGGTTCACGGAACCCTTCGCCCGCCTGCTGGAGGCGGTCGCAGCCGTTCCCGGCTTGGCCCGCCTGCGTTTCACGTCGGGCCATCCGTCGGGTGTCACGGACCAACTCGTGCGCGCCTGCGCGGCGCTGCCGGCCGTCTGCCACCACCTGCACCTGCCGGTCCAGTCCGGTTCCGATCCGGTTTTGACGCGCATGCGCCGCGGGTATTCACGGGCAGACTATTTGGATGCCGTCCACCGGTTGCGCAGCGCCATGCCGGATTTCGCCCTCACCACCGATGTGATCGTCGGCTTCCCCGGCGAAACGGCCGATGATTTCGAGGCCACGCGCTCGCTGATGAACGAGGCCGACTTCGACAACGCATTCATTTTTAAATACTCCCCGAGGCCCGGCACGCCTGCCGCGGCGTGGGAGGATGACGTACCCGATACCGAGAAGATGCGGCGTAATCAGGTCTTGCTCGAAGATCAAGATCTGCGCGGCGCCGCCGCCAACGCCCGGCTCGTCGGCACCTTGCAGGAGGTCTTGGTCGAAGGCCCGAGCCTGCGCAATGCCACGCGTTGGTCAGGACGCTCGCCCGGCAACAAGATCGTGATCGTTGAGCCGATCCCCGGCATCGCCGCCGGCACGCTGGTGCGCGTGCGTATCACCCGTGCAGCCCCGCAAACCCTCTACGGCGATGTGCTGCCATGCTGACGATCGGCGACACGCTCACCGCCGACGTTCAGGCGTTGGCGTACGGTGGCGACGGTGTGGCACGCCGTGATGGCCGCGTGCTGTTCATCCCTGAAAGCGCCCCCGGCGATCATCTGCGTGTGCGTGTCACCCAAGTCAAAAAACGCTATGCTCGCGCCGCCTGCCTTGACCTGATCACGCCATCGCCCCAGCGTATGGCTCCATGCTGCCGTGTCATCGATCCTGACAGCGGCGAACCGGCGCGCGTGCCGGGCTGCTGTTATGACCACCTCGCCTATTCCGCCGAAGTCGCGGCCAAGCAGCAGCAGCTCGAAGGTCTGCTGCGGCACCTGCCGGGCACGGGCGGGCTCCGCTATGAGGCGCCTTTTCAGGCCCCGCTCCCGCTGCACTACCGCAACAAAATCACGCTGCATGCCGAACGCCGTCCGGACGGCATGTGCGTCGGTTACCGGCGCGAAGCCTCGCATCGCGTGCTGCCGCTGACCGCCTGCCCGCTTGCTTGCGAGGCCATCAACGTCCTGCTGGCTAAGCTCCACACACAGGACGGATTTCGCGACCTGCACGACGGGGATGCGGTCGTGCTGCGCCACACACCGCATGACGGCGCGTGCTGGTGGCGCGCCGGACAGATCGCGCCTGAAGCCCCTCCGCTCACCGAAGCATCGCCCGCCGGTCCCCTGCAGGTCGCGCGGGACGCCTTCTACCAAGTCAACCCGCCGGTAGCCGACGCGCTTGTGCGCACCGTCCAGACCTGGTTCCAGTCCGATCAAGCCGCGCCGGAGATCCTCGACCTCTACTGCGGCGTGGGGGTCTTCGGGTTCGCGCTCATGCAGGCCGGGGGCACGCGCCTGACCGGCATCGAATCCGGCCGCAATGCCGTCCGCGACGCACAGCGCAACGCGCGCGCGCTCGGATTGAAAGCCGAGTTCCGCTGCGCGGCGCTGGGACATGAGACGCTCGATTTCGCCGGGCTCATCCGCACCCCCTCGCAGACAACCGTGCTGATCGATCCGCCCCGTGACGGCATGGCTCCCGAATTGGCGCATGCGCTTGCCACGTGCTGTGCCCGACGCATTTTTTATATCGCGTGCGATCCCGCCACGCTGGCCCGCGACCTCGCCGTGCTGCTGCAGGGCGGTTACCGTATCGCGCGCGTCAAACTTTTCGACATGTTTCCGCGTACCGCTCATTTCGAATCACTGGTGGAACTCATTCGTTCCGAGACACAAGGTTAACGCTATGCATACGACAACCGAACTCCAAGCCATGGCCACACTCGCCGCGCGCCGCGCGGGCGAACACGTGCTCGCCAACCTGCACCGGCGCGGCGACGTCAACTCGATTCTGCGCACCGACGTCAAGCACAAGCTGGATGTCGAGGCGCAGGAGACGGCGACGGCGGTGATCCTCTCCGCGTTTCCTGACCATGCGATCCTGGGCGAAGAGACCTGCGATGTGCCGTTACCCGCGAGTGACACCGTTTGGATCATAGACCCGATTGACGGCACGATCAACTTTTTCCACGGCCTGCCGTGGTGGTGCTGTTCGGTCGCGGTGCGCTATAAAGGGCAAGCGATGGCCGGCGCCGTTTTCATTCCTGAGTTGAATCAGCTTTATGAAGCAACGTGCGACGGCCCCGCGTTGTGCAACGGCGTACCCATTCATGTCTCGCGCACCGACCGGCTTGACCTAGCGATGCTGGCGACTGGCGCGGACAAGTGGGATCTCGGCGAGCACGCCTTCACATTCATGCGCCGCGTCGCAGAGATCGCCCAGCGTCCGCGCATTCTCGGTGCCGCCGCCGTGGATATGTGCATGGTGGCTGCCGGGCGGCTGGACGGTTATTTCGAGTCTGGCATCTATGTCTGGGACATGGCGGCTGCCAGCCTGATCGTGGAACGTGCCGGCGGTCGCTGCGAAGTGCTCAAGGCCTACCCCAAGCACCGCATCTCGTTTCTTGCCACCAATGGCTGCCTGCATGGTGCCTGCCGCGAGGCTCTCTTGCCGTTGCTCGGATAAGACCGTGTTTTCACGCTTCAAATACGGGCCGGATTGGGGTAAGCTGGTGACCCATGACGACTGATTCTTTTTTGCGCTTTTTCAGCTTTTTCCTGCTGCTTTCCGTTGCGCGCCCCGTCGTGCGCGCCGACACCGCCGGTAGCGCGATTCCGTGGCGTTCTCTCTCGCACGTTCAACGTACGCTAGGCGTCACGAATTACCTGTGGGACGGCGAGTCGATCTGTTTCTCCAACACGCAGAACGTGCTCCGCTTTTTTCCGGGACGACGCAAAGCCGAAGTGAACGGCACCGTAGTCTGGCTCAACGCGCCCGCAGACGGTTCCGCCGCAGACGGGAGTTGGCGGCTGGCCGGCACCGACCTTGATCTCCTGCAGTTAGCTGTCCTCACACAGCCCACCGGAACGTTGAAGCCGCTGCGGGTGCTGCTTGATCCCGGTCACGGAGGCGATGATGAGGGAGCGCGCTGTCCTTCGCCGCTCGTGAAAGAAAAAGATCTGACGCTGACGCTGGCCAAGCGAATCGGCGCGCAGTTGAAAAAAGCGGGCCTGCATGTCGACTACACGCGAACGCGCGATGTCACGCTTTCGCTTGACGAGCGCGCCCGGATCGCGCGCGCCAAGAAGGCAGATCTTTTCATCAGCATCCACGCCAACCATGCCGGCAACCGTGAGGCCTGCGGGGTGGAGACGTATGTGCTGCCGCCCAGCGGCTACCCCGGCACGGCCGAAGGTTCCCGCGCCCGCGGCTGGCAAATCGGCAATCGCAACGATTTCCACAACACCCTGCTGGGGTTTTCGATTCATCGCCTCTTGGCGGCCACACCGGAGACCGTTGACCGCGGCCTCAAGCGGCAGTCTTTCTTTGTCTTGCGCGAGACCTGTTGTCCGGCCGTCCTGCTGGAGTTCGGTTTTCTCTCCAACACCGGCGAGACGCGCCGCATGTTGCGCGCCGATTGGCAGGCTCAGAGTTGCGCGGCGGTGGTCGACGGCGTGCTGGCCTACGTGCGCGGATTACCGGCGCTGGACCGCGCGGTGGCCGACAAGCGCGCGCGCGACGCCGAAGCGAATGAACGTTGGCGTAAGCATCTCGCGGCGCAGGCCGCCCGTGCGGCAGCCGAAACCGAGGCCCGCGCGGCCCGTCAACTGTCCGCCATCACGCCAGCGGGCGGCCCCCCTCCCCCGACGGCATCCGGCACGACGTTTTCAAACGCGGTGGCTTCGGTCACCCCTCACATCCACCAACAGGACACCAATTCCGTTCCGGTCAGAATGGACGCCCTGCTTGAGTTCTATGCGCCAGACAAGGTACAGTGAGCCATGCCAAACACACACGATTCCGAGACGTCTTCCGCCGCCACGCCTGCCGCCAAACGCTCGATGCTCCATACCGTCCTGCTCGCCGGCGCGCTCTTCCTGATTCCGGTGTTGCTCGGCCTGCTCTTTGTGGTGGCCTCGCACCGCCTCTCGCCCCGTCCGGCCGCGCCAGCCGCCGACGCGCTTGCCCTGCTTACCAACCGGCTCCACGACGGCAGCGCCACTCAGACGGTCCAACTCGTTGCGCTGAGACGTGAGTTCCGCGAGGCCGGCTTGGCGACAGACGAACTTGACATCCGCCTTTGGGCGGCACGGGTACACGAGCCTGAAAAACTCTTTCACGTTCCGCCCCCTTCAACGGAAAAACGCTGGAATTGGCACCTTTCTCAGGATGGTCTTTTCGCGCTGGCGGTTTCCGTGCAGCTTGATCGGTATGACCGGCGCAACATCGGACTCTTCGACCTTGTCGGCGGAGAATGGGCGTGGACGAACGCGTTGCCGTGGCCCGACACGCATGAAGCCCCTTATGTCTTCAACCGTAATCTCATCATCCGTTATGTCAAGAACGCCAACCGTTTCGCATTGGAAGTGGACTCCCGCGGAACGATCCTGAGCATCGACCGGCTGGGCGTCGGCACCTATAGCGCCCCGCCCCCGATTCCCGCAGTCCCGCACATTGCCGGGCACCCCGTTGCGATCCGGCACGGCGTTTATTTCGCAGCCGACCCTCAGACCGGTGCATTGACGGGCTTCGCGCAGTCGGCGTTGCCCGGCCTGCGCGACGCCGGACCGGACGACGGCAGCACCGTCTTCTCAGGGAACGGGCTGCTGCTTTTCCGTGCAGCCGAGGGCCGTGTCACGGTGTCGGACAGCCTGACGCGCACCGTCTTGCAAACATTCGAGGCCTGGCCGCACGCAACCAACACGACGGTCACCGGCGTGCTGGCGACGCGCGACGGTTCCGGCCTGACGGTTTTTCTGAAGACCGTGTTCGACGGCTCGCCGCCGGTCCAGCGCGAATGGAGCGTGGCGGTCGACGTCTACGCAGGCACCGTCACGCGCAGTTTCAATGCCGATGCGCTCTTTGCCAAGCCCGACACCGTCGAAAACCGTAGCGCCACCACTCCCGACGGACGATGGACGCTCGCGGTTGATGCGTCCAATACGCTGACGGTGAGCCCGGCGGATGCTCCGGAACGCCCGGCCGTTCGACTCCTGCTGTCGGTGGTCGGCATCCGCGAACCGATCCGCCACATCGCCTTTCTGGAGCAGGGCCGACACCTGTTGCTGCGCGGCGCCACCCGCCTATGGCTGCTCGATTTCACCCAAGCCAGCGCCTACGGCAGCCTCACGGCACGGATCGCCTCCAGCAGCCGTACGATTCCGCTGGAAGCGTATGCGGTGTCGCCCGCGATGGCTGAACCCGACGCCATGCTCGCCCTTTCGGAAGAGGGCTACGGCGAATACGCCGCCTTCGATCCAGATGATCTGGCGCGCAGTTTTGACCCCGACGCCACGGCCCCCTCTTACCTGGCCCTGCGTGCGGAGCTCTGCGTCGCCAACAACGCTTGGGGGTATGCCGCAGGCCTGCTCGAAGAGATGGCGCGCCTGCAAGAGTTCGACCCGCGTGCCCCGCGCATCAACCCGCTACTGGCTGCGCGTTGCCAATTCCTGGCGGACCAGCCCCGCAAGGCTCACGCGACCTGCCGCGAGGCGCTGCGCCGACTTCTCATGTATTCCGAAGAGACTCCGCGCATGATCCGCTACCATCTGCAAGGACTGCTCTTCGCTGCGCCGTAAGCGCGCATCCTGGACACCGGCGTGCGACACCATCACTTGAACCGCCACGCTGTTTAAAACATGAATCGCTTGATAAACATCGATTCGTTCTTGACCACCCCCCCGGCTCTTCATTATTGTTAAGCGGGTATTCAGCCCGGATGGGGATTATCTCCCGCAAACGACCGAAATGAAGCCAGTTTCAGGTGATGATATGACACAAGACTTGCAGCAACTGCTCGAAAAAATCCAACGCGACGGCGTTGACAAGGCGCAGGCCGAGGCGGATGCTCTGCTCGCCGACGCGCGGGCCAAAGCCGCGTCTCTCCTTGACGCGGCTCAGGCCGAGGCGGTCAAGGTTAAAGCCGAGGCGCGCCAAGAGGCCGAAGCCTTTGAGCGCCGCGCCGAAGAAACCATGCGTCAGGCCGCGCGCGACACCGTGATGAAAGTCGAAAAGGCTGTCACCCACCTCTTGCAGCGGCTTTTGCTTGAAAACGTCAACGCCGGCTTTGACGCGAATCCAGAACTCGTCGCCGACCTCGCCGCCGAAGCCGTGCGCGCGCACTTGGGGGCCAAAGGCGGGGTCGAGGTGGCGGCCGCCGCCAAGCTGGTCGACGTGTTGCGCGCGAAACTCGCAGCAGAGGCTGCGAAGGGCATCACGGTGGTCACCGATGAAACGGCCGGCACCGGTTTCCGGCTGCGTCTCGCCAACGGCCGCGTGGAACATGCCTTCACCGGATCGGCGGTCGCCGAGACCCTTGCCAAACAGCTCCGCCCGCGCTTGGCGGCCTTGATGAAGCCATGAGTGTCATCTACCTACTTTCCAGCCTGCCCCTGCTGCGGTTCGACGCGCCGCCGGCGCTTGCGCCCGCGGCGTTTCTGTCCGCCTGCCGCGACCAGCTCGGCACCGCAGACGCGGCTGCGGCCGAAGCCCTGCTCGCCGGCACCGCGTGCGACCATCCGTTCGTCGCCGCCTGGCGCGATCGCGACACGATCCTGCGCAATGCCGTCGCACGTCAGCGCGCGCGTCAGGCTGGCTCAGATGCATCCCGCTGGCTGCGCTCTGCGCAAGGCTGCGACACGCTCATTGAGAGCTTGGTCGAGGATGCATTCGATGAGCCCGACCCGTTGCGGCGCGAAAAGGCCCTCGATAAAATCCGCTGGCGGGTCGCCGAAGAGCTGCAAGGCCCAGACCCCCTTGATGTGCGGGGCGTCTTCGCCTATGCCGTCAAGCTCGCGCTCCTCGCCCGCTGGGCGGCCCTGACGCCCGAACAGGGGCAGACCGCTTTTGACCGTCTCACAGAAATCCCTCTCACGCTCAACACGGGCGAATGACCCACCGCCCACTTACGGAAACACGCTTATGGAAACGACAGGAAAAATTGTCGGCGTCAATGGCAACATGATCACCGTCGCGTTCGACGGTGCGGTCGCTCAGAACGAGGTCGGGTACGCCTGCATCGAGCAGGACGGTGCCACCCAGCGGCTGATGAGCGAGATCGTCCGCATCCGCGGCCGCCAAGCCGATCTCCAGGTATTTGAAGACACGCGCGACCTTCAGGTCGGCGACGCCGTCACCTTCACCGGCAACCTGCTGGCGGCGGAACTCGGACCAGGCCTGCTCACGCAGATCTACGACGGCCTGCAGAACCCCCTGCCCCAACTTGCCGCGCAGTGCGGTTTTTTCCTGCAACGCGGCACCTACCTCAAAGCGCTGAATCGCGAAACACGCTGGGCCTTCACCCCGGTCGCGCGGCCGGGCGACCGCGTGAGCGCCGGCGAAACGCTCGGCACCGTGCCGGAAGGCATCTTTAAGCACCGCATTATGGTGCCCTTCGCCTTCCGCGGCGCATTCACCGTGAAGCAGGTCGCCGCGGCGGGCGACTACACGGTCGAGCAGGAGATCGCCGTTCTGACCGACGCCGACGGCAAGGATCACAGCGTCAGCATGCTGCAGCGCTGGCCGGTCAAGCTGCCGATCACCTGCTTCGCGGAGCGGCTCAAGCCGACCGAAACGATGACGACGCGCGT
>JAQUEX010000353.1 GCA_028684935.1 Kiritimatiellia bacterium | reverse complement strand
CCCAGCTTCATGCCGATGTGCGCCAGCAGGCAGGCGCTGCACGAGCGGTGCGCGGTCTCGGCCGGCACCAGCGTCTCGGCGCGCGAGCGGATGCAGTCGATCCAGTTCTGGTGATGCTGGCCGCGGTGGCGGTAGAGCTTCACACCGTCCTTGCCGATCTCGCCCTCCAGCAGTTTCGGGTCGCTCGCGTCGAGCGGCTTCAAGATGCGGCCCGGCGAATCCGGGTCGGAAGAGGTCACCTTCTCCGATCCGCGGCTCACGAAGATCCATCCCTTCTCGCCGATGAAGCGCACGCCGTTCGGGAATTTGTTCCAGACGCGCATCGGCGTGCCGTCGGCGTAGGTCAGCGTCACATCGTAGTCGCCATGCACGTCCCACAGCCCGCCGGTATGGAAAACGCCTTTTCCTTCGATCGCCACCGGCCCGGTCGCCTCCCAGCCCATCGCCCAGTGCGCGATGTCGAGATGGTGCGAGCCCCAGCCCGTGATCATCCCCGCGCCGAATTGTTCGCAGCGCAACCAGCCCGGGCGCGAGGTGAGCTTCGGGTCGTTCTGCTTGTGGACGCGGTCTTCGGTGTATGGCGCCTGCGGCGTGGAGCCCAGCCACATGTCGTAATTCAGATTCGCCGGCACCGGCATCGCCTCGGTCCGGCCGCCGCCCGGATCGCCGGGCAGACCGATCTCGATGGCGGTGATCTTGCCGAGGCGCCCGTTGCGCACCAGCTCGCAGGCGCGGTGAAACTGCGACGACGAGCGCTGCTGCGAGCCGAGCAGAAAGACGCGCCGGTTCTGGCGGACCGCGTCGCTGAAGAGCCGGCCCTCGGCGATGGTCAGCGAGGCGGGCTTTTGCATGTACACGTCCTTGCCCGCGAACGCCGCTTCCACAGCGGGCTGGCTGTGCCAATGGTCAGGCGTCGAGATGGACACCGCATCGATGTCTTTGCGCGCCAGCAGCTCGTGATAATCCTGATGCAGCCCTACTTCGACGGAGGTGCCCTTGTTGGCGTAATGCTGATCCAGATACGCTTTACCCAGCGCCATCCGACGCGTGTCCAGATCGGAAACCGCGATAATCCGCACGCCACCGCATGTCAGGATTCCCGGCACATCCATGCCTTTGGCGATCCGCCCGAAACCGATCTGTCCCACCTGGATCGTCTTGCTCGGGGCCGCCTGCCCCAGCACCCGCGCCGGGATGATCGACGGAAACGCCGCTGCCCACACCCCCGCCGCCCCCGTCTTGATCGCCGTTCTGCGTGTCATCTGTTGCATTGTGTCGCTCCTTGTTTCGGTCAACGCCTTTGCTCATAAAACCACATTCACTGTATCGAACAGAGCGGTCTTTTTCCATTGCATTCTTTTGTCCATTCCGTGCCAGATCTTGTCATGCAAAAGCCCGGCTGCCCAACCCAGCACAACATCCTGATTCTGATGGAATGGCACGATCACCGCATCCGCCAAGGCATCGGGGAGTATGCGCGCGGCCACGACTGGCACCTGACCGTGGATCAGCGGGCGCTCGTTCCGCGCGGCTGGTCCGGCGACGGCGTGCTGACGATGTTCCACCGCCGCAAGGACATCGTGCGTTTCATCCGGCAGTTCATTTGTAAGGCATCGTGCCGTGCGCGTCGACCGGATAGCCCCACTTGGCGATGTAAGCCTGTCCGGGTTGGAAATCATCGCCGGTTTCGGCCAGCAGGCGGCGCAGCTCGCGCTCCAGGCGTGCCTGCACGGCGGCCTGCTGCGGCTGGCCGACAAGGTTCGTGAGCTGATAGGGGTCCGCCTCGTTGTCGTACAGCAGCCACGGGCCGTTCAAGTCGCGCACGTATGTGTGACGCCGCGTGCGCACGCCGCGGTATTCGCGGCCGCCGTGCGCGCGGGTCCATTCGCCGAACGGGCTGGGGCACTGGATGAGCACGGGATTGTCATCGGGCGGGCGCGCGCCGCGGAGCAGCGGCGAGAAATCGGTGCCTTGCGCGGAGGCAGGGACCGGCACGCCGCAGGCGCCCAGCAGCGTGGGCATCAGATCCGGCGTGTTGATCGGCATGTCGATGGCGCGGTCCCGGATCCCCGGACCGCGGATCAGCAGCGGCACGCGGATCGACTCGTCCCAGGGCTTCTGCTTGCGCATCTGGCCGTGCGAGCCCAGCATGTCGCCGTGGTCAGAGGTGAAGACGAGGATCGTGTCGTCGCGCAGGCCCGCGTCGTCGATCGTCTTGAGCAGATGGCCGAGGCTCTCGTCGAGCGCGGCGATGTGCGCGTAATACCCGGCGAGGTCGCGGCGCCAGGCCGCGGTGTCGCCGGTCACGTTGTCGCGCAGCGTGAGCCGCTCGGCCGCGAAGCGCGTCTTGAAGCGCTCCGGCGCGGTCTCGTATGGGTTGTGCGGCGGACCCCAGGAAAGGACCAGCAGGAACGGCGTGTCGCGGCGCGCGCGGCCCGCGATATACGCCTGTGCGTCACGGGTCTGCGCGAAGGCGTCGTAGCCTTCCCAGAGGCGCTGCTGCGGATCGTTGCCCGCGTAGTAGGGGGAGCGGTTGTAGGCGTGGGTGCATTCCAGCACTTTCCAGTAGTCGAAGCCCTGCCGCCGCTCCGGCGGGATGTAGGCGCTGCGCCCGTGGCCGTCCAGGTGCCACTTGCCGATGTAGGCCGTGTCGTATCCTGCCTGGGTGCAGGCCTGCGCGAGCGAAGTCGCACGCGTGCTGAGGCAGACGTCATTGAGGAAAAGGCCGTTGGTGAGCGGGTACTGTCCGGTGAGCAGGCTGGCGCGGTAAGGCGAGCAGACCGGGCAGCAGGAGACCGCGTGCGTGAGGTTCGCGCTTTCGGCGGCCAGCCGGTCGATCGTCGGCGTCATGCCGCGCAGGTTGGGGTCGCCCGCGTAGCCGCACGCCTGGGCGCGCCACTGGTCGGCCAGCACGAAGACGACATTCGGGGCGCGGGCACCCCGCGCGGCGCGCGGGGTGCCGCATCCTCCGATCAGGCCGGCGGCCGCGCTGCCGGTCGCCGTGAGAAACGCGCGTCGTTGCATGTGCCGTGACTTCGCCATGGGTTCACCTCCGGATTATTTTTGTGTGCGTGCCGTCCGGTTTTCGGTAAAGGCCGATGCCGGGATGACCGGCCGGAATCCTGCACACGCCCACCGCACGAATTCATTAAACGGCAAAACCTACGGTCTGTCAAATGCGATGAGTAATCGGTTGGTGGCAGGGGGTGTGGCAGGTGTG
>JAQUEX010000352.1 GCA_028684935.1 Kiritimatiellia bacterium | reverse complement strand
CCTGTTTCTCGCCAACCCTCAACGCCGAAGGTTGAACCGGTTGCCAGCCTTTCCCGCGGACGGGGCCGTCCGCGCCCCCGGCCCCCCTCACGCATCCCCCCCACTCCTAACTCCTAATTCCTAATTCCTAACTCCCGTCTTCCTTCCTCCTTCTTCCATTTTTCTTTCACTGGAGCAGGACGAGCGTGCCGCGGCTGTGGGGCGAGAGGTAGCCTTGCGAGGTCAGGCGCACGCTTTTGCCGTCGCAGGTGATGGCCGCGAGCTGGGCGGGCGTGAGGCTGGCGGAGTCGGTGCCGACACGCACGCTGCGCGCGCCGAGGGTGCCGACCAGCGTGAGGGTGCAGCCGTTGGTCCAGGCGACGCCCTGGCTCGCCGCGAAGGCCAGATGCCCCTCGCCCAGAACGAGCGCGCTGTCGGCCGCGAGGGTCAGCGTGCCGACCGCATTCGAGTGGCTGCCCATCGCCAGCGCGCCGCCGGCGAGGATCAGCGCGTTGCCGGCATTCAGCGCGCCGGCCGCGTCGAGCGCGAGGGTGCCGGCCGCGACGGTGACCGGCCCCGCGTGGGTGTTGGTGCCGGAGAGGCTGACCGTGCCCGCGCCGGCCTTGATGATCGGCATGTTGGTGTAGAGGTCGCTGTAGTCGCGGATTTCGGCCGGGATCGAGAAATCGACCGCGTCGTCGCCGGTCACGTCGGCCACATCGAGGGTCAGCGGGCGGTTCGCGGTGTTCACCATGTTGATGCCGGCCTCGAGCGAGGAGGGCGCGCTGCCGCCGACCGTGATCAGGGCTGCGGTGTGCGCGCCGACGCGGATCTTGTAGCCGGTGACGCGCGCGCCGTCCTGCAGCGCCAGGTTGTTGATGTAGTTGGCGTTGTCATTGTTCTGCGTGACGCGTCCGTTGAGCGTGCCGCCCTTGAGCGTGATCAGGCGGCTGTAGCCGGCGTTGAAGGGGCTGGCGAGGGTCAGCAGGCCGCCGGCGAGCACGGTGACGGGGTTGCCGTTGCCGACGCCGCCGGCGTTGTTGTAGGCCAGCTCGCCGGCCTTCAGCACGAGTTCGGCGCCGGGCTCGACCGTGATGCCGCCGGCGGCGGGCAGGGCGTTCGTGGCGAGCGCCTCCAGCGTGCCGCGGCGGACCGTGGTGCCGCCGGTGTAACTGTTGGTGCCGGAGAGCGAGAGGGTGCCGTAGGAGGCGACCTCCAGCGCGGTTTCGGCGACGCCGTAGCCGTCCGCGTCCTGCGCGGTGGCGAGGTTCATGGCGGTGCCGCCGGTGTCGAAATCATAGCCGCGCTGGTCGCCGCTGACATATTTGGCGTAGGCGGCGCGGCCCAGGACATCCGGCCCGCTCTGCGTGAGGATCACCTTGACGCACTTGGTGTAGACATCGTCGAGGAGCTGGAATTGGAAGGCGATCTCGGTATCGGTGCGCCGGAAGTGGAACGTCTCGGGCACGGCCGGAGAGCCTCGGTTGATGGACTTGCCGCCCAGAAGGCCGGAGGCGCCCGCGCAGTCCGCCAGCCGCAGGTTTACGAAGAGCGTGGCGGGGGAAAGGGTGAGAAAGGCGGCGTGCGTCACGGTCGCGAGCCGCTGGCCGGGGCTGTCTTTGACGAGCGCGCCGGTGCCGGTGATCGGTCCGGACAGGAGCTGGTTGCCGGGGCTGTTGTAGTGGAACAGGCCGTTGTTGGCGATGGCGCCGCCGTAGGCGGCCGCCGTGCCGCCCAGGCAGCCCTCGCCCGCGATCTCCAACTGGCTGCGGGGGTCGATCCCGATGTTGCCGGTGAAGGTGTTGGTGCCGGCCAGGCGCAGGCGGCACGCGTTGTGCAGGCGGAGCTGGCACAGGCCGTACGCGCCGACGGTGAAGGAGGTCGCGATGGAGTTGGCGGTCCCGCCCTGGTCGAAGTCATAGCCCAGCACATTCATGCCGACCGAATTGTAGTATTTGGCGTACAGGATGCGGCCCTTGATGTCGGCGCCGTCCTGTGTCAGCTCCAGCTTCACGCACTTGGTGTAGTTACCGTTGAAGGCCTGCATCTGGACCGTGGCGAGCGCGCCGTCGTTCTGGAAAAAGAAGGGCCGTGCGGCGTCCATGCCGCCCGAGATCGCGGCGCCGGCGAGCGTGGCGTGGATCTCGCGGACGCCGGCCAGCGACGAGCCGGGGACGAGCGTGGCCGCCGTCGCGGCCACAAACGGATCCGAGGCGAGCGGGGTGGGCAGCAGCGCGGTCTGGTCGACGCCGTACCCGTTGGCCGAGGAGCTTTCGGCGAGCGTCGTGTCCGTGCCGCCGGCATCGAAATCGAAGCCGAGGTTGCTGCCCGAGAGGTTCTTGGCGTAGACGGCGCGCCCGGTGATATTGCTGCCGGACTGGACCAGCTCCACCTTGACGCATTTGGTGTAGCCGTCGTGGACGACCTGGAGCTGGAACGTGGCGGTCTCGCCGCTGCGGACGAAGTGGTAGGCGTTGGCGGGCTGGCGCGGCACCCAGGCCCCGCTCAGGATGCCGCCGGCGTGAATGGCGTCGGCCAGCACCGCATTCGTGAAGAGCGTCGCGGACGCGGCGGTGAGGAAGTTGGTGGCCGTCAGCCGGGGCGCGGTGACCAGATGGATGCCGCCCGCGCCGGCCAGGGCCGATGCCAGCGTGTTGGAGGCGTTCTCGATGGCGACCGGCGCCAACGGGGCTGCGGGCGTGAGCGTGCCGCCGGCGATCGTGACCGGCCCGGAGGCGGCGCCGAAGCGCAGCGAGCGGAAGGCCTGGGCCGAGCCGTCGACGGCGAGGGTGCCGGCCGCGAGCCCGTGCTGGCGGGTGCCGAACACAAGGTCATCGGCGTCGGTGGTGTGGGTCACCGCCGGCACGGACAGGCCCGCCGCGTCCCCGCTCCAGAAGGGATCGACGCCCCACGTGCCGCCGGCCGTGCCGAAACCCTCCGTCGCGCCGTTGGTGTCCCAGTAGTTCGTGGCGGCGGACGCCGCGCCGATCATGCCCAGGCACATCCACCCGACACACGCCGTCATCGTCACACTGTGTTTCATCTTTCACTCCGGTAGACGTCAGGGCGGTATCGCTGAAACCGCCGCGGACGCCTCGGCGAGGCGTCCCTGACCTGAAGGTTGCCCATTAAAACTGACCCGATCTACTTTTCGTATGTTCCTAAAAGCGCGGGGATTTGTCAACCGGCAGCGTACCCGTGGGCGCATGGCAGTTCTGTTGGTGGATACCCTGCTTAATCGTAATCTTAATCGTAATC
>JAQUEX010000075.1 GCA_028684935.1 Kiritimatiellia bacterium | reverse complement strand
ATGTGATCGCCCACACGCCGCTCGGCTATCCCGTTTATGCCGTGTTCTACGGCGACTTCTCGGAGCCGCCGCCGCAGAGCAACTGGTCCGCCGGTTCCGCCTCGACGTCGTGGAAATCCTACTACGGCGAACAGGAACACAAGCAGACCATCCTCTTTATCGCGGGTGTTCACGGCGCCGAACCCGAGTCAGGTGCAGGCGCGCTGAATCTCATTCGCATGTTGGAGACAGGGCAGGATTACCGCGGCAAGGCGGATCCCGAACTGGTCGAGCTGATTGCCCAATACCGGCTCATCATCGTCCCCTGCGTGAACATGGACGGACGCGCGCTTTCGCCCGATCATCTCCGTAACGTCGATCACCACACCTTCCGCATCGCGTCGCAGGGGGCCTGGCTGGACGGTTCGGAAGTGGGCTGGCGCGGCAGCAAAGCGTGGTTCCCGCTGCCGCTGGACCGCGTGTCCTATCCGGGCGGTTATCCAAATTCCGAGGGCTACAACATCATGCACGACTGCGCGCCCGGCGATATCCGCAGCGCGGAGGCGCGCGCACTCCTGAAACTCGCCGCGCGCTGGCGCGTGGACGCCGTTCTCAACGGGCATTCCTACGAGTACGCGCCGTCCGTCATCAATCCGACCTGCATCGACACCCCTGCCAACATTGCGCGCACATGCGCGCTCGCTAAGCGTGCGAACGCGGCTCTCTGCGCGGCGGGCCTCAGGGAAATGCCGGGCGGAGAGCCCCAAGCCCGGAATTCCATCAACCTCAACACGCTTTTCGCGCTCGCCTCCGGCGCAGCGGCAATCACGCTCGAATGCTCGGTTTCCTATGACCGGCCAAAGGATCCGAGGCGCACCTACACGTTCGACGAACTGATGGAACCTGTCTTCGTCACGCTGAAGACGATGATGAAGGACGGACTTGAAACCCCGCTCGCCGACCGGTTGAAATTCTGATTTTGCGGATGTGTCGAATGAATCGAGGGAATCGAAAGAATCGATTAATCGAATCGTTCGATTCCATCGACCGCCATTACGGCAGACGGACCGGCTTGTGGGGTATCGGGGGGGCATCGGGGTCAGCCCTGAAAATAAGAAATAGGGTTGACGCTGCCGGTGGGGTTGTGCTAAATTGCCGGGCATGGCGAGAAAACTTCGGTTATCTGGCCCGTCCATTCAAGGCGCACTACCTTGCCGAGCCGGACACGGAGGAACTTGTGCGCCGCGTCACATTGGCGGAGGCAACACGGTGATCGCGAAACGCATGGAGGCGATGTTTGGCAAATCCGTATTTGCTATTTTCAGGGCTGACCCCGATGCCCCGTTCGGTGTTCTTGTCATCCATCCGTCCACGGGTTGAACAAATCGACGCGGACATGCTCAAAATCGGCCGTGTTGCGTGTCACGAGCGTCAGTCCGTGGACACGCGCCGTCGCCGCTAGCATCGCATCGATAACGGGGCGGGGGGTGCCCGCACGCTCCGCCTCCGCGCAAACGGCACCCCATTCCATCGCGACCTCCGCGTCGACACTGAGCAGCCGCCCGTGAAAGCGCGACCGGAGATCGTTGTCCAGCCATGCCTGAAGCCGTCGGGCTTTGGTTACGTCGGACAACCGGAGAATGCCTTTTCTGATTTCCCCCAACGTGATGACAGACAGGTAAATCCGCGCTTCCGGAACATCGCCGAACCACGCCAGAACACGGGGGGACGGTTTCAGCCGCACGAACTCCGAGACGACGCAGGTGTCGATCAGAAAGTTCACAGAACGATCTCCCGGCCCGTGTCGGCGGCCCGCGCCAGGTCAAGCCCGCTTCCCCGCAGCGGCGAGTTCCGCAAAAACGAAACCAGCGACTC
Organism: Kiritimatiellia bacterium; assembly: GCA_028684935.1. Lineage (GTDB taxonomy): Bacteria > Verrucomicrobiota > Kiritimatiellia > RFP12 > UBA1067 > DUPH01. Next base: position 11,780 of record JAQUEX010000075.1, on the reverse strand, counting down.
CGCTCCGGAGTGCCGGCGCTCATATTCTTTGATGGGAAGCAGGACGACCACGGGCACCCCCCGGCGGGAAACCGTCTGCGGCCCTTCCGTGAGCGTCTTGTCCACCATCTCGCTGAATCTGTTTTTCGCGTCCTGCAACGCCCATACCGTATTCATCGCACCCCCACTTTCAAGCTAGTCTGTCTAGCCGTTTATCACGATACCTCGCCACGCCCTTCCTGTCAAAACCAAAACGGCTCCCATAATTAATCGGTCAGCGACAGGGGCGCTAAAAACCTGTCCCGAATGGCAGTACGTTTCTGCAGAAAGCGTGGCGCAAGACTGGGGGCGCGGACGGCCTCGTCCGCGGAAGGGGCGTTGGCACAGTGTGCCACAGACCGCCGTATGCCTCCGGATGCGCCTTTCTCATGCGTCCACGCGCCGATCTTCAGCGTTTGACCAGCACGGCGTCGTGCGCCGCCACGGTCACGGGCAGGCTGCGGCCGCCCCACGTGAGCGTCACCGCCTGCGGCTCGCGCGTGGCGTTCGCCAGCACCACCGCCTCGCGCCCGTCTGCGGCGCGGAAGGCGTTATGGAAGACCGCAGGGACCTGCCGGCCGTCGTATTCGATCTTGGCGCATTCCAGCGCGGGTTGCCGCATCAGCCGCCCGTGGGCCAGCCAGGGACGCCCCTCGCCGTGATACAGCTCGACCCAGCGCCGCATGAAGCGGGCGTCCGAGTTGAAGCCCGACGACACGACCTCCTTGACGCTGCCGTCGGCCAGCACCTCTTCCAGCCGCATCTCGTCGACCCAGACAACCGCCTCGCCCGACACATGGCACATGATGCGCAGCATCTCGGCGCTGTCCGGCATCGTGAAATCCGCCGCCACTTTTTGCCAGCCGCTGCCGGGCGCGGGGAACTTGAGCTGGCCGCCCTGTCCGGTTGATTTGAGCCCGGGCGCGAACACGCCGAAGTTGATCCCGTTCGGGCGCGCCAGCTTGCCGGTCTTGAGCCAGGCGCTCAGCCGGTATGTGCGCCCGCCGCCGAAGCTCTCGGCTTCCGCCGCCACATTCTGCGAGACCTGCACAATGTCGCCGGCCGTTTTGTTCTCCAGCCGCATGCTGGCGAGGCCGCTGTGCTTCTCTTCGGTGTCGACATGGGCCGCGCCGTTCCACACCGCGCCCTTGTATCCGCTCAGCTTGCCCCAATCGCGAAAGAACGTGCCGTCGGCCGTCAGGCCGTCAAAGCCGCCGTTGGCGAGCATCACCTCTTGGAAATCCTTGCCGGACGGCACCATGTGGGGTATCTGGCCGTCGGCCAGGCAGTGCGCGTCCCACACGCGGTTGCCGCGGCGCGGGTTGCTCTGGAACGGCGGCAGGTATTCGTGGTAGATGTAGTTGAACACCGAGGCCCACTCGCCTTTCCGCTCGCAGTTGCGGTAATCCTGCAGCCCCATCAGGTGGTTGAACCACTCGTTGGGCTCTTCGATGCAGACGACGGCGTCGGGCTCGATCTTGCGCATGGCCTCGCGCATGCCGGTCAGTTGCTCGGTGAAGGCCTCGGTCATCCAGCGGCCGCGGCCTCTGGGGTGCCCGTGCCAGTCCGCGTAACAGGCCGGCCAGTTTGCACCTACCACCTGGTCGACCTGGATCATCTCGCAGCCGCGCCGGGCCAGCGGCGCGCAGATATCCTCGTTCCACCAGCGGCGCGTCCAGGGGTCGCCGCCGCACAGGCAGGCGGTGTTGCCGCCCCGCAGCCAGCCGGGCGTGCGCAGATACATCTGGCCGTCACGGTTGTGCACGGCATGTTTGCGCGCGAGCGTGTCAAAGCGCGCGCGGTCGTCCCACTCGAAGCTGCCGTCGTCGCGTTTGACGTAGGTCAGCGTCCAATGATACCCCGACGGCCAGGGGAAGGCGTGGCAGCCGAGCGCGCGCGTCCGGGCCACCAGGCGGGTGAACTGCTCGTCAGAGGGATAGACGGGGAAATAGTCCGGGGTGACCCAACTGCCGAGCTTCTCCCAGCCCCAGTACGCCGTGATCAGCGGGGCCTTGGGGAAGTGCTTCTGCCAAAACCCGGTGAGCCAGCGTTCGATGCCGTCGGGGTCCGACAGCCAGTTGCGTCCGAAACGCACCATGGCCGGCGCGTCCTTCAGCCAGGCCGGCAGATCGTCGCGCTGCGTGAGGGTCTTGGCGCACCAATGCCGCGTCCAGGCCCAGGCGCGGTAACGGTCGGCCGCGTCCCGCCAGTCCGCCGGCGCGCCGGCCGGCCCCGTGAAGGTCGAGACCGCGACATCGTACGCCTGGCTGTCAGCGCCGGTCGCGAAGCACGGGCGGGACCAGGTGAACTCCACGCCCGCGTCGGTACGCGTCACGATCAGGCTCTTGGGGTACCCCTTGTCGTCATAGGCCGCGGTGTAAAAGCCGGCCCGGGCGTCATAGTAGCAGCCGAACTGGGCCGACATGCTGCCGGGCTGGCTGATGGCAAGGATTTGCCCTTTTTTCAGCGACCCCGGCTTGCGGGTCACGCCGCCCTTGGATGCGCCCACCACCATCGCGTCGTCATCGGCCGCCGCGCCCAGCGACGCGGCCAGCGTGATCTGGGGGTAGCTGACGTTCTCCAGCACCCAGCCGTCGCGCATGACCACCTCGATGCGCCAGCGCAGGTCCAGTCCGTCCGGGTCCGCGCTGACCGTGCAGACCGCGCGCTCCACGCCGTTTGAGAAATCGGCATAGGTCAGCGTCGCCGCGGAAGCCGAGACCCGCGACATGCTGAACGCGCGCGCGTCCCAGCTTCCGACCGTGATCGGCTCGCCCGGCGGCTCCGCCTGCCGCGAGACCGTCAGCGAGAACAGCCGCTGCGGGGCTTTGTCAACCGCCGCCAGCTCCACGCCGTCAGGCGTCTTAAGCGACGCCACGCCCCTGCCGCCGCCGTCCAGAACAATTTGCGCGCCCTTGCCCGCCAGCGTCACCGCCTCAGCACCCGCCAGAAAAGCCGGCGCCGTAACCAGCGCCGCAACACATGCCGTCCTCATCCACTGCCGTTTCATTTTCGTTCCTTCAGTTCGGTTCACAGGCACCCCTTGAAGCCAACGGGGACAGCGTACACCGGCCTTCGACAGATCGTCCAGCGGATTCGCGATACGGGGGTAGGTGGTGCTGCCCCTCACCCGGCACCTTCGGGACGCGCTCGAAAAGGCCAGCGCGGAAAGGCAGGCCCCGATGCTGCCCGGCAAGAAGAAACGGCTGGGCGGCTGGACAGAGGGCGCATGGCAGTTCTGTTGGGGCCAATCAATCCTAATCTTAATCATAATCATAATCTTAATCTTGCACATCGGACTTTCTCGAGAGTAGACTGCGCCCATGAAAACGAGCTTTGATCACGAGAAGCTGTCTGTCTATCAGGAAGCGATTCGATGTGTGGCTTGGGTTGGAGATCTCCTGGAAACACTTCCAAAAAGTCTGGCGGTCTATGACCAGTTGAACAGGGGAAAGTGATGTGGGTGCCCATCGTCTCGATGCTGGTGGGCTTGATCCGCGGCACCTCCGCTGATCGTGTTTATGAGGAGCCGGCCGAATATGAGGGCGACAAACGGCGACGAGCAGATTAAGATTAAGATTAAGATTAGGATTAAGATCAGGATTAAGATTACGAGAAGGTCCCACCAACAGAACTGCCATGCGCCCCTGGACCGTCAATCTTGCGCCGCAGTCGTTCCGTCTGGTATTTTACAGAGTAATGACAAGGACAGGCAGGAGAAGGAACAGACGGCGCGGGGCGGCGGAGGCCGCCGATCGCGGGGAGACGGTCAGGGTGTGTGAAACATGAGCATGCCCTGCGCTTCTGTTTTGAATACGCTGGCCGGGTTGGTCTGGGGCTGGCCGCTGATGGTGCTGTTGATCGGCACCGGCGTGTGGTTCACCGTCCTGCTGCGCGGCCTGCAGTTCCGCCTGCTGCCGCACGCGCTCTGGCTGGCCTTTGTCAAACGCCGCGAAGCGGACGGCAAGGGCGACATCAGCCACTTCCAGGCGCTGATGACTGCCATGTCCGCAACGGTCGGGACCGGGAACATCGTGGGCGTGGCGACGGCCATCGCCCTCGGCGGGCCGGGCGCGGTCTTTTGGCTCTGGCTGACGGGGCTGGTCGGCATGGTGACCAAATACGCCGAGTCACTGCTGGCCGTGAAATTCCGCGTGGTCGCGGCGAACGGCACGATGGCCGGCGGCCCGATGTACTATATCGAGCGCGGGCTGCACCAGAAATGGCTGGCCGTGCTCTTTGCCTGCCTGACCGTCATCGCCAGCTTCGGCATCGGTAACCTGACGCAGGCGAATGCCGTGGCGACAGGCCTGCAGGCGACGTATGGCTTGAATCCTCGCGATACCGGCGCCGTGCTGACCCTGCTCTCAGGTCTGGTGCTGCTCTTCGGCATCAAAGGCATCGCGCGCGTGACCGCCGTGGTGGTGCCGTTCATGATCGTCTTTTACCTGATCATCACGGGCGGCGTGCTGATCGCCAATGCCGACGCCATTCCGGCGGTGCTGCGCCTCATCCTGCACCACGCCTTCACGCCGACGGCGGCGACCGGCGGGTTCGCCGGGGCCGCGCTCTCCCAGACGATCCGCACAGGGCTCGCGCGCGGGCTGTTCTCCAACGAATCGGGACTGGGCTCGGCACCGATCGCCGCGGCGGCGGCGCGGACCCACCACCCCGTGACCCAGGCACTCGTCTCCATGACGCAGACGTTCATCGACACCCTGCTCGTCTGTTCGATGACGGCGCTGGTGATCCTGACGAGCGGCGCGTGGACCCAGAGCGGGCCTGACGGCAACGGGCTGACCGGCGCGCTGCTCTCCACCACCGCTTTCAGCTCGGTGTACGGTCCCTGGGCCGGGCAAGTCGCCACGGTGTCCCTGGTGCTCTTTGCCTGGTCCACGCTGATCGGCTGGGGCTACTACGGCGAGAAGGCGTTGGAATACCTGATCGGCGTCCGGGCCATCCCGATCTACCGCACCGTTTATGTCTCGGTCGTGTACGTCGGCTGCGTGACGCAGCTCGAAACCTGCTGGACGATTGCGGATATCTTCAACGGGCTGATGGCGCTGCCCAACCTCGTGGCGCTGTTGTGCCTCTCGCCGCTCGTCTTGGCAGAAACGCGCGCGTATCTGCTCCAGCGCGGGAAGTAAGAGGCAGGTCAGTCGAAGCGTTTCACCGGCGCGTGGCAATAGGGCGTCTTGCCTTTGACGAAATAATAGTCCTGGTGGTCGGGCTCGGCGGGCCAGAACCGTGCGGCGGGCTCAAGGCGCGTGGCCACCTTGAAGCCTTTGGCCTTTAACTGAGCGATCAGTTTCTCCGCCACGGCCTTTTGCGCGTCGTTGCGGTAGAAGACAACCGAGCGGTACTGCTCGCCGATGTCAGGGCCTTGGCGGTCCACCTGTGTCGGGTCGTGAATCTCGAAGAAGAGTTTGGCCAAGGTTTCATAAGAGGTCTGACGCGGATCGAAGAGCACCTCGACCGCTTCGATGTGGCCGGTGCCGCCTTCGCAGACCTGCCGGTAGGTCGGGAACTCCTTGGCGCCTCCGGTGTAGCCGCTGACGGCGCGGATCACGCCGAACGCCTGCTGCAGGTAGTACTCCACGCCCCAGAAGCAGCCGCCCGCAAAAACGGCGCGCGCGAAGGAGGTGTCCAGCGCGTCCTCGGGAACAAAGTCCATCGACACGGAGTTGACGCAGTGGCGCGTGTTGCGGCGCGTCAGGCGCTCGCCGCTGAACACATGCCCGAGATGGCCGCCGCAGGTCGCGCACAGGATCTCGGTGCGCTGGCCGTCGGCGTCGGTCTGCCGCCGCACCGCGCCGGGCACTTCAGCGTCGAACGACGGCCAGCCGCACCCCGCGTCGAATTTGTCCTCTGACCGATACAGCGCCGCCGCGCAGCGCCGGCAGGCATAGACCCCGGATGCGGTGTGCTTTTCGAACGTGCCCGAAAAGGGGCGTTCGGTGCCTTTGTCCACGATCACGCGCGCTTCTTCAGCGGTCAGCGTACGCCACTGCGCTTTCATGTTCACCTCCGCCAGTGCCACGGCCGCACAGGCCATGGCGAGACATCCGATTCGTAGGGACACGGTGTGTTGCATAACCCCAGTATAACGAGCCGTGCCTTGTTCCGGCAATCATCAATGCGGGCTGCGGTCCAGGAAACGTCCCCGGCGCGTACCGGTGAAGCGGCCTTCTGAATACGAGAGCGCGCCGTTCACGATGACGTGGCGCATGCCGCTCGCGAAACGATGCGGCTGCGCGTAGGTGGCGGTGTCGGTGAAGCTTTTCGGGTCAAACACGGCGAGGTCCGCGTATGCACCGGCGTGCAGCACGCCGCGGTCACGCAAACCGAACATCTGCGCCGGCAACGCGGTCATGCGGCGCACGGCCTCTTCAAGTCCGCAGAGCGCCGCGAAACCCGGTTCGCCGCCCGTCATCAGCCGCAGATAGCGGGGCATGGTGCCATAGGCGCGCGGGTGGGGGTGGTCCTGCCCGAGCGGTCCCCAGGGCGCGCGCAGCGAGGCGTCGCTGCCGGGCATCACCCAGGGCTGCGCGTAGATGCGGCGCAGGTTCTCCATGCACATGCCGAAAAAGAAGGCGCCGGTGCGGGTCTCGTCCGCCTCGACAAAGCGGCAGACGGTCTCTCCGGGCGTGAGGCCGAGCGCGTCGGCCGCGTCGGCCAGCGTGCGGCCGCTGAAGGAGCGGACGGTTTCGCTCCAGCCGCCGCCGATCATCACGGACGCCCAGTCGCGCCCGCTGCCGTTTAACTCGTCCATGATCCGCGCGCGCGCCGCCGGGTCGCCCAGGTTGGCGAGGATCGCGTCGCGGCCGCCGGCCGAGGCCCAGTCCGGCAGCACCACGTCGAGGTCGGTGCCGGAGGCGGTATACGGGTAGCGGTCGCTGTGCACCACGACGCCGTCGGCGCGCGCGGCATCGATTCGTTCGAGCGCGGCGTCGATCTTGTACCAGTTGGCGGGGCCGGAGGTTTTGAGGTGGGAGATCTGCGCGCGGATGCCGGTGCGGCGCGCCAGATCCAGAACCTCGTCGATCGACTCCAGCAGGCGGCCGCCCTCGCTGCGCATGTGCGTGGCATACAGGCCGCCGCGCGCGGCGGCGGCGCGGGCGAGCGCGTCAATCTCCTCCGCCTCGGCATATTTGCCGGGCTGATAAAGCAAGCCTGTCGACAAGCCCCAGCCGCCTTCGTCGAGGGCCTGTTCCAGGTTCCGGCACATCGCCTGCAGATTGGCCGGATCGGCCGCGCGGGGCTCATAGCCCATCACGCCGGCGCGCAGCGTGTTGTGGCCGATGAACTGGACTGTGTTGAGGGCCGGGCGGACCGCGTCGAACAGCGCGCGATAGCTGGCTACGGTGGTCCAGGTCGGTCCGGCGGACGCACAGCGGCTCACCGACTGCGAGGCATCGTCGCGTTGCGGATAGGCGTGTGACGCCCAATCGGAGGAGAGGCGTGCCCGCCCCAGTCGCGGCGTGGCCGAGCCGCCGCACTGGCCGTTGATTTCGGTGGTGATGCCCTGTGCGAGCTTGCTGGGCGCGTCGGGCTCCAGCAGCAGGTAGGCGTCCGAGTGGGAGTGGACATCAATGAAACCCGGCGCGACAACCAGGCCGGCGGCGTCGAGCCGCCGCTCCGCCTCGGCCGCCGACAGGTCTCCGACCGCCGCGATGCGGTCCTGGCGCACCCCGACATCCGCCACGCGCGCCGCCGCGCCTGTGCCGTCAACCAGCGTACCGCCTGCTATCAGAATGTCGAACATATTTCCGCGTGTGTGCCGCTCAGCAGGGCGACCACCTGCTGCTGGACCTCGCCGAGACGGTCGAGCCGCAGGCGCGGATCGAGCACGACGAAGGTGTCGCCGCTTTTCTTGTGCTCATACACGCGCAGGATGCCGCCGCTCTCGTGGGGCTTGGCCGCCCGCTCGACCAGTTGTTTGCCGCGCTCCAGCATGACGGCCAGCACGTACATGGCATTCTGCATCGCCGGGTCTTCGAGCGTGATCAGGCGGCGCAGCAGGCTTTCGGCTGTCTCTTTTTTGAGCGGCTCGTGTTTGGCCGCCGCCGGCGCGGGGGCCTCATAGACGCCCTCCCACACGCTGAAGGGTTCCCAGTCCCGCGCGAGTCCCTGCCAGCAGGCGGGATGGCAGTCCAGCCGTTCATAGGCGTTATCGGTCTCGCGCAGCACCGAGACGCAGGGCGTCTTGTCGTCAAACGGCTGCGCGCAGACCGAGCAGACGTGGCCGCGCGAACGGATGTTCCACTCTTGTGCCATTTACACCTTCATGTTCAGCGTCCACGCGCCGCGCATCGGCGCGGCGAGCAGCGTGTCGGCTTCGGTGTCGTTCACGAAGCGCTCGGTTTTGGGATTCCACTTCACCTGTTTGCGGCCCAGCCGCAGGCCGATGTTGGCCAGGTGGGCGATGGTGATCGAGCGGTGCCCGATCTCGCAGGTCGTGATGGTCGGTTTGCCGCTGTAGACGCACTCGATGAAGTTGCGTTCGTGCTGGCCGCTCTTATAGAGGTTGATCTCGCTCTCCTGGATCTTCTCGCGGATCAGTTCCTGCGGCTTCATTTCAAGCTTGCCGCGCGTCACGAAGATCTCCTTGCCGCCCTCGCCGATAAAGCGCACGCCGTTGGGGTTCTTGTTCGAGACGAAGACGCGGGTGCCGTCGGCGTAGACCACCTCGAAGCTGTAATTCGCGGCGGTGTTGAAGGTCGCGTCCCGCGGCGGCAGATCGCTCTCAAGGTTTTCAATCGCCACCGGACCGCTGTCGTCCTTGCCGAGCGCCCACTGCACGATGTCGAGGTGGTGCGCGCCCCAGTCGGTGATCATGCCGCCGGAATAGTCGAGGTTCGCGCGCCACGACAGCGGATTGTGCAGGCCGGGGATGAACGGGCGCTGCTTGGCCGGGCCGAGCCACATGTTGAAGTCGATGTGCGGCGGCGGCTGGGGCAGCGGGTCCAGGCTCGCGTCCGCGCCGGTTTTGCCGAAGAGGCTGTGGCCGCCGGGCAGGCCCACGACGATTTTCTGCAGCTTGCCGATGCGGCCGTTGCGGATAAACTCGCATGCCATGCGGAAATAATTGTCCGAGCGCTGCTGCGAGCCGACCTGGAAGGTGATGCCCGCCTTCGCGACCTCGTTAGCCATGGCGCGCCCTTCGGCGATGCAGAGGGACATCGGTTTCTGGCCGTAGATGTGTTTGCCTTTGCGCGCGGCCCAGATCGCCTGAATCGCGTGCCAGTGGTCGGGCGTGCTGATCACCACGGCGTCCAGGCCGTCCATCTCCAGCAGTTCGCGGAAATCGGCGTACACGGCGCAGCCGCTGTAATCCGGCCGGTTCAGCTTCTGGGCGTAGAATTCGTTGACGCGGCGGCGACCCGGCTCGCGTCCGCCCAGGCGCTCGGCGCGATAACCATACAGGCCCGACTCCTTGTTGCAGTCGGCGATCGCGACGACCTGCACCTGATCGTTGTTCAGGAAGTTGCCGATGTTGTCGTGCGCCATCGTGCCGTAGCCGATGAAGCCGACGTTGAGCCGTTCGGAGGGCAACGGACGGCGGGCGGTCAGGCCTTTAGCGCTGACGCATCCGGACGACAGGAGGGTTGGCATGGCCAGCGCAGAGCCCGCTCCGGCGAGAAAATGGCGACGCGACACGTTGATTCTGTTCATGGGATTCCCTTCATGATGGTTCACCGTTTGGCGTGTAAAGACAGGTCCATGTTATCACGGCGCCGCGCCCCGCGTCCATAGCGCGGTCGTGCGAATATAAGACGTTTCGGCCCCCCTTCACCAATCGTCCGGCGCGTGGTATGATGCCGTCATGACTGGCAACACGTGCAGACCGGCATGGACGGCAGAGCAACAGGATGGGCATCCTGCGCGAGCCTTGGATGCTGCGACGCGCGACGCACTGTGCGACTATCTGGCCGCGAACGGCGTGCCGCCGGACGCGCCGGCGGCCCGCGTGTGTGAAGCGCCGCCGGAGCTGGACGCCTATCTGGCCCGGGCCGGCATCCCGTTCTCGCGGCTGTTGCTGGCGTTGATCCGGCAGAGCGGCCTGAACGAGGTCGAGGTTTACAAGCGCGCCCACGTCGACCGCAAGCTCTTCTCGAAAATACGCAGCGATCCGGCCTACCAGCCCAAGAAGCAGACGGTCGTCGCCTTTGCCCTCGCCTTGAGGCTGTCTCCCGCGCAGACCGAGGAGCTGCTGGCCTCCGCCGGTTACGCGCTCTCCTCCAGCACGCCTTTCGATCTGATCGTGCGGTTTTTTCTGGAACGCGGCCTTTACGACCCTCTGCGCATCAACGACGCGCTTTACGCCTTCAACCAGCCGCTGCTGGTGGTGTAGCCGCCTGCCGCGCCTCAAAATGTCGCCCGGCAGGCGACATATTTCGCTTCCCTGTCTGTTAAGGTGGCGCTGTTTTCACGAACGGATCGTGAAACGCAAACGCCTAACCCAACAGGCAAGGAGGTTGACATGACAAACGGAACAAACACCCTCGCGGCACCGACGCGCACTAGCGACACCGACACCGCCACGCTGCGCACCTATCGCCCGCGCCTCTCGTTCTATCACGCCAACGGCAAGGGCAGCGGCAGCGCGGCGCATCTGGAGATGGTGCCGGCAACCGGCGAACGTGACGGCGCGATCTATATGACGCTCGCGCAACAGAAGAGCGTGGCCAGCGGTTCAACAGAGCAGGGAACACGTCAGCACGCCACGTTTGACTGGCAGAACCGGATCACGGTGAAGCTCAACTTCACAGACCTGTGCCAGATGCTGCTGGTGTTCACGGGTCAGGCCGCGACGATTTCCGACGGCAAGGGTCTCTACCATGACAATCGGAGCGCCACGACTGTCATCAACCTGACGCATCAGACCGAGCCGTACGCCGGGTACGCGCTGGAGGTTTCGCGTCGCGCCAAGAGCGAGCCGGAGTCGACCGCCCGCATCCGCATGCTGTTCAATGCGGTGGAGGCTTTCGGCCTCGGCAAGGTCCTGGAGCAGGCGCTGGGCGTGGTGGCGTTCGGCATTCCGCGCAATCCCGTGAATGCCGGATCGGCGCCGCTCCAACGTGAGCCTCAGCCCGACGAAGAAGCCGCGCCGTTTTAAGTCTTAAAACGTGTTTTTGGGGCTTAAAAAGGGGAAGTTGCAGTAACCAGAAGCCCGAGACACAAAACCGGCAGGGCGGTCTCGTTGAGATCGCCCTGCCGGATGAAAGATGACCTCGAAGAGTCCGACAAATCTGACTTAGCCAGAAACCAGAAACCAGATCCCTAGCCGCGGACCTTACCGTCCTTCTTGCGCTTCTCGATGATCGTCTCGGACAACTCGAAGGGAACGCCTTCGTAGCGCTCGAAGGTCATCGTGAAGGTGCCGCGCCCCTGCGTGACCGTGCGGATCGCGTTGGAGTAGCCGAACATCTCGCCGAGCGGAACGAAGCCCCGCACCAGCTTGCTGCCGCCCTTGTCGTCCATGCCCTCGACGCGGCCGCGGCGCGAGCAGATCGAACCGGTCGCCGTGCCCATGTACTCTTCGGGTACCGCCACCTCGACGCTCATGATCGGCTCGAGGAGCTGCGGGTTGCCCTTGAGGAAGAGCTGCTTGAAGCACTGACGCGCGCACTCGATGAAGGCGAATTCGTTCGAGTCGACCTCGTGATAGGAGCCGAAATAGACGGCCACTTTGACGTCCACCACCGGGAAGCCGCCGCAGGGACCGCTCTCCATGGCTTTGATGACGCCCTTTTCGACGG
>JAQUEX010000351.1 GCA_028684935.1 Kiritimatiellia bacterium | reverse complement strand
CCCATCAAGATCGGCCAGATCGGCACCGGTAATCAGCATGCCTACAAAATGAGCACGCTGCGCAAACTGCCGGAGCTGTTCGAGGTGGTCGGCCTGGCAGGCGACCGTCCGGGCAAGCCGGGCAAAATGCCGGGAGCCGAGTGTTACAAGGGACTGCCGTGGATGAGCCAGGAGGAACTGCTGGCGGTTCCCGGCCTCCAGGCTGTGGCGGTCGAGACCGAAGAGCGGCTGAATGTGCCGGTCGCGTTGAACTGCGTCCGCGCGGGCAAGCACATTCATCTGGATAAGCCGTGCGGCGAGTCGCTGCCGCAGCTCAAGCAGCTGCTGGATGAGGCGAAGGCGGCGAAGCTGACGGTCCAGGTCGGTTACATGTACCGCAACAACCCGGCTGTGCAGTTCTGCATCAAGGCCGTGAAAGACGGGCTGATCGGCCGCGTGGTCGATCTCGACGCCGCGATGGGGCGCTATGACGGACAGAGCTACCGGGATCTCATCAAACAGTACAAGGGCGGCATCCAGTATATCCTGGCTTGCCATTTGATTGATATCATGGTGTCGGTCATGGGCGCGCCGGAGCGCGTGACGCCGTATCAGCGCTGCACCCGCGGCGACGGGGTGCTGGACAACGGCCTGGCGGTGTTCGAGTTTGAAGGCGGCCGGCTGGCGACCGTTCGCACCTCCATCACCGAGGCGCACGGATTTGCGAACCGGCGCTTCAAAGTGATGGGCGACAAAGGCACGATTCTTATCGAGCCGATCGAATCGCAGGGCAACATGTCGGGCGGCGTGGTGAAACTCTTTTTGGAAGAGGCTCACGGCGAGTACAAGAAAGGGGCGCAGACCGTCAAAATGCCGCCGTTCAAGGATCGCTACGAGGACCAGTGGCGCGAGTTTGCCGCCGTGCTGAACGGCGAGATGGCGAATCCGTACACCTATGAGCACGATTATCTCGTGCATAAATGCCATCTGCAGGCCTGCGCGATGCCGATTGATGTGTGAGATGCCGTTGACCGGAGGGCTGTATTGTGCAACACTTGTTGTACAAAAAGGGCGGTTTTTCATGAAAGCGTTGAACATTTCAGAAGCGAGGAACACGTTGCCGGCTCTGGTCGAGTCGGTCGCTTCGACGCGCACACCGGTGGTCCTGCTGAAGTATGGCAAACCGGCCGCGATGCTAGTGCCGATCAAAACTGCCCCCCCGCAATCCAATCCTTACCCTTTGCGCGGTAAGCCGATCATCGTGGCAGAAGATTTTGACGAGCCACTCTCCCCATTGTGGGAAGCTTGCGGCGTGGCTGAGGCAACAGTATCTGGCGAACCTCAAAAAACGAGGGTGTCCGATAAAAAAGGGAAGAGGAAGAAGACGTGATCGTGCTCGACACACAAGCGTGGCTCTGGTGGCTGCACAAGCCGGCGCACCTGTCGATGCGCGCGCGTCAAGCGATGACTCGGGCCGAACGTGAGGACGGCATGACAGTCTCCGCCATTTCGGTATGGGAGGTCGCGACAAAAAGCGCGTTAGGGAAACTCGTTCTGCCGATGCAGCTCGATGTGTGGTTTGAACAGGCGCGCGACTATCCGGGGCTCGTGATTGAGCCGGTTACGGCCGAAGACGCGCTGGCCAGCGCCTGTCTGCCTGGAACGTTTCATAAAGATCCGGCGGACAGGCTGATTGTCGCTCTTGCCCGGCGTCTTCAAGTGGGTCTGGTGACGGCGGACAGTCTGATCCGCTCGTATCCGCATGTTGTCACGATTTGGTAAATCAATTGCAGGTTGGAGGTAAAAATGAAAAGGCGTGAATTCATCAAAAGTGTGGCTGCCGGCGTCGGGGGGCTGTCGGTGGCGGGGACAAGGGCGCTGGGCGCGGCGGCGGCTGACAAACCGCTGCGCGTGGCGTTGATCGGTTGCGGTGACCGTGGCTGTCACGCGCTTCTGCCGAATATCGTGACGTCGGGTATGGCGGAAGTCGTGGCGTTCGTTGACCCGGACGGGCGCGCCGTCGCCCGCGCGCGCGAATGCTTCAAGAAGTACCGGCCTGAAGCGAACGCGGAAGCCGTCGCCGCGTTCGCCGATTACCGTGATTTCTACAAGCAGATGGCCGGAGGCGTTGACGCGGTTTTCATCGCGACGCCCAACCATCAGCATGGCCTGCCCGCGGTCCTCGCATTCCGCAACGGCATTCACGCCTACGTTGAGAAACCCATGGCCTATACGGTCGAGGAGGGCCGGCGGATGCTCGCCGAAGCCCGCGCCGGCCGCGTGGTCACGCAAATGGGGCAGCACGGCCATTCCAATGAAGGCGCGCGCCGGCTCTGCGAATATGTTTGGGCGGGGGCCGTCGGCCAAGTCACCGAAGTGTACTGCTGGACCGACCGGGTGAACGCGCGCGAACAACCGCTCGCGCAAGATTCGGCCTGTCCGAAAGATCTGGACTGGGACACATGGATAGGACCGGCGGCGTGGCGCGGCTTTAACCGCGGGCTTCATCCCGTTGGCTGGTATTCTTGGCGCGGGTTCGGCAGCGCGACCATCGGCAACATGGGCAACCACATCATCGATCCGGTATTTTGGGCGTTGAAGCTCGGCAGCCCGGAGAGTGTTCAGCTCGCGGATTTCCGGTCGGGCGCAGAGGGGTCGTGGGGACTGCGCGACCACATCGTCTGGAAGTTCCCGAAGCGTGGCGACCTCGCGCCTGTCGAGATGCACTGGTATGACGGGCTCAAAGGCGACCTGCACTGGGATGACAGCACGTGGACGCCGGGCACGTACAAGTACATCGTCAAGAAAGAGCACCAGAACCTGCCGCCGAAAGTGGTGGAGATAGAAAAGAAGTATGGAGTCGACCTCGGCCGCTGCGCCGCGATTCTGATTGGCGAGAAGGGCATTCTCTGTATCAGCGTGTTTGGCGAGAGCCTGCGGTTTGTGCCGGACAGCCTCCGTTCCGCAGTCCCCCCGCCACCCAAGACGATCCCGCGCATCCGCGGGTCGCACCAGGTGGATTTCATGCGCGCGTGTTTAGGCGGGTCGGCGGCCTGTGCGAACTTTGACTACTCACAGCCGCTCAACGAAATCGTGCTGCTTGGCGTCGCCGCCATCGAGGAAGGTTCCGGCAAACGGCTGGATTGGGACGGCAAGACCGGGCGATTCACCCATGATGCCGCTGCGAACAAGTTTCTAAGTCGTCCGAATCGCGAGGGATGGGGACTCTCATGAGTGAATGAACGTTCAACGCGCAACGTTCAACGC
>JAQUEX010000074.1 GCA_028684935.1 Kiritimatiellia bacterium | reverse complement strand
CACGGCAAGACCACGACAAGCTGTTTCACGGCGCGGCTGCTGCAGGAACTGGGGGCTGCGCCGGGATGGTGCATCGGCGGCGCCACCGCACGTCTGGGCGGTGTGGCCGGCTGGGGCGGCGGCGACCTGCTGGTGGCGGAAGCGGACGAGAGCGACGGCACGCTCGCGCGGTATGCGCCTGCCGTCACGGTTCTCACCAACATCGACCTCGACCATTTGGAACACTTCGACGGCGAGGAGGCGCTCACCGCCTGTTTTGCGTCGGTTGTCGCCGGCACGCGCGAGGGCGTGGCGGTCTGCTGCGACAACCTCCGCGCGGACCGGGCGGCCGCCTCGGCCGCTGTCCCGGTGTTGCGTTACGGCGTGGCGGCGGACGCTGCGCTGCGGGCGACGGAGGTGCGCGTCGAAGCGGGGCGCGTCTCGTTTGACGTGTGGTGGCGCGGGCAGCCGCAAGGTCGCTTCACGCTGGGCGTGGCAGGACGGCACAACGCGGTTAACGCGCTGGGTGCCGCGGCCGCCGCGCTGCTGCTGGGGTTTGAGCCGGAGGCCGTGTTTGCGGCGCTGCCGCGCGCCTGTGACGAGCTGCCGGGACGCCGTTATGAATGCCTCGCGGATGTGCAGGGCATTCGGATCGTGACCGACTACGCGCACCACCCGGCCGAGTTGAAAGCCGCGCTGGCGATGGCGCGCGATGAGTGTCCCGCGCGTTTGGTGGTGGTTTTCCAGCCGCACCGTTATACGCGCACGCGGGCGCTGGGGACAGAGTTCCCCCCGGCTTTCGCCGAGGCCGACGAAGTGATCCTGCTGCCGGTTTACGCGGCCTCGGAAGCGCCGCTGGAGGGCGGCTGTATCGAAGATCTGTATGCCTGGTTCCGGCAGGCAGAGCGCCGGCCGCAAGCGGGCGCCGCCGGAGATGCCCCGCCCATCGGACCGCGCCTCAAGTTGGCGCGCACGCAGGAGGAAGCGTGGGCCTACCTGCGGCAGACGCTGGCGGCGGGCGATTTGGCGGTGATTGCGGGCGCCGGCGATGTGATCGGCATGGCCGGCTTGGTCCGCGAAGCGCTCACGCGCGGCTGGCCGGCACGCCGCGATCCCGAGGGGTTTGAGGCGGCATTGATGGCACTCCCGGGCGTGGCGACGGTGCCGTTCGGCGCCTTGGCGCGCTGGTCTTTTTATCAGGTCGGCGGCTGGGCGCGCTGGCGCGTCGAGGTCGCTGACGAGGCGGCGCTTGCGGCTGTGGTTCGTCTGTGCGGCGCGCGCGGGGTGAGTTGGCGGTTTGCGGGGGCCGGAGCCAACGCGTGGTTCAGCGATCTGGGCGAGGCGGGCTGCGTGATCCGTTTCGCGCCGGGAGCGTTCAGGGACATCGACGTGCGCGGCGATGAGGTGATTGCGCAGTGCGGCTGGATGGGGCCGGCGTTGTTGGATTGGCTGGAACGCGAAGGGCTTTCGGGCCTTGAGTGCCTCGATAGCGTGCCGGGGACGCTGGGCGGCTGGCTGGCCATGAATGCGGGGGCGCACGGCGGCGATATCGGGATGCGTGTTACGTGGATTCGCTGTTTGAATCCGGACGGCGAAATCGCTATACTGGACCCCGTCGATTGTGGATTTTCTTACCGCCGTTGCGCCGGGTTGACGGGACGCGTCGCGCTGGCCTGCGGGTTGCGGCTGGAACGCGCCACGCCAGAGCGTGTCGCAGCGTTGCGGCAGACGGTCCGAGCCAAGCGGTTGCCCGTGTCGGGACTGCGCTGCGCCGGGTCGGTTTTCCGGAATCCGACTGGAACGGCTGCCGGGCGCGTGCTGGATGACGCGGGCTGCAAAGGGCTTCAAATCGGCGGCGCGCGCGTGACGGATTTTCATGCGAATGTCGTGACGGCTGATGAGACGGCGACAGCCTCGGATGTGTTGGCGGTGGTGATGCGGATGCGGGGCCGGGCAGCGCGCCACAGCGGCGTGCGGTTGACGGCCGAAGTCAGCGGGCTTTTTTGTGACGATTGAGAAAGTGGACGGAACAGTATGAAACGGGTTGCGGTGATCATGGGCGGGACATCCAGTGAGCGCGACGTGTCGCTCCGGTCGGGTGCCGCAGTGGTTGACGGTTTGAAGGCGGCGGGGTATGACGCGCGGCCGGTGGTGCTGGAGCGGGATGGCTTGGAAGGGTTGCCGGAGGGCACCGAGGCGGTCTTCATCGCGCTGCATGGCGGATATGGCGAGAATGGCGGCGTTCAGGCCGACTTGGACCGTCTGGGTGTGCCGTACACCGGCCCGGGGGCGGCGGCCAGTCGGATCACGATTGACAAGATCGCGACCAAACGTGTGCTGGAGCAGGCGGGCGTGCCGACGGCACCGTACGAGGTGCTGACATGCGGCATGTCGGAAACCGCCTTGCCGTTGCCGGTTGTGGTGAAGCCGCCGCGCGACGGATCGAGCGTGGGCATCACCAAGGTGAGCGACGCGACGGCGTGGCCGGCCGCGCTGGCGGCGGCGCGTGCGGTTGACGGGCAGGGCGAGGTGCTGGTGGAGACGTATATCCCGGGCCGCGAGTGGACGGTCGGCGTGCTCGCTGGCGAGGCGCTGCCGGTGGTCGAGATCCAGGCGCCGAAAGGCTGGTACGGCTTTCAGGAAAAATACACCCAGGGGGTGACGCGCTACGTGTTTCCGCAAGCGGAGGCTGACCGGCCGCTGGTGGCGGCGTGTCAGGTGCTGGCGCTGGTGGCGTTTGAGGCGGTGGGCTGCCGCGGCGTCAGCCGCGTGGATTTCCGGGTGACGCCCGACGGGCGGCCGTATGTGCTTGAAATCAACACGGTGCCGGGGTTCACGGCGACCAGCCTGCTGCCTAAAGCGGCGGCGCAGGCAGGTCTTTCATTCAGCGCGCTGTGCGCGCGGTTACTGGAAAGCGCGGCCTGCGGATGACAGAGGGCCGGGGTCAACGATGAAGTGGAAGTTGTTCAAACGAAGCAAGGGGCGGGTGAACCGGTTTGCGCAAAGCGGCCGGCGCGTGACCGGCGTCGTGACGGATCTGCCGTCCGGCGTGAAGCTCGCGCTGGCGCTCGCCGCCTGTGCCGCTGTCCTGGTGATCGGCATTTGGGGTGTCTGGACGCTGTTCACCGTCTATTACTTTCGGGCGCAATCGTTGTTCGTGCTGCGCGACCTGCGTAGTTCGGTGGTGATCGTGACCGGCCGGACGCTGACGCCCGACCTGATTTGCGAAAAACTCGGGCTGCGCGAAGGGGTCAATCTGTTCGCGATCCCGATCGAACAAAAACGGCGTGAACTTTTGGAGCAGGCTCCGAATATCCGCGAGATTTCCATCGTGCGGCGCATGCCGGACAAGCTGACCGTCACGATCGTGGAACGCGAGCCGATCGCGCGCGTGGGGTCGCACGGCCGTGTGGTGGACGAAGAGGGCGTGGTGTTTATCCGGTATGCAGGCACCGGCGGACTGCCGCTTATCAAAGGGGCGGACGAGTTTTCGCAAATCAAGCCCGGCGAGCGCCTGCACGGCAACGAATTGGCGGCGGCCCGTTTGATTCACAGCACGCTGCGGCCCGAGTGTTCGGTGCGCTTGCTGGCGGTGGACGCTTCCAAGCTGGATTACTTGATGCTGACCTTTTCCGATTACCGGCAGGCGAAGTTCGCGTGGCAGGGGATGTCGGATGATTTAAAAGAGACCGACCTGCGGATGCAGCGGCATTTTGACAATTTGGTGAAGGCTATGGAGAGCGAGATCGGCAAGCCGAGGATGATGTGGGACGCGACTCTGCCCGAACGTGTCTTCGCGATGCCGGTCGGGGTCCAATGAAAGGGAGAGGCAAGGGCGTATGGCGATTCCTCCGATAGCGGCGCTGGAGATCGGCACCTCGCGCACCGTGGTGTGCGTGGGCGAGTCTGACGGCGGACGCATCAAGATCACGGGCGTAGGGTCTTACCCCACGATCGGTGTGCGCAAAGGCCAAATGTTTGATTTGGTGCAGGCGCGTACGGGCGTTGAAACAGCCGTGAAGCTGGCTGAGAAACAGTCTGACGTCAGTATCTGGCAAGTGTTGATGGCGTTGTCCGGCGGTCATATTCTGGCCACGGTCAACCCCGGCATGGTGACGATCCGTTCAAGCGATCATGCGGTGTCACGCGACGATATTGACGAGGTCACGGAGAATGCCAAGGAGGTGCAGACCGATCCCGAACGTCAGGTGTTGCACACGATCACGCAAACGTTCACGGTGGATGATCAGCCCGGGATTGTCAAACCGGAGGGCATGCGTTGCAAAATGCTCACCTTGAATGTCATGGCGGTTCACGGGGTCAAAAGCCGGATTGAAAACGCGGTCAATGTGGCGAAGAGCGCGGAGCTGGAGGTGACCGACGTGGCGTTCTCCGGCGTGTGCGCGGCCTTGGCGGCGTTGACGACCGAGCAGAAACGCAACGGCGTGGTGCTGATCGATCTGGGCGGCGGAACCACGAATTATATTGCTTACAGCAATGATGTGGTCGCGGCGGTCGGCAGCGTCGGCGTCGGCGGTGATCATGTCACCAATGACATTGCCTTGGCCTTTAACATTCCGCTCAACCGGGCCGAAGAGTTGAAACGCGCCGAAGGCTCTGCGCTGATCGATTCTGAAGGCGGGGCGCGGCGTGTCGCGCTGAAGGCCGATGTGGGGTTTGAGGAGCGGATGCTGAACTGCAAAGCGCTGCACACGGTGATCAATGCGCGCATGGATGAGACGTTGCGCGTGGTGCGCTCTCGGCTGCATGATGCCGGCGTGCTGCCGCATGTTGGCGGGGGCGTGGTGTTGACGGGTGGCGGCGCCTACCTGCGCAAAGTCACGGAACTGGCGCAGCGTATCTTCGGCGTGCCCTGCCGCATTGGCATGCCGGTCAATGTCGATGGTTTGGACAAGTTGGAGCAGCCCGCGTCTCTGTGCACCGCCGCCGGTCTTGTGCTGTACGGGCACATGACCTATGAAGACCGCGGCATGCTGGCGCCGGTCAAAAACATCTTTAAAGGGTGGTTTAGACGATGAGTCAGGAACTAGGTTCAGGACTGCTTTTACTGGGCGTCGGGGGGGGCGGCTGCCGTCTTGCGGCTTCTGTCCGTTCGGCCTACGGCGAGGGGGTGCGCGTCGTGTGCGCCGATACGGATGCGCAGCCGCTGCGCACGGCGGCCGGCGCCGGCATGACGACCGTGCTGCTTGGCGGCTCGCGGCTCTCTGGACATGGCACGGGCGGCGACGCGATTCTTGGGCGCTTGGCCGCGCAGGATGACCTCGAGACGTTGCGCGCCCAGATGCAGCATGCGCGGACCGTCGTGATTCTGGCAAGTTTGGGCGGCGGCACGGGCGGCGGAGCAACGCCTGAAATCGTCAAAGCCTTGCATGACATGGGCATGGCCACCGTCTGCTTTGTCACGCGGCCGTTTGTCTTTGAGGGCGAAGCGCGTGCGAAATCGGCTGACCGCGTCTTGCCGATGATCGAAGAAAACGCGGACTCCTTGATCGTGATTCCGCAGGACGATCTGTTCAGCGATGCGCGCGAAGACCTGCTGGGCGACGCGATTCAGGTTTCCGAAAGTCTGATTTCCGCCGGGGTGACGTTACTCTGGCGGCTCGTGACCAAGCCCGGATTCATCCAGCTTGATCCGGAGCGGCTACACAAAATGGTGCTGCGGGGGGGCAATGCGCGTTTCGGGTTCGCATCGGCGTCAGGCGTGGACCGCGCGCGCCACGCGGTTGAGGCACTGAAGAGTTGCCGCCTGCTGCGCAAAGGCGACTCGTTGTCCAAGGCGAGTGCCGTGATGCTCGGCATCCTGGCCGGTCCCGACCTGCGTTTGGCTGAAATCGGGGAGGTCATGGGCGCGTTGCGCAGCCATGCCCCCAAAGGATGCCTGATCGAAATGGGCACCGTGCTCGATGCGCAGTATGAGGGTCGCATCGAGTTGGTCGCACTCTCGTTTGAAAGCTGGGTGGCTGCCGTCAGCCAGCCCGCCCCGCCGGCCAAAGAGGCCGCGCCTCCTGCCGCCGCGGAGCCGCCTGTGGCCGACGCCTTTCCCATCCAGCCGGGCAGCCGCCGCAGCCGTGCCAAGGGCAGCAAGCTGTCATTCGGCGCGACCGGGCGCGGAAAATTCCGGGATGTTGAACCGACGTTGCACGAGGGACAGGATCTCGATGTGCCGACCTACATCCGGCGCGGAATCGCACTGGAACGATAGACGCTGACTGTCAAAGAGAGGGAACCCTGATGAAAGGATGGCTCACGGTGCTGGCGTTGGCGGTTGCGGGTGCGGTGTGTGCCGCCGGGGTGGACGGTGCGTTGGACGCTCCGGTGCTCGCGACCGGTAGCGGGCGCGTGCTGCTGCTTTCGCCGCAGGGCGAGGTGGTGTGGGAGCACAAAGCCGGCAACATTCATGACGCCTGGCGCCTGCCGAACGGCCATGTGCTGTTTGCCGACGGAGCGGTCACGGAGGTCGCGCCCGACCATACGGTGGTCTTCCGCTATGTGCCGGAAAATCAGAAGGGCGGCGGAGCCTTCTCATGCCAGCGCCTGCCGAATGGCCACACGCTGGTCGGCGAGAACGCCTCCGGCCGTGTGGTCGAAGTCGATCCCGCAGGCCGCGTGGTCTTTTCGCTGATGACGCGCTATGAATCCAAGAACGACCACCACCACATGCGCATGGCGCGCAAGCTCGCGAACGGCAACTATCTCGTGTGCCATTCGGGTGACAACGTGGTCCGTGAATACCGGCCGGACGGCACCACCGCTTGGGAGCGGAGCACGCCTTCAGTCGCCTTCGCGGCTGTGCGTCTGAAAAACGGCAACACGCTGGTGTCGGCCATCGACCGGCTGATCGAATATGCGCCTGACGGCCAGGAGGTCTGGTCCTTCGCGAAAGACGATGTTCCCGGGGTCACGATCCAAAACATGACCGGGTTCCACGTATTGCCGAACAACAACCTCGTGGTCGGCTGTTACGCGGCTTACACGAAAGAGGGGCAGGGGACAGGCATGTTCGAGATCACGCGCGCCAAACAGCTCGTCTGGCGCTATGCGAGCCCCGGGCTGCGCGACAAAAACATGATGGGCGTGCAGAAGCTTGTCGCGGCTGACGAAACGCCGTTGCGCTGACGCGCGGCAGATTTCGCCGCGCACGCGCGGGCGGGGGGCGAACATCGTTAAGGGGGATTCATGCGCAAGATCGCTCGATTCGGATGGACGGTGGTGCTGGGCGCGGCCTGGTCCATGGCGCAGCCATTGGCAGGAACGAAGCCCCTGACAGGGACAAATGATCTTTCCGATGCCTACCTGAGCGGGCTCGACCGTTTCACACTGCGGGAGACGGAACGTGTCGCGGCCGAGCGCTCCGGACACTGGCGCCAGCGTATGGCGGAGGGCGGCCCGTCCGCCGCCGCATGGCTGGCCACGAACAGGGCCGAACTGGCCCGTATGCTTGGCGTGCGTGACGCGCGCGTGCCCTTTGACGCGCCCGAGACGCTCAGCACGCTCACCCACGCCGCAGTCGTGGGGCGCACCGACACACACACGCTGGTGCGCATCCGCTGGCCGGTCATCGGCGACTTCTCGGCCGAGGGCTTGCTGCTTGAGCCGACGCAGCCCTCGATCGCCGTCAACATCGTGCATCTCCCGCATGCGGGGATCACGCCCGAACAGGTGCTGGGGCTCACGAACGGTGCCGCTGCGGCGTCACGCCTGGGATTCCGTTTTCCGCCTCCGGATTGCCGGTTGGTGGTGCCCGCTGTGATCAGCCGGACGAAATCCAAATACGTGAGCGAGCTGCCCAATCCCTTCTACGGCAAACAGGCGGCGGCCATGCCCGGCGGCAAGGTCATGACCGCGCGCGAATTCGTCTATCGCCCTGCCTATGTGATGGGACGCCATGTGATCGGCTATGAAGTGCAGGAGGTGTCGGCACTGGTCGACTGGTTCCGCGCCCAAACGCCATCGGCCTCGGTCCGCGTCGAAGGGTGGGGTGACGGCGGCATGCTGGCTTTATATGCGGGTGCGCTGGACACGCGGATTGATCAGACCGTGGTGGCCGGTTACTTCGGCGCGCGAGAAGCGTTGTGGCGCGAACCGATCGACCGCAATGTTTTCGGCCTGTTACGCCGCTTCGGCGACGCGGAAGTGGCCGCGCTTATCGCGCCGCGGCGGCTGACCGTCCTGACGACACCGGGACCCGTTGAGGCGGTCACCCGTGAACGGGGTGAGGGCGGCGCGCCGGGTGAATTAGTCTCGCCGGCGGAGGATGACGCTGAACGCGAGGTGGCGCGCGCCCGCGGGCTGGTGCCATCCGATGGAGACGGCTGGCTCGTGCGGGTGACAGAACAGGAGGTCGCCCGCGACCCCGCCGCGTCTCTGGCGGGCGGCACGTGGAAGGGCGCGACGGTCGATGCGGCGGCCTGCGCGGCGCGTGAAGCGCGGCTGGTCAAAGGCATGAACGCCTTTTCGCAGCATCTGCTGGCGGTTTCGCCGGCGGTGCGACAGGCGTTTCTTGCCGGCCTTGACGTGTCGTCGCCCGCAGCGTTTGAACGCTCTGCCGACGCGTATCGCACGTATTATCTGGAGCTGGTGATGGGGCGCATCCACGGCGCGCGGGCGGCGCTCAATCCGCGCACGCGCGTGGTCGAGCAGACGGCCGCTTATGTGTGCTATGAGGTGGTGCTGGACGTGCTGCCTGATTTCATGCTCTACGGGTACCTGCTGGTCCCGAACGGCATTCAACCCGGCGAGCGCCGACCGTTGATTGTCGCCCAGCACGGACGCGGCGGCACGCCGCGCACGCTGATGGCGTTGAAAAACGGCGGGCGTCAGACCTATTACGAAATCGCGCCGCGCCTTGCGGAACGGGGCTATCTCGTGTTTTCACCGCAGAATCCGTATGTGTTTGAGGACCGTTACCGTCAACTCGTCCGCAAGGCGAATCCGCTGCAATGGACGCTCTACTCGTACATCCACCTCCAGTACGAACAGATGTTCGATTGGCTGGACACGTTGCCTTTTGTGGACGGCGCGCGCATCGCGTTTATCGGGCAGTCTTATGGCGGCAAGACTGCAGTTCGCGTGCCGCCGGTGATGACGCGCTTCTGTCTGGCGGTGTCGACAGGGGATTTCAATGAAGGCATCGTCAAAATGGCCTCGACCCGCTATCCCTTCAGTTTCGCACTGTGGGACGAGTACGAGATGTTTGAGTTTGACATCGGCAACACCTTCAATTATTCCGACCTTGCCTGTCTGATGATTCCGCGTCCGTTTATGGCGCAACGCGGTCATGCGGACGGCGTGGCCTGGGATGAGTTCGTCGGTTACGAGTATGCGCGCGTGCGGCGCCTGTACACGCGGCTCGGCCTGTCGGACCGCACGGTTATCCATTGGTTTGACGGCGGACACGAGATTGCGGTAGACGCTGCCTGCGATTTTTTTGACCGCTTCCTGAAACCGTAACGTTCAGGATGTCCGGCGGCCGGTATAGCACGAGCATACGCCAAAGGTGTAGCGCACCGCGCGGCATGTGTCAAAGCCGGCCATGCGCAACAGATCCAGCATGGCTTCGCCTTGCGGGACCTGTTCGATCGAGGCAGGCAGATATCGGTATTCGCGCGCGTGACCGGAGAAGAGCCGTCCGAGCAGCGGCATGACGGCCCTGAGATAAAAGCGGAAGAGCGGACGCATCGGCGCGTGTTCAGGCTGCGAGAGTTCAAGGATCACCACGCGGCCGCCTGGAGCGAGCACGCGGCGCATCTCGGCCAAACCGGCCGGGATGCTTTCAAAGTTGCGGACGCCGAAGGCGGCTGTCACGGCGTCGAACGACGCATCCGCAAACGGCAGCGCTAAGCCGTCTCCGCGCACCAGATCGATGCGGTCGCACAGTTGCGCGCGCAGGACTTTGGCGCGGCCCGACGCAAGCATGCCCGCCGACAGGTCGATGCCTGTGATGCGCGCGCGCGGCAGCAGGCGCGCCGCAAGGATCGCGAAATCTGCCGTTCCTGTCGCCACGTCGAGCACACGGTCCGGCGGTGCATCCTGTGCGAGCAGACGCAGCGCACGCCGCCGCCAGCCGCCGTCGATGCCGAGCGAAAGAATACGGTTGAGACGGTCGTAGCGGTGCGCGATCACGTCAAACGCCTGCGTGATCTGTTCGCGCTTACTCGCGCCGCTGTCGTAAGGGGTGACGGATTCAACGCTCATGAAGATAGGGGAGATTCAGGGGATGGGTGATCAGGGCGGGGGAGGGGACGGGCGAGAAAATCGTCAAGCAGAGCGGCGAGGCGGGGACGCGAAATGGCAAAGAGCTTGCCTTCGGCCGCGCAGAGATGGTCGGCCAGCGCCTGATAACACGCGTAGAAATCGCCGCCGGCCAGCGCGTGGAGGCGGAGGCATGCCTCGCTGAAATGGCCGCGGTTGTGTACCAGTTCCCAACAGCGCGCAAAGCGCTGGATACGTGACAGCGTTGCAAAATCCATCGCGTCTGAACGCAGCAGTTCATAGGGCGGCTCGGGGTTGAAGGCGAGACCGATCCGTTGCGCTTCGCGCGCGAAGCGTGTGCCCGGCAAGACTTTGAGCCAATTGACCTGCACTTCCGGCGGATCACAAACGGTGACCAAGGTGTTGAAGCCGCGCGCGAAGGCGACCTCGTCCTCGCCGGGCAGCCCGAAGATCAGGTCGGCGTGAACGGTCGCGCCGGTCTCGCGCGTCAAAACGCGAAGTGTTTCAAGCGTGCGCGCAGTATCGGGACTGCGTCCGATCCTGGCGGCGACGTGCGGGGTCAGCGTTTGGATGCCGACTTCAAGGTGCAGGGTGCCGGCCGGGAAAGCGGCCAGACGACTGAGCACGTCCGGATGCAGGCGGTCGGGCTGGATCTCCACATGCAGGCAGGTGTCTTCGGTAACGCGGCTGCGGAAAAAGTCGAGAACCGCGCAGGCGTGTTCAGTCGGCGCATTGAAACTGCGGTCGAGAAATTTAAACCGCCGCAGACCGCGCCGCCAGAGTTCGTCAAAGGCTGGCAATAGGCGCAGTAGAGGAATCAGCCGCAGGCCCGTGCCGGCCGATGTGCAGTAGGCGCAGGAGAACGGACAGCCGCGGCTCGTCTCGACATAGACGGTTCGCTGGGCGAGATCGGTGTCGGTGTAGCGGTCATAGGGCAACGCAAGAGAGGCGAGGGCTTCACCTGTTTGATTAATCAAGACAGAGGATAACGGGAAATCGCCGCCGTCGGTCAGCACGGTTTCACAGAAGGCGCGGAAAGCGGACTCGCCTTCACCCACGATCACGGTGTCGAACAGATCGGCGTGCGGGTAGTCTGCGGTGAGTTCGGGACCGCCGGCCGCGAGGCGCATGCCGGAATCGACCACGCGCAGGAGGCGCGCGGTTGCTTCGATCAGGCGCACGTTCCAGAGGTAAACAGAAAAACCGACCACGCGCGGAGAGCGGGCGGCGATGCGTTCGGCAAGCTGCAGCGGCGTGATCTCTAAGTCACATTCCAGCAGGCCGGCGCGCGGCGCGAGAGGTCCCAAATTGGCGATGAGCGATCGAGGGGCAAAGGCGCAGTGGCTGTATCTCGCATTAACGGCCACCAGCAGGATGTCGGAGGTGTTCCGCGTCACTGGCAATTCTCGAGATCCCGGCGCGTCGTATAGGCTTGGATCAGCGCGGCCACCGGCGCGGGATCGTCGAGTCCGTGCGGATGATGGCCGACGCCAGGCTTGTGAAAGACGGTGATCGTGCCGCCCAAAGCCGTGTAGCGCCGTTCGATCACCGCCGTGTTTTCTTCAACCGGCACGACGTCGTCGGTGTCGCCGACCACATGAATCAGCGGGATATTGGCGGCGGCCAGCGGCGCAAGCACATCAACGGGATTCTCGGGATAAGACAAGGCTTCAGATTCGTCCTTGAACCCGTAGTGCGTGAACAGACTTTGCCAGTCGCCGGCGCTGCCCTTGCCTTTACCCTTGCCGCCGGGCCAGCTTTTGAAGTCGCAGACCGGCGCGTCGCCGTAGACGCAGACGATGCGTTCCGGATTGCGGAAGGCAAATCGGTAGGCGTAGAGACCGCCGCGGCTGACGCCGATTAGCGAGACGCGCGGGCTGAGGCCCTTGGCGGTCATGTGCGCGTAAAACCGATCAAAATGCTTCTGTGCAGCCGGGCTGCCGAAGGTGTTGCCGACACTCATGTGGGCGTAGTGGAAACCGTTTTCGACCAGTGGCACGACGCCGGTGCGGTCATCAAACGCCGTGGGGAACTCCATGCACCAGATCCACGGGTTGCCGGGGCGCGGATTGGGCGGGACTGCCACCCAGCACGGTTTCCCGTCCACCGTGAAGTGGTGGCGCGTGAACCGTTTCCAGGCGTCGGTTTTCGTCGGCTGCCAATCGATGGTGACGCCGAACGCCTTGTCGGTGAACGCGAGGTAGGCCTGCCAGTCGTAGGTCGCGATGCCGTGCTCGAACGGCCGGCGGTGGTAGGCGAGGTGGCTGCCGAGGGCCGGCGCGAGGTCGTCCGGCCAGCTTTCGGCCGGCAATCCGTCATGGCCGAGAAAACGCCAGACCGGTTCGGCGGCCTTCATGCTGAGGAATTCACCGTACGGATCGAACCAGCGGCCGGGAAAACTGGAGACATAGAGGCGGCGCGGCGCGCAGGCGGCGAGCAGCATGTGCTGGTCGAACGGCATCGCCGCCTCGTTGTCGCTGTACTTGCGGAAATTGCCGCAGAACCAGTAGGGGAAGTTCTGATTCTGCAGGGCGACATTTTCGCCGTAGTCACGCTTGGCCAGCGGCACGCCGCCGCCCCCGGTCTGGTTGGGGATGATGACTGCGAAGCGCTCGTCTTTGGCCCCTGCCAGCAGAGCGGTCTTGGCGAGACGTGAGCAGCCGATCGCCGCGACGCGCCGGGCATCGATCATGGGTTCACGCTCGATCATATCCATGCCGCGCATCAGCGCCCACGCCCACGCGCCCAATGCGGTGGTGTCATTGCCGACGCCGGGCGTGGAGGGGGGGAAGAGGACGTGCACGCCGTTGGTGTAGAGCACCTTGTCGTCCGGCGCGATGTCGCCGTAGCACGCGGTCACCAGCGCATATCCGCGCGTCACCAGCGTTTCATACGGCCAGCTCGCGGGATTGAGTCCGCGGCTTTTTTCCGAAGCGCGGTTGCCGGTGATGAAGTGTTTGTCGTTGTTGCGCAGCCAGCCCTCGGTCAGACGGATGGCGGGGTCGGGGTCGATCTCCTGATTGCCGTAATAGTTCAGGCCGATGTAGGCAGGAACCGGGCGCGGCGCGGCGTTCGGAATGAAGAGGATCCAATCGATCTTCGGCCCGGTGTTGTCGGCGCGGAACCACATGCGGAGCTGCTTGCGCCGTGCGCGGCCGTTCAGGATGTCACATTCCTCGAGGGTCTCGAGACGCAGGGTGGCGGGCGGCGGCGGGACGAGCCCGTACATCTGGTCCTCGAAGAGGGCGACGATCTCGGCGCGACGCCGCGGCCATTGGTCCGGCGCGGCGACCCGCGTGCCGTCCGCGAAGACCAGAGGGTCAGGCAGGGTGTACGGCGCGACTTTGGCTTCGTCGTAATTCGGCGGGCGCGCGGGTGACGGAAGCGCGAGCACAATAGAGATGAGGCCGAACACCGCGAAACAAATAGCTTTCATGCCGGGGATTGTCGCATTTTAGG
>JAQUEX010000350.1 GCA_028684935.1 Kiritimatiellia bacterium | reverse complement strand
ATTACCCCCCTTGGCGCGTTGATTCACAGAATCCCGACACGGGCTAAGTGAGTTTTATGGGCCAATATCGCGGGTGAAAGGCCGTGAAGACAAGAATTCTGACGCGTCGGCCCTGCCTCTATTCCGGGCCTGAAAGACGCCCGGAGGTACGCGGGTGGCCGATGGCCGAGAGATCCGCAACCAAACGGCGGTAGAGGTCATTCGGCGTGTCGGTGTCCCAATATCCGAAGGCGCGGAAAGCCTGAGGAACGAACACGAAGGCCGCCAGAGTGACAAGCCCGTAGAGGCTGATCGTCATGGCCTTTTTCGATCGCGGCAGGCCCATGCGGAGCGCGCCGGCTTGCGGGCATGCGGACACGCACCCGTAGCAGGCGGTGCATTCGGGGGAACGGACTGTGTTTGAGCTGTGGACGCGGATGCTGTTGGGGCAGGCGGCCGTGCAGGCACCGCAGCCGGTGCAGCGGGCCGGGTCGCGGCGCACCGCGGTTGGACTCGGTATCGACGCAAGTCCGAGCAAGGCGCCATACGGGCAGAGATACCGGCACCAGAAGTTCTTGAAGACGAGAGAAAGGATCCCGAGAGCGGCGATCACGGTCAGCGTGGTCACACTGGGCGGCGCGAACATCGCATACATCTTGACGTCGCAAACCCGGTTGTAAGGGCCGTGGATAAAGGCGCGCAAATCTTCAGCGGTCATTCTGCAGATCAGGACGACGAACAGCGACAGCAGCAGATACTTGATTGAGCGCAACGCGATGTCGAGCGGCCTGGACATGCGGGCGTTGCGCTTGAATAGGTATCGCCCCGCCAGATGGGCGTATTCTGAGAGCGTGCCGACCGGGCAGACCCAACTGCAGAAACCGCGCCGCAGCGTAAGCGCCAGCAGCAGGATGAGCGTGAAGAGCACGAGCCCTGCGGGGTGTACGGTGTTGGCGACGCCTGTCCTGACGAGATAAACCAAACTCATGAAGGAGCTGATCGGCAGCCAGGCGTCGACGGCCGCCGGGCGCAGCGTCAGAACTTCCGGCACGGTTTGGGACAGGGACACGACGAATCTGTGGAACTGGACCGCGGTCAGGATGGCGCCGATGGCGAAGGCGATCTGGACCACTCTGCGGGAAGGGCTCTCGCTCCTGAGAATTTTTGATGACACGGGATCATTCATAGCGACACTCTCCGAGTTCATGTTCGATCTGCTGAATGTCAAGACGTGCGAGCACCTGTCGAGGACGTTCACCCGGACGGCGCTCACGGAGCAGCACGCGCAAGAGGTCGCGGAAGAGCTGCGGGATTCTCTCTTGCGTGTAAAAGCTGGGCAATTCAGTCGCCCAGACCGGGTGTCGTCCCATTCGCCCGCCCAGGAGCAGACGGAACCCCAGCGGCTCGCACAGGACCGCGTGTGCAGGACAGACTCGGACACACTCGCCGCACGCCAGACAGGCTTGCGGGCGATGGACGGCTCGGCCGTCTTCCACGAGCATCGCGGCTTCCCGGCAGGTCGCCTCGCACAGGCCGCACCCTGTGCAGGCAGCGGCAACTTCTCTGGGGCGAAGCGCGGCGATGAGGCCGATGTCTTGGATTTGCGGCTGCGAGCAGCCGTTAGGGCAGGCTGAAAGCGCGATGCGCAGCCTTTCATGCGGTCTGAACCGGCCGCCTCTGGCGCTTTCGACGTATGCGTTCCAAGGCGAGTCGGCGATGACCGTCTCGATGGCTGCGCGGATCGGCTCCAGGTCAACAAGGCCGAAGGAGCATGATCGCATGCCTCGGCACAGAGCGACCGAGTATGCGCTCTGACTGCCGCTGGCGTTTCTTTCAGAGGACATACCGCTTCCTTGTGTCAGAGCGTGTCGGCCGCATCGGTCTTTTCTGATGTCGTCCTGGCATTCTCCTGGTCTTGCCCGATGAACTGCACCTTGCCGCACAGCACGCAGCCCTCGCTGAGCGGTTGGCACGGTTGCGACCGCCGTTCGCACGTCAGGTCGTCGCCACTCTGATGGGGACATTCCCAGCTCATGGGTTTCCCTTATTGTTCGGTGATCGTGATCGCGGCCACCGGACAGCTTTCAACGGCTTCCCGGCAGGCAGGTTCATCGGGAGGCGGAACGGGCGTTGCGATGACTTCCGCGACCGATTCTTTCATGGCGAATACGGCCCGGCAGATCGTCGCGCAAAGTCCGCACCCGATACAGGTCTCCTTGTCCACATTTGCTTTCATGTCGGTCTCCTTTTTTGCTGGCGCTTGCTTAAATCGGGATTAAGGTACCAAATAACCTAAATGGCGTCAAGCGTATCACACGGAATCGGTTGGCAGGAGGTACGCGAGTCGAACGCATGTCGGATACGAAGCACAGTCGGTTTATGGGTGCGGGAGCGTGCTCCCGCTTTCCAAAGCGGCGGCAAGCCGCCGCACTCCAGACGCTCCGCGCAAAACACACGCTCGGCTCGCACTACCCCACCCACCGACTTCACGCCAGGGCGTTGTATTTGACGCCGTCAGGAAGCCTGACGCACGACACGCTCCAGCACGAGCTTGCGGAAGTCGGGCGAGAGGTTGGCGAAGTAGGCCGTGAAGCCGGTCACGCGCACAATCAGATCGGGATAGGCCTCGGGATCTTGGCTCGCCGCCAGAATCTGCCGCTCGTCTACGACGTTGATGTTCATGAGCGTTCCGCCCAGCGCGAAATGCGAGCGGATCAGCGCTTTCAAGCAGGATGCCGCCTGCGCGATGTCCAGACTTCCGAAGTCCACTTCCAACTGCAGCGGCGCGGTGTTGCCGTAGCCCGGCTGCACGGACGCCACCGCCGCGGCCATCGCCGTAACCGCCCCGTCACGCCGGAAACCGACACTGGGATTCGCGCCCTGCGAGATCGGCTCG
This sequence comes from Kiritimatiellia bacterium, assembly GCA_028684935.1. Classification (GTDB taxonomy): domain Bacteria; phylum Verrucomicrobiota; class Kiritimatiellia; order RFP12; family UBA1067; genus DUPH01. The sequence continues at coordinate 395 of JAQUEX010000350.1, read as the reverse complement.
CCCGCGCGCCGGCCGTTCGGCAGCGCGCCCACGCTCTTGCCGAGCCGCACCGTGTCCGCCCACGAAAAGAGTCCCGGAATCAAGACGATCGGCTTGACGAACGGAATGTGCTTCGCCTCCGCCCGGACCTTGTCGGTAAAGTCGCGCATGATCCGTTGCGCCCAAGCGTCGCCACGCTCGGAATTTCCATACTTTTCCGACAGCGCCAAGAGCTTTTGCACCTGCGGCGCACCTTTAAAATCGGACTCGGTCGCGCGAAAAATGTCATCAAAGGTCAGAAGCCCCTCGCGCTCGACCCGCTGTTCCAGTGCGGTGAACGCATCCGCCACGGTCGCCAGCGCCGCACCGTCGATCGCGAGGTTGTAGTACTGCGCCCCGCCGTGAGAGGCGTCCAG
>JAQUEX010000349.1 GCA_028684935.1 Kiritimatiellia bacterium | reverse complement strand
TACACGCAGATGAGTCTCGTGATGGGCGGTGACATAGCAGGCAATCCTGGTACTGGGGGCAAGCTCCACACCTTTGTGCTGGGAACGCAGACCAGCATTGACCGGTGGGAAGTCTCCTCCCGCGGCGACTATGCCGACGGCGAGTGGCACCATGCCGCCCTCGTCCGTCCGGCCGGCGATAAAAGCCCGGTTCTATTTGTCGACGGGGTCATGACAGCGGTTCTGGCGAATACGGACAGAGGCATAAGGCCGCACGACATCACTTGTACAGAACCGTGGCTCATCGGTTCATCCAACGCAAGTCCCTCTTTTGAAGGGCTGATCGACGAAGTGGCGATGTGGAACACGGCCCTCACGGCCGGGGAGATCGCCTGGCTGGCGCAGAACAGCATCGACACCCTCTTCCCGCGGGGAACGATGATCACGGTGCGTTAAGGTAATCGGTTAATGGCAGGGGTGCGCGAAGTTCATGCGTTTTCTGGTGAAAGAGGATAGGCGAGCCGGGAGCGCGGGCGTCCTCGCCCGCAACAACGTTTCATGCAAAAGGCTGAGCTTTCTGGTAGGGACGCCTCGCCGAGGCGTCCGCGGCGGTCTCGGCGAGACCGCCCTACCGGCTGCGCACCTGCATCGCGTGTGGACTTTCACCTTGCGGGCGGGGACGCCCGCGCTCCCGGCTGCGCTTCGCATCAAACACGCGCTCGACTCGCTTCCCCTTGCCACTTGCCGATTATTGCGTTAGGAAAGTGGCTGACACATGCAGAAAAAAATGACACTGTCCGTCACATGGAACCACAAACTTGCTGTCGCGCTTGCGGCGATAGGCGCGACCTTACCGGTCGCGGCGGGCACGCTGGTGCAGTATTGGCCCTTTGATGACGGCGCGGCATCGACCGCTTACTGGCAGACGCTCAACGCGGCTGCGGCGTCGCTGAGCCTTCTGCCCCTGCGGCCCGGCGAGCCCGGCGGCGCGCCGTTCTGGAACGCCAACGCGCGGCGGTTCATACACCCGCCGTCTTTCGCGTTCACGGCCACAAACAATGCCGCAACCTACCGCTTCACCGCGCGGCACCGTGCCAGCGGCACCGCCTCTGTCTTCACGGCCGACGCGCCGTGGCGCCCGCTGACAAACATCTGGGCCGCCCTGCCGGTCGGTTACGTGGATCTGACGGTCACCCCGCTGGACGCGGCGGGCAACACTCTCGCTGGCGAACAGACGCGTTCCTTCTACCGAGCCGCCGGCTTCAGCGGACCTTACGAGCCGGGCACCCGCCCCTACCGCGAGGCCGCCAAACTGTGTTATTCCGGCGTTTATAACCTGCCGCACGTGCAGAACTGGCTGACCGCCGGCACGCCCGCCGATGACTACGAGCTGTACTGTTACCCGGCCAAAATCATCGGGGCGCTGATCGAAGCCATGGTCGCGCATGCATCGCTGACAGAGCACGCACAGGCGCGTACGAACGCGCTGGCCATCGCGCGGGCGTCGGCGGACTGGCTGATCACTAACAGCCAGCCGGCCGGTGCGCCGCTCGCCCATCTGCCGCCGACCTATTGGGGCAGCAAGCGCACCGCCGCCACGTACAAGGGCCAGAACATGATGATCTATCCGCCCGAAACCGCCCTGTCTTACCTTCTTCTCTACGACGCCACGCAGGATGAGAAATATCGCACCGCAGCCTTGAACATCGCGCAAACGCTCCGCGCACTCCAGTTGCCCGGAGGCTCGTGGCACCTGAAGATCTGGGAGTCAAACGGCTTGCCTGTCAGCGCGAATGTGGTCATTCCGGAAGGTTATTTCGAGGCGCTTTTCCAGCGCGCCGCGCAGCTCACGGGTGATCCCGCGTATTCGGCCTGCGCCGCCGCGACACGCCAATATGTGACGCACGGACCGTTCGCCACGTACAACTGGGAAGGCCAGTTCGAAGACATGCAGCCCACCCCGCCCTACGAGAATCTTGAGAAAGGCAAACCTGCCGAGTTTTCCAGTTATCTGTTCGTGCAATCGGCCACAGAACCGGCGCTCCTGCCTCAGGCGCGCGAGTTGTTGTCCTGGTGCGAAGACCAATTCACGGTTTGGAGGCAACCGCTGACCCATCTCGACTCGGCCAACTGGCAAATGCCGTGCGCGTTGGAACAATACCATTACTACACGCCGATCGACGCCTCGTCCGCCGACATGATCCGCGCCTTCGCCAACGCGTATGCGGTCACGCGCGAAGCGGTGTATCTCGAGAAAGCCAAGGCGCTGGCCGACACCGTGACGCGCATGCAGCGCGCCGACGGCACGATCCCCACCTATTTTGACTCGCGCGCCAGCACTGGAACCGACTGGCTGAACTGCATGATCTTTGCCGCACGCGCGCTGATGCGGCTGGACGAAGTGATGACTTCGCTCGAATAACCTCAAACGGAGAAACAAACAGTGACACACATTCTATCCAGAAGAGCATTTTTTCAAACGACCGCAGCCGCCGCACTGACTGCCAAGACGCTGGCACGGGCCCAAGCACCAAAGATCGCCGGCTTCGACGAGACCGACGCGGGCAAGGTCAAGTCGTCTGCATGGACGCCCTTTTCCGAACGCAAGGTCAAGGTCGGCATCGCGGGTTACGGGGTCTGCAAATTCGGCGCGCAGTTCGGCTTCCAACAGCATCCGAATGTGGAGGTGGTGGCGGCGACCGACCTGTTTTCCGATCGCTGCGCCGAACTCGCGAAGGTGACCGGCGCGAAGAAGACTTACGCGTCATGCGAGGAAATGTTCGAGAAGGACAAGGAGATCGAGGCGGTCTTCATCGCCACGGACGCGCCGAGCCACGCCGAGCTTTGCATCAAGGGCTTGAAGCGCGGGCTGCACATGGCCTCGGCGGTGCCGGCCGTGTTCGGCGAGGACCAGTTGGCGCTGGCGGATGAGCTGATCGCGACGGTGAAGGCGACAGGGCTGGTCTACGCGCTCTTCGAAACCACGGCGTTCCGTCCGCAATGCCACGCCATGCGCGAGATCTTCAAGGCCGGCGGTTTCGGCAAGCTGATCTATACCGAGGGCGAATATTACCACTACATGGATAAACACATCGGTTCGTACAAGGACTGGCGCGTGGCCTTGCCGCCCCAGTACTATCCGACCCACTCGAACGCCTTTTATACGTGCGTCACGGGCGGTTCGTTCACCGAGGTCTCCTGCCTGGCCATGCCGAGCCTGCTGGCCGACAACCAGCCGGGCAAGAACCACTACAACAACCCGTTCGCCACGGAGATCGCGCTGTTCCGTACCAGCGAAGGCGGCATGGCGC
>JAQUEX010000348.1 GCA_028684935.1 Kiritimatiellia bacterium | reverse complement strand
CCGGCTTCCCCGCCTCGCTCGCCTCCAGCGCCAGAACGTTCGCCATGCACGGACTCTCGACCTTTTTCGAGATGCGCTGATGGAACTGTCCCGCCAAAGAAATCGGCCGGTCCGGCGTGATCGAAACCTCCGCCGCGCCGACCAACAACTCGGCAGCCTGCGCGGCTCCCGCCACGAAGATCGAGAATATTACAGCACGCTTACGCATCGGACGCATAAGTCCCCCTTGCTTGAACGATGACTGATAATGGTCAGTTTACTGTTTAAACAGCGCTCGGATGGCGCTCAGCGTCCGCTCCACCAGCACCTGTCCGCCTTCGGGGCCGATCTGGCTCGACTGCGGCACCGCGCTGTAGCCGCCGCCGGCGACAGCCCGCTCCGAAGGCAAGTATCCATTCGTGCCGACCGGGCTGGCAAGCTGGATCAGCACGGTCTGCCCCGCCGGGCTGCGGCCATGGATCCGCATAGCGTAGTCGACGAACAGCTCGAAGGGGTTGGTCGCGATCGCAACATCGCCAATGCGCAAAACGTGCATCTCAATGGTGCCCTTCGGGTCGGCCTTCTGCTGCGCCTCGTACCGGTCCAGCGTCCGCTTGAACCAGTTTTTGCGTCCGTAAACCTCGGCAATCTTATCGTCTTTTTTCAGATAGTCCGCGTAGCCCTTTTTGGCTTCGGCGTACTCTTGTTCCGTGAGCTTGCGGCCGGGCACATCGAAGCGCTCGACACGGTGCGCGAACGGCACATCGACGCGAATGTCGTCCTGCGCCACAGCCAGCGTTTCCTCGAAAGCGACGATAATCCGCCGCCCCAGTTCCTGAAGCCGGCTCAGCTTCCGGAGTCTCAGCATGCGCTCCTCTGCCGCGTTACGCAGCATGGGGCGCGGTACCTGGTCACCAGCCGGCGCACAGAACCCGAGCACAACCACGTCCCGGCCATGCTTTCCGCGGATCGCCTCGCGGACGTTATGCCAGTAATCTGCGCTGACCTCGTGCAAATGCTCGGCGGTCTGAGACGGACACGGGACCGTGATCGCCGTCGCCACGAGTTTCCGGCCACCATCAAAAAAATAGAGAATGTCCACCGCATGGTCTTCCCAGCCCTCAAGGCCGCGAAACTCCGGGACGTTCGTCTTGCCGTACATGACGGACGTGCCGTTCGCGTAGGCGACGCGGCGGTTGGCACCGACCACGGCATGGCCCAGCCCCCACGCGACCGCGCCGGGTTTGCGGCTCTCCCACGCCTTGACCACCGCGTCGCCCATGCGCTCGAACATGAACGGCACATATTCCCTCGGCTGCATGGCATTGCCGTAATTGTTGAAGTTAGTCTGCGCGAGCGTGGGGCCGGTGTGGGTGTGGGTCGCGGCGAGAAAAATCTTGTTCGTGTCGAAGCCCGGCATACGACCCGCGAGGTAACGCTTGAATTCCTCCTGCGTGTCCCGAAGGCTCACCACGTCCAGAGAGACGAGGATGGCGCAGTCGCCTGGCTTGCCGTTCTCCCGCGATTCCAACGCCAGCACGTTCGCCGTGCAGCGGCTCAGGATGTTGGTTGAGATACGGTTATAGAACTGCCCGCTCAGCGAAATGGGGCGGTCCGGCGTGATGTCCGCCTGCGCCGCACCGATCCAGAGTTCCGCCGCCGAGGCGACTCCGGCCCATGCGAGAATGACGGCACCTGCCGCCAACGAGAGGCTTTTCATCTCCATTTTTCGACTCCTATCGATTTCTGTCGACGCCTGTCGACACGCTACTTTTTAAAAAGTTCGTTGATCGCGGTGAGCGTACGCTCAACCAGCGCTTGCCCGCCCTCCGGGCCGACCAGGCTGGACTCCGGCACGGCGCTGTAGCCGCCGCCTTTGACGGCGCGTTCCGAAGGCAGGTAGGAAGACACGTCTACCGGGCTTGCCAGTTGGACCAGCATGGTCTGGCCGGCCGGGCTGCGCGCCTGGATACGCATCCCGTAATCCAAGTACAACTCAAACGGGTTAGTGGCAAGGACAAGGTCGCCCAGCCGGATCACGTGCATTTCGACGGCACAGCGCCTCGCCCCCTCTTTTGACTGACCTTCGTAACGCTCCACTGTCTTCTTGTACCAGTTTTTGCGAGCGGGCTCGCCCCCTACAAGTTTTTCTTTGGCGGCCAGCAGCGCCAGTGCAGTCTTGGCGGTCTCGTATTCCTGATCGGTGATATTCCTGACGGGCAGATCAAACCGCTCCACGCGGTGCGCGAACACGACATCCGCACGCAACTCGCTCTGCACAGCCTCCCATGTGGATTCATAAACGCCGATGAGCCTGCGCGCCAGCTCTTGGCGCCGGTTCAAGCGCCGAAGCTGCTCCATACGCCCTTCTGCCGACTTTCGCAAAATGGCGCGCGGCACAAGATCACCGGCCGGTCCGCAAAGGCCCAGCACCGCAAGCTCTGCGCCGAACCGTTGGCGCAGCCCGTCGCGCACATCTCCCCAGTAATCCGCGTGCACACGCGACAATCCCTCATCGACCTGGGCCGGACAGGCCACTGCCATCACCGTGGCGACCGGACGCCGTTTTTCATCAAGGAAAAAAACGATGTCGACCGCGTGGTCCTCACCGCCTTCGAGCCCAAGGAACTCAGGTTTATCCGTCGTTCCGTACATCACGGATGAGCCGTCCGCATACGCCGACCTGCGGTTCTGACTGGTCACCGCGTGCCCCAGCCCCCACGCCGCCGATCCGCGCGCGCGCCCTTCCCACGCTTTTACCGCCGCTGCCGCAACCCGTTCAAAGAAAAAGGCGACGTACTCTTCAGGCGGCATCGCGTTGCCCAGATCGTCGTACCATCCCTGATCGAGTGCGGGTCCCGTATGCGTGTGCGTGGCGGTCAAGAACAGCTTCCCTGTGTCAAACCCCTTCAGCCGATCTCCCAAATACGCGCGCAACCGCTGCTGGGTATCCCGCGGCACGTAGCACACGTCACAGGCGATCACCATCGCGCAATCGGCCGCCTGACCGTTTTCGCGCGCTTCGATCGCCAGCACATTCGCCTTGCAACGACTGAGGATCTGCTTCGGATCGGCCACGCGGACGTGGAACTGGCCGGTCAACGAGACCGGACGATCCGGCGTAATATCCGCTTCTGCCGCGCCGATCCACAGCTCAGCGGCCGAGGAGACGCCCACTGAAGCGAGCATGACGGCACCCGCCGCCGCCAGCGAAAGACTTTGTTTCTTCATTTTTCGACTCCTATCGACACCCGTCGAAACCCGTCGTTACCAGTCGACTGGAATCGACAGGCAGCGACGGGCGCCGACAGACGTTGCACCGTCTCGACTTACCCTT
>JAQUEX010000347.1:1293-3316 GCA_028684935.1 Kiritimatiellia bacterium | reverse complement strand
GGCGATTTCTGGTCTGTGCCCAGCCGATCCTCAATACCATCGGGCAACCCGTCGTGATCACTGTCCAAGGTCTGTACGACATCCTCTTTCACCGCCATGACAGGCGGTTTGTGACCCGCGCCTTCAGGCGGGCAGGAGGCGCTGATCCAGCCCGTGTCAGAGACTTGCGTGCGGGGCTCCAGCCGCTCGCACCGCGCCATCACCCGGAACTTCGATTCCCCGGATTCTTGCGCCAGAGGCATGTCGGTGCAGATGAACACGCTCCGGCCCAGCGTCGCGAAACGCGTGGGCGCGGCGGTCGTCCCTTCTCCGGTAATACCATATGCGTGACAACACCGTCCGCCATCAGAGAGCCAAAGCGTAAAGTCCGTGCCCGACAGATCCTTGTTATTTCTTTGCCCGGATTTCGGATTGTTATCAGCGTCGACATAGACCAGCAGGTTGTTGTTGGCGATGTCGAAGTCGCCCGCAAACTCCAAGACCCAGAGATAACGGTTGCCTGCGACATTCGCGATGGACAGCGTCCGGAGATCGCGGGCCAGCGTGCAGGCTTCGTCCCGACGCACCCCGCCGGCCGGCGGCGTGTACTCCCAGAGCTTTTTCCGCGTTTCGGATCGGGACGGATCGGTTCCCAGGCGCATTTCCATTTCATCCGGTATGCCGTCCGAGTCGACGTCACGCGGGCGCTCTGCCCCCCGCACATGAAGGGATGCCAGCGAGGCGAGTAGACCGATACAAAAGAAGCAAAAACTATGAGGCGACCTCACCCCTTTCACCCCTTCCCCTAATAGCACATCAGGTCAGCGTGTTCTGGCTCACCGTGAACTGGACAAACGCACTGTTCTGTTAAGAGACTGAGGAACTGCCCCAGCCTCAGATTCCTTTGAATGTAACACTCAGGCTGCGGGCTGTCGAGCCTGCGCCCGGCGTTTCCGCGCCTCCTCGGGTGCGGTTCAGTTTCGACTAAACTGAATCGCACCCTCGCCTTAAGGCCACTATTGGGCGCATGGCAGTTCTGTTGGGGAGACCTTCTCGTAATCTTAATCTTAATCTTAATCGTAATCTTAATCTTAATCTTAATCTGCTCGTCGCCGATTGTCGGCCTCCTATTCGGCCGGCTCCTCATGAACACGATCAGCGGAGGTGCTGCGGATCAAGCCCACCCGCATCGCGACGATGGGCACCAACAGAACTGACATGCGCCCGCCACTATTTTTCGGGGTTGACTTTTTTCGCCTCCGCCGGATAATAAAAAAATCATTGGTTTCGGCTTTTCATGGTGTGTCCTATGACACGGTAATGGTGGTGCCGTTATTTTGGGAGTCGCAGGGGGATTGCGTCGCCCATTGACTTCTCAGGTCTGAAAGGCGGGTTCATATGAACGCGAGCGGTAGTCTGCTGCGATTGGCAGCCAGTGTTTGTTGGGTCGCGGGAGCGGCCGGCGGGGCGTTTGCCGTTGAAATCTTTAAGGCAAACAACACGCTGCCGTTGAACGACCCCCAGAGCTGGGAAAGCGGGGTCGCTCCGGGGGCGGAAGACGTCGCCGTGTTCGACGAGCGCGTCACAGCCAATTCGCTGAGCTTTGTTCTCGCGGCGGATGCGTCTTGGGCCGGCGTGGTCTTCACCAATACGGTGGCGCCGACGCAAGCCATGATCGGAACGGCGATTTTGGCGACGAACGGCACAGACGCGGCGACGCTCACGCTGGGGACGAACGGCGTGTGCCTGGCCGGTTCGGGGCTGGCATTGACGCTCAACCTGCCGCTTGCGCTCAGCGACGCGCAGACGTGGCAGATGGACCGCCGCAACCTGATATTCGGAAGCACAGTGACGGGGACCGCCGACTGGACACTCAACACGTCGAGCCAAATTCTCTGGAATGAGGCCTCGGGCTATAGCGGAAATCTCATCGTCACCAACTCCACCAACGTGAACCGGTTCATGAAGGCCGGCCGCTGGGCGCGATCGCTGACCGTCAGGAACAGCGGCAGCCAGCGCCTGGAAATGGCGTTCACGAACGCTG
>JAQUEX010000347.1:0-1193 GCA_028684935.1 Kiritimatiellia bacterium | reverse complement strand
GACTCATCAAGCGGGGGGCGGGTGTGCTGACGCTGGCGGGCGGCGCCGACTATTCGGGCAAAACCCAGGTTGAAGAGGGAACGCTGGTCGTCAAGGCTGAGCCGGCTGACTGCTGCCGCTGGACGGCCGACAGCCTGAGCGGCACCAACAATGAACCGGTGACCGTGTGGACGGATGTGAACAACGGTGTGCCCGCAACGAATGCGGTGCCTTCACAGATGCCTTGCCTCATCCGCAACGAGATCAACGGACACAGCGCGGTGAGGTTCAGCAGCGCCGCCTCTCAGTATTTGGCCGTCTCGGCCGACAATAGCCCCATCTCGGGAGCAACCGGCTTCTCGATCGTGGTGGTGTTCAAGACCACGACCGCAGGCGTCGGAAGCGGTCACTGGTACAACTGCACGGGCCTCGTCGACGGCGAGCAGGGCGGCATCCAAAACGACTGGGGACTGGCCTACAACAGTTCCGGGCTGGTTACGGGCGGCGCAGGCTTCCCCGCGATCAATACGGACACGACGGTCACTTCGGCCTCCGGTTACTCGGTGGTGAACGGCCAGACGCATGTGGCCCTGCTTACGTGGCAGGGCACCAACCTGGTCATGAATGTGGACGGCCGCGTGACGACGGCCGCATCGATCTCGGGGACCGTTTCGCCTCGGAATGTTTATCGCCTGCTGTTCGGCTCGATGAACTTCATCAAATACTTCAACGGGGACATGGCGGAGATCCGGATCTACCGCAACCATGCGCTGACGGCGGACGAGCAGAGGCAGATCGGCGGCGAACTGGCCGCGACTTACGGGGTGCCGAACGCGCCGTTCGCGGTGCCGGCGGCGGTCGCTGCGGTCGCAGGCGAGGTCGCCGCGTCACCCGCTCCCGTGGTACCCGATCCTCTGCCCTATCCGGCTACGGTGTGGGATGCCGACACGCTGAGCGGCGCGACCGGCAGCGCGGTGACGGCCTGGGCGTCGACCAACGGCGCCAGCGTCGCCACGTTGGATGCCGCTACCGTGCTTGATGGCGGCGGTGCCATCAGCGGGCGCACGGCACCGACCCTGCAGCCGGGGGCGATCAACGGCCATCACGCGGTGAGGTTCAGCGCAACCTCCAGAAACGTGTTGGGGATCCCCGTCGCGCAGAACCCTCTGGCCGGCGTCACGAATTTCTCTGTGGCGTTCGTGTTCCGGACGGAG
>JAQUEX010000346.1 GCA_028684935.1 Kiritimatiellia bacterium | reverse complement strand
TCATACGCCGTCAACATCACGGCCTTGGCCGACGGCAGGATCTCGCGCAGCCGGCTCACGCACTCGACGCCGTTCATGCCCGGCAGGCGGATATCCATCAGCACGACATCCGGCCTATCCCGCAACACCCCCTTCAAGGCCGCCTCGCCGCTGCCGTACCCCGCGACAAAACGCAGGCCGGAACTCCGATTCAGGAACGCGCCCAGCGTTTGCCGCAACTGTTCGTCATCTTCCACGACAGCAACCCGGATGGGAGCCTCGACGGCAACGTCTTTGCCCTGCGGCGGCTCCGTGAATGTCCTCATTCCCGCACCTCCTTATCCACCGGCATCTCAAAGACGAGATGGGTTCCGGTCCCGCGTGCGCTCTGCATGAGCAGCAGGCCCCCGACCGCCTTCATGCGTTCCTGCATGTTTCGGATGCCCTCGCCGACTTCGCCGGCTTCGGCCAGATCGAATCCCCGGCCCTCATCCTTCACCTCGACATGCAACCGTCCGCCGCTCAGCATGACGGTGATGGCCACCCGGGGGGCATTGGCATGCTTAAGCACATTGTTGAGCCCCTCTTTGACCGCCAGAAACATCTGGTGCCTGCAGCGCGGATGAAGCGGCGTATCCGGGAGATCATTCGACAAATAGCAGAGGCATTTTACCTCCGTCTTGGCGAAAAACTCTTCCGCGTATTTGCAAATGTAATGCGAGAGCCGGCGGACCGTGTCATTACGTGGACTGACCGACCAGACAATCTCGTCGAAAGCCCGGTGCGTCAACCGCGCCGCGCCGGCCATCTCCTCAACCTCGCGGCGCAACACCGGATTGTCCTTGGCGTCTTCGGCCGCCATGTCGCCCAGCAACGCAAGTTTGGTCAACTTCGCCCCGATCTCGTCATGCAGGTCGCGGGCGATCCGCGCACGTTCATTGGACAGCTCCTCGCGGCGCGCGGCGGCGGCCAGCCGCAGGCGCACCCGGCGCCGCTCGGAAGACAACACCGCGCCCGCCAGCACGCACCCCCCGACGCACAGGCAAGCGAGTCTGAACCAGGCCGTCTCCCAAAAGAAGGGTTTGATGTCCCACTCGACCTCAGCCCCTTCGGTGTTCCAAACGCCGTCGCCGTTACACGCCATCACACGAAACCGATACGCCCCCGGCGGCAACCGCTCAAACCGGATCCGGCGGGCTTCGGTCCAGACGGAACGCTGAACGACAGGCCCCGTCAGCTCATATCTGAAGCCGACACGTTCAGGCGCCGTAAAATCGAGCGCCGTATAGTCGATGCTCACATCGCGCGGCGCATCCGGCAAGCCCGTGTGCATACGGCCTGCGACGCGCGGCGTCACCAACCTCCCCACGCCCACCGCCGTCAGACGCACTTCCGGCGCCGGCCGCAGCGGCGGCAACGACCGCGTCTCGACCGTGTACAACCCCTCTGTTGTCGGGAACCACAGCCGGTCATAAGGCGGATCATGCACCGGGAAAAAGACGCCGCCCACGCACGCCCGGTCTCGCTCCAACCCAGCCTCAGTCCCAAACGTCCTCACGGCCAATCGCGCTGCGCGTCCCTCCGCCACCGCCGCCAAATCACGTTTTTCAATACGCATCAGCCCGTCAGCGGAACCGACCCACAGCCCGCCTCCCGCATCCTCGGCGATCTGGCGCACCGACTCATTCCAGAGCCCGTGCTCGCGGTGAAACACAAATTTGCCGCCGTTCGCCCAACGCGCCAGACCTGACTGCCCCCCGATCCACAGCACCCCCTCGCTGTCGCGATACAACGTCCGGACGGCACGCCCCGGCAGCGCCGTGTCCGGCAGGAAATCGTCGCGCACGCCCGAATATAAAACAGCGAGGCCGAGGCTTTCGTGCCCCACCCACAGAACCCCGTCACGCTCCAGCCACAGCGACAAGACGGGGTCCATCGGCCACGCCAACTCCTCGAAACGACCCTTGTCGGGATCGTGTGCCAGCAACCCCCGGGATGTCGCCACCCACAAAGGCACGCCGCCCAACCCCGCCATCGCGCGCAACCCGCCGGAGTTCGCGCCATCGATCCGCTCGGCGACCGACTCACCCACCCTCCAGACATTCCCGTCCGCCCCGCCGCACCACACGGTGTCGTCGGATTGGCAGTATATCGCCTGCGGCACCACGCGGGCGAAATCAGGGTCATCAATGCGCAGCGGCTCCAGTCCTGTCCAATCACCGGCAGCCAGTCCACCCTCGCGCAGGCCCGCCCAAACGCGGCCATCCGACTCGACCCACACCGCCGACACTCTGCGATCCGCAACACCTCGCACCGGCACAGGGCGCAACACGCGCCGACTGACGCGGATCAGCCGCCCGGATGTGGCCAGCCATACATTGTCCTCCCGGTCCCGCGCAAAACCCAGTACCGGCGTAACCCCATACGGAAAACCCGAACCGTGCCCATGCCACGTGCCATCGGCAAACACATCGATTCCGGCATCATGGCCAAGCCACAAGGTTTTGTCCGGCATCGCCAACAGGCAACGGGCCGACACCGGGCCATCCATCGGCAGCCGCTCCCACTGGTCGCCGACACGGCGCAGGCACACAAACGAGCCGTGAGCCACCAGCGCGCCCTCCGCGTCAACACCGAGCACCCACTCCGAACGGATGTCCGTCAACCGCTCAGGCGGCTGCCCCGATCCGGGCACCCAGCGCCACAACCCGTACCCCACCGCCATCCACAAGGTCCCGCCGTCACACACAACCATCTGGCGGACCCCGACCGACTCTGCCGGAAAAGCCTCGGCCTCCAGCACAGCCTCGACAACCCCGTCCCGCCAGGCGAAGACCCGGCGCTCTTGCGAGAAATACACCGTTCCGTCGGCCGTTTCAGCCACAGAAGTGACACGCCCGCGCGGCACCCCTGCCTTTTCGCTCTGCCACCACACGCCCTTTTCATGACGCACAACGCCCAGATATCCAAACACCCAGACGCCACCCCGGCTGTCCTGGAAAACCCCTTCGTTTCGTCCCACCGCTGTCTGCGCAGGCAGCGCCACATTCGCAAAATTCCGCCCGTCAAATCGCAGCAGAAAACGCGCCGTCACCAGCCACAGATACCCGTCCTGTCCTTGAATCACCCCGCAGACTTGGCTGTCGGGCAATCCGTCGTCCAGACCCCAACTGGTACTCGTGTAAGAGTCCGCGAAAGCGGGAGCCAGCAGCGACGGCTCGGCCATCGCGCCGCACGCAGCCAGCGCTGCAGCACTAGAGATCCATTGTTTGACGAGCGTACGCACAAGTGCCAGCCTCCAATTATTATGAACGTTACCCTTTCCCCGGCCCGTCCTGCAACATGTTTCG
>JAQUEX010000345.1 GCA_028684935.1 Kiritimatiellia bacterium | reverse complement strand
AAGAGATCCAGGTCGCCGTCGTTGTCGTAGTCCGCGGCCATGGGGACCGCGTAAGACTCTTGATACTGGGTGCCGTCGAGCGTCCAGCGGTTGACGAATGTGTAGCCGTTGTTCGGCCCCATGTTCTGCATCAACATCGGCCGGTCCTGCGAGACGTCGGCGTGCGCGAAATTGCCGACGAAGAGGTCAAAGTAGCCGTCCTCGTTGAAATCGCCCCAGCAGGACCCGATCGTGTGGCCGCGGTCATAATACAGTGTGCCCTCCCCGGCGACGCCTCTGGCTGTCGCCACATCCGTGAAATGGCCGCTGCCGTCGTTGAGCCACAGGTTGTTCTCGCGCAGGCGGTAGCAGGAGACATAGATGTCCAGGTCGCCGTCCTGATCGAAGTCGCAGGCCGTGGCGCCGCGCGCGCGGTTGTTGGTGGTCGCGTTCAGGACGGTCATGGAGAACGCGGCACCGGCGTTGTTCATCAGGATCGCGTCAGGGAATCCGGACGGATCGCTATAACTCAGCTCGTACCCGGTCACATAGAGATCCAGCCAGCCGTCGTTGTCCCAGTCGCCCCACACGGCCCCCTGCCGGGTCGAGCTGTCATAAACGGTCTCGCCGTTGATCACAGCGGGCGGCAGCAGCGGCATGACGGAATTGTTGTGATACGTCGTGAAATCGGTTCCGTCACTGTTGTCGAGCCGATTCAGATAGCCGCTGCCCAGCCAGATGAAGCGGTCGAGCAACCCGTCGTTGGTGTAATCGCCCCAGACGTAACTGACGGACGCTTTGCCGGCATAGACCGCATGGCCTTCGCCGTCGTTCCGGTATAAGAAACTCCCGTTCCTAACGTCAACGAACCCGTCACTGTTGAAATCCACCAGCGAGACGCTGTCGCTGCCGTTTGACATCACGCCGCCGGGAAACCAAGCCGCCGTCCCGTCCACAAACCCAGCGCGGGCGGAGAGCATCAGCACACTGACCATACATGCCGCCATCAAAAACTTGAATCTCATCCGTTTTTTCCCTTTGAAAACGCTGCTCTTTTTCGGCGGTCCGCGACGCTTGTCCGCCGTAGCCTTGGCGAAGGAGTATCCCGCCGTACAGGGCATTGCCATCGATCACTACGGTCCGTGCAAAGTACGGTCGGTCTGCCTCTCGGCGCGCCCGGCGGTCGCGCCCTACCAGTGCGGGGCGCCCGTCGCCTGTCATGGTAGGGACGGCTCGCCGAGCCGTCCGCTCCCGGAGGCCGGACAGCCCCCCCGTCAATACACCCGGATCAGTGTGCCGCCGAGACGTTCACGCACCTCAAGCCGGTGGTAATCGAAGCAAATCCATCCGGTGGCCGCGTCGTTGTAACGCAACGTCAGCTTGTTCTGGCCCGCCTGCAGATACTCCGGATCAATACGCACGGTAACGAACGTGCCGTTGGGCTGCCCCGGCAGACTCTGTACGACCGTATCATTGACCAGCACCTGCAGCATATGCGTTGCATCCCCCCCACCCTGGTTGATCAGCCGCGTCGAGTAGGTGAACGCATAGTTTCCGGCCAGTTCCGCCGAAAGCGGGAACAGCAGATTGATGTCTTTCTCCCCGCCGATGACGACCGCGCGCTCAAGCGCCTTCAGATTCGGATTTGTGATATAAAAATCATCGGGAGCAAGACTTTCTTGCTCGAATTCCGCGTAATTATTGTCCGCCACGCCGACCTGCCAGGTGCCGCCGATTTCGACGCAGTCGATACCGATCCACGATGCGCCGTCGTAACGCAGAGTGACGCTGTTTGTGCCAGCCACAAACTGTTCAGAGGGTATAAACCAAGAGATCTGTTTGTCGGAGCCGGCGGTCTTCACTTCATTGGTCGTGCTGTTGACGATCAGCGTGAGACCGCCGCCGGTAGTCGTGTCCACATGCACCACCTGATCCATCTGCGCCTGCAACGCCGTCATCGGCGTTTTGATCGTCACGGTCCTGCGCGATGTCGTCAGCGCACGCCGCATGGTGTGCCACGGAGCGTTAACCGTATATTCCTCCGTTGTCTCATATTCGGAGCGCAAGTCGTTGAGAATGGCGTTATTCAGGCCGATCCGGAATGTGGCCGGATGTGTCGCGCGCAGCGCCTCGTAGACCTCTCCCTCACTCAGCGCCCGGTTCCAGACTGCCAGATGGTTGACGGCACCTTTGAACCCGCGCTTGGCGTTTTCGGCGGTATTCAGCGCAGTATACATATATTCGCAGCCCACATGCGTGGTGGTGGTCGCGGTCGCGGGAATCATGTTGCCGGTTTGAGTCGTTTTGGTCGGCAAGCCGTTGTCCGGCCAGAGGTAACACGTCACCGTGTCCGAGGTGCCGTTTTCCTGGATCACCAGAGCGATGTCGTACCATTTGCCGATCGTGAGAGCGGCACCCAGCGAGGTGGCTGTGCCGTGTGTGCTATAGACGCGCGGCGAGCCGCTGTCGAAATAGAAGATCCATCCGTTGTTACTCCCGAAACCATTGAAATAGAGCTGCGACAAGGAGACGGAGCTGAAAGCACGGCCGTCCCAGCGCAGGCGCGTCACCAACGTGGCCGAGCCGGGAACGCTGAAACCGTCGACTTGGAACGCCGCAGGCCAGCAGGCGGTGGCGTTGGTTGTCGGGTTGAACAACATGGATTTGCCGCCGTACCGAACACCACCTGAAGGGGGCGCTTCGTCGGTAGTCCACTGCGGCGACCCCACCGGTCCGCAGACCGAGGAAGCATGACGGGCCGTGCCGTCCCAAACGCGCTGATCCTTGATCTCGCCGACCTGCGCCTTGCCATCGCTGTTGGCATCATAATCAAAATGCCACCAGACAGCCACATCGTCGTACACGCCGCCCGCCGCGCTCTGAACCATGAATAGCGCCGTGAAAACACTCGCCAACCCGCATGTGATCACTTTCCGAATCCTTTGCATAAGCAGCCCTTTCTTAAAGTGGTGCCATGTTAGACGGAAAGCGTCACTCCCGTCATGTCGCTAAAAGTAGTGACAGGGCGAGAAAGGGAGAAAGGAGAAAGGGAGGAAGGAGGAGGGAAAAAGGAGAAAGGAGATGGGAAAGTTGACCGCATCGCGATTCGACCGGGAAGCAATGAGAGGCGTCGCGTTTGTGAAGCAGGCGCGGAGCAGCCCCGCCGTGCGGGTCATTTTTAAGAAGCGCCTGCCTGACCACATTGTTTCCAGTACTCATGTGTGAATATTCGGACATTGACTCCGAATTGTCATTACTGATCACATCCGGCCAAGAGCTAAAACAATCCGGTAATTGCTACAGTTCGTCAAATACTGGGCACCGGAGCGGATTGTGTATTGCCGGCGAGGCGGGCCTTGGCCGCA
>JAQUEX010000073.1 GCA_028684935.1 Kiritimatiellia bacterium | reverse complement strand
CGCACTCGAACCCCTGCGGCCAACGGCACTTCTGCAGATAGCTCCTGCACGCCTTTTCGTCGGCAAACCAGCTCAGAAACTGCTGATACGTTCGAGGGTAGTCCTCGCCCGCGACTGGATTCGAGGTATCTTTCATGGCGCGTCATACTACAGGTTGTGGGTACTTGCTTCAAATGGATACCCCCTTTCAAGGATTACAATGTACTAGCCGACAACCCCATTGCATGATCAGAGGCTGGACGGGCAGACGCCCGTCCCTCCCCCTGCTCCGCGCGTTCTGCGGAACGACGCGAAAGACGGTCATCCTCGACGGTCCGCCACCCCCCCCTGCTGAGGGAGGTGCCTAAAGAGCGGAGACGCAGTGTGTTCAGCGTTGAACCTATGTCAGTTATTCGCCAGTCGGGCGTTTCCCGCAGCACATTTGAACCGACATCGATGTTCGGCGTTCACTTGGCGCGCGAGCCGGACGAACCGTGGCCGATCCAGTTCTCGACCTTCAGGCCCGGAACCCGTTTGAACTCCTTCGTGTTGTTGGTGACCAGCGTGAAACCCTCCTGTAGTGCGTGAGCCGAGATCAGAAGGTCATAATTCCCGATGGGCGTTCCAACGCGCTGAAGATGCGCCCTGATCGCACCGAATACGGGGGCTGCCGCAGCGGGGAAATCCAGCACCTCCAGAGGGCACAGGAATTCCGCGAGAACGCGTTGATTCTCCTCGGGTCTTGAACTTTTGGCAACGCCGAACTGGAGTTCGCAATACGTGATGGCTGACACCCCCACGTCACCCACCCGCAAGGTTCTGAAACGGTCAAAGACTTCACGTGGGGAACGCTTGATAATGTAGATGCAGATGTTGGTGTCCAACAGGTAACGCATCAGTCAAGACTCTCCCGTTCTTGCTGTTCACCCTGGTCACGGTCAGCCATAAAGTCCGGCGAAAAACGCTTCGTGGCATCAAACATCGACCGCCACGGATCGTTTTTGGGCACGAGGACGACGCAGCTTCCAAGGTGCTGGATGAACACAGAGTCTCCTCCGAAACGGAACTCCTTGGGGAGCCGCACGGCCTGACTTTGGCCATTCATGAAAAGTTTTGCCGTTTTCATGAGACAGAAGTATAGACTGTTGAGTATATATGTCAAGTGCCGGATTCCGTTGCTGTAGACCGTACGAGGTCGGCTCGGCTCAGAGATCCCATTCGCAAATAGCCATTGGCCGTTAGGGTCGGTGTCGGGTTTCCCTAATTCTTTGATAAGATCGCCGCGTTTGGTGCCGAGCCTGAAGCCCCGCCACCCCTCACCTTCAACGATCAGCTTTTTCAGCGCAACCCAATGTTGAGACGTGCTCCCGTAGCGCCTCTCGCCGCTGAAGGAGTCCAGCCGCTGAACATGCATGGGGTGGTCGGCTGGACGAGCAGACGCACGTCCCTCCCCTACTCCGGGCTTCCGTCGGATTCCGGTCCCGCGGCCTCCGCGCCGCGCGCGAATTTGGGATTGGCGCCCGCGATGACGAGGGCGACCTCGCCTTTGACCGGCTTGCCGTCGAAGAGCGGGATCAGTTCGGTGAGATACCCGCGGTGCACCCGCTCGTGCGCTTTGGTCAGCTCAATGCAGACGGCGGCCTCGCGGTCGCCCAACGTGTCGTGCGCGGCCTTGAGCGCGGCGCCGACGCGGAACGGCGACTCGAAACAGATCAGCGTGTGCGGCAGCTCCCGCTCCTCCTCGAAGAAACGGTGCAGCGCGCCGGGCTTGCGCGGCGGGAACCCCTTGAAGGTGTAGCTCGACGTGGAGAGCCCGGACGAGAGCAGCGCGAGATCCACGGCCGAGGCGCCGGGCAGCACGTCGAACGGCACCTTTTCCTGCGCGGCGCGGCGGATGAGGCGGTAGCCGGGATCGCTGATGCCGGGGTAACCGCCATCGGAGCAGAGCGCGACGCTGCGGCCGGCGGCCACGGCCTGCAGAATGCGTTCGGCGACGCGCTCCTCGTTGCCCTGCCGGTATGAGATCATCTCGGGCCGCGGGATGTTGAAGGCGCTGAGCAGCGCCCACGTGCGCCGCGTGTCCTCGCAGGCGATGAGGTCGGCGCCCTTCAGCGCCTCCAACGCGCGCGGGCTCAAGTCCGCGAGGTTGCCGATGGGAGTCGCCACAACGTGGAGCATGATTGGAGTTCCTGAACGACGGCCCGTTTGAGCAGGTCGAGCCCGTAGCCGGTTCGGGCCGAAACCGGCAGGGCATGCGGATAGTGTCCGGCGATGAGCGGCAGCGTGGTGGCCGCGGCCGCGGCACCCCTTACGGGCGCGGCGACCTCGGTGTCGCACTTGTTGAGAACCAGCAGATGCGGCACGTGCCCCGCGCCGATCTCGCGCAGCGTGCGGAAGCAGACATCGATGTGGTCGGCCACGCGCGGGTAGGCGGCGTCGACCACGACCAGCAGCAGGTCGGCCTGGACCGCGACGTCGAGGGTGGAGCGGAAGGAGGCAACCAGCCCGTGCGGCAGGTTGCGGATAAAGCCGACGGTGTCGGTCAGCAGCACCTCGCGGCCGGGTGCGAGCCAGACTTTGCGCGTCTTGGTGTCGAGCGTGGCGAAGAGGCGGTCGTCGACGTAAGCGCCCGCGCCGGCAAGCGCGTTGAGCAGCGTCGACTTGCCGGCGTTGGTGTAGCCCACCAGGCAGACGACCGGCCACTCGCGCTTGGCGCGGTCGCGCGCGGTCTGCCGGCTCTGGATCGCCGCCAAGCGTTTCTTCAGCTCCGCGATGCGCCGCCGCAACGGCGCGTTGCGCAGGTTGAGGTGGCTCTCGCCGGGGCCGCGCACGTTGGCGCCGCCGCCGGTGAAGCGCTGCTGCGATTCGGTAACCGGGATGCGCGAGAGCAGGAACTGGGTTTGGGCCAGCTCGACCTGAAGCTGGGCCTCGGAGGACCGGGCGCGGCGCGCGAAAATCTGCAGGATGACCTCGGTGCGGTCCAGCACGCGCACGCCCAGAGCCTTGGCGAGGTTGTAGGCCTGAAAAGCGTTGAGGTCGTTGTCGACGATCACGGTGTTCGCGCCGGTTTCGGCGACCAGTGTCTGGAGGTCCTCGACCTTACCGGAACCGATCAGGGTGCCGCCGTCGGGCTTGTCGCGGTGCTGGGTCAACTGCCCCGCGACCTCCAGTCCGGCGGTGTCGGCGAGACGTCCCAGTTCGAGCAGCGAGTCGGCGGCTTCCAGCGCGTCCATGCGGGCGTGCACAACCTGGACCAGGACGGCGCGCTCGACACGGGCTGTGTCATGCAGCTTCATTCGTTTCGGGGCGCCCAGTGGGCGAGCACGGCGTCGGCAATGGCGCGGGACAGCTCTTTCGCGATGCGAGGGCCGGCGTCCTGCATGCCGGTCAGCATGTCGCCGTGCGTGAGAAAGGTGGTGTTGGCCTTGACCGGCAGGCCGTCGATCAGCAGCTTGCCGGTGCCGCGCTCAACCAGCGTGATCTCGGCCGTGAGCGCATAGCGGTACTCCGAGGTGCGCGAGCCGAAGTTGCGGTCGTAGTTGAGCGACTGCAAGTCGGACTTGACCAGCTTGCCGAGCAGTTTGACCGAGGCGTCTTCCAGCGAGGCGATCTTGAAGGTGCCCTCGCGCTGGAATTCACGCAGCACATACTGGGTGACGGTGGCGTCGATCTCGGGGAACCCCGATGCATTTTCGAAAACCGGCACCGCGATCGTGCGCAGCTCTTCGGGCACGGCGGAGCCGACCCGATACGAGGCGCAGCCTGCGGCCAGAAAAAGGGAGAGTGAACTGAGCGTCAGAAGACCGGCAACCCACGTTTTCTGCGTTTCAAACATAATGGCCTCCAATGGTTAACGTAACGGGGCCGCGCCCTGTTCGAGCTGCGTGAGGCGCTCGCGAACCTGCGCGGCGTGACGGGAGTCAGAGAATTCAGAGAGAAAACGGCGGTAGGCGGCCTTGGCGGCTTCGGCATTGCGCTGCTTGGTGTCGTAAAAGACCGCCTGCTGGTAGTTCTGCTCGATCAGCAGCGCGGTCAGCTCATTCAGCCACGCCGTCATCTGTGCCTTCTGCGGATGGGTCGGCATGCGGGCAAGCACAGCCTTGATGAAGGCGATCGCCTCGCGGCAGCGCGGCTCGTTGTAGCTGTGCTTGACGGCGAGTTCATGCCGGCACTGTGCGGCAAGATAGGCGGCGGTGACCGCCTGGGACGCCTGCGGGAACCGGTTGAGGAGGCCTTCGTAGACGGCGATCGCCTCTTGCAGCTCCTTTTCTGAAACCCGGATGCTGCCGATGACCAGCATGATCTCCGGCGCCTGGGCGCCGCGCGGGGCGTTGCGCACGATCTGCTCGAAGCGCTCGCGGATCGCGTCCATTCCGCTCAGGGACCAGCCGAACATGCTGGTGTTGTTGTGCAGCAGATGGTTGGCGATGCGGAACTGGCGGTCGAGCACTTCTTGGTACGGACAGTGCCCGGCGTAGTGGGTGATCAGGTACTGATACTCGTCGAACGCCTTCTCGAATTTCTGCTGCCGTTCCCGGAGTTGGGCCAGCGCATATTGGGCCTGGGCCGCCTCCGGGGCAGTCGGCCACTCGCGGATCAGCGCCTCATACGCCTTACGCGCGGCGCGGTCGCGCCCCAGCGCCTCTTTCTTCTCCGCGACCTGGAGCTGGGCCGCCGGCGTTTCAGCGTCCACCGAATACCAGAACGACTTTGTTTTCTGCAGGATGCGCGCGTCTTCTTCAAGCGCATCGAACCCTTCGAATTGATCGGAGGCGTAGCCCCGCGTCCCGCCCGGCCTGCCGGTCTGCGCCAAACCCGCCAGGACAGACGTCACCGCGATGAGCGCCGCGAAGCCGATGGTTGTAACCTGTTTCTTCATGCTTTTTCCATTCCGGTCTATTCCGCCGGGGCCGTTCATCCTGCCCTGCGACGGAGCTTGATTCCCGTCCGCAACAGGATTAAAGTAATACTGTCTTTTTGGCTGGCAACAGGCGGGCTGTTGCCGCACCTGAAGGAGCGCGATTCATTTTTAAGCGTATCAAACCCCGAGGGACTGGAGAAGCATGAAAAAAGTTCTGATTCCGACCAAGCTGGACACCGTGGCCGCAGAGATCCTGAAGGCGCACGGCGGATACAACGTGGTGCAAGACGCGAAGACGCCCCTCGACGAGCAGGTCAAGTCGCACCCCGACGCCCACGCCCTGATCGTGCGCAGCGAGAAAGTGCCGGCCGCAGTCATCGACGCGCTGCCGCAGCTCAAGGTGATCGTACGCGCCGGCGCGGGGTTTGACACGATCGACACCAAACACGCCCGCAAAAAAGGCGTGGACGTGATGAACACGCCGGGCGCGAACGCCAACGGCGTCGCCGAAGAGGTCATCGCCATGATGCTGGCCGACGCGCGCCACATCGTGCAGGCCGACATTACGACGCGCGCCGGCGGCTGGGAGAAGAAGAACTACATGGGCCGCGAGATCACCGGCAAGACCGTGGGCATCGTCGGCCTTGGCAACATCGGGCGCCTGGTCGCCAAACGCCTCAAGGGCTTCGAGTGCCGCGTTCTGGGGTATGATCCCCTCATCAACAGCGACCGCCTGCGCGATCTCGGCATCGAGTCCGCGACGCTGGAGGAGATCTTCAGCCAGTGCGATTACGTCACGCTGCACATCCCGGGCGGCGAAAGCACGCGCGGCCTGGTCGGCCCCAAGCTGATCGGCCTCATGAAGAAGGGCGCCACCATCATCAACTGCGCCCGCTTCGGCATCGTCGATGAGGAGGCGCTGCGCGCGGTCAAGGCCGAGAAGGGACTGCGCTATCTGAACGACGTCTACCCCAAAGACGAGGCCGGTCCCAAGAGCATGACCGACATCGCCGACCTGATGCTGCCGCATCTCGGTGCCAACACCCAGGAAGCCAACTTCGTGGCGGCGCAGCGCGCGGCCCAGGAGCTGATCGACCTCGACGAGAAGGCCGACATGAGCTGCATCGTCAACCGCGACATCCCCGAGGGCCTTGAGCGCGCCTACTGCGAGCTGGCCTTCAACCTCGCCAGCCTCGTGCGGCAGATCTCCGGCACCCAGACGCCGATCAAGATGATCGAAACCAGCTTCTACGGCGACCTTGCGCCCTTCGGCAAGTGGCTGACCGTCTCGATCCTCTCCGGCATCTGGAGCGAGTTCGACCGTTACAACGACTACAAGGCCGCGGTCAAATTCCTCAAGGAGATGGGCATCGAGCTGGTCAACCGCGAGGCCGACACCGAGAAGGGCTACGGCTGCGCCATCACGATCGACCTCAAGGTCGAGCAGCCCGGCAAGAACCTCAAGAGCTTCAGCGTGCGCGGCACGGTCACCGAAGGCGTGCAGACGGTCTCGCGCATCGACGAGTTCGACCGCCTCTATTTCGAGCCGAGCGGCGCCACCCTCTTCTGCCTGTACGACGACCGGCCGGGCGTCATCGCCTCGATCAGCCGCAAGCTGGCCGACGCGGGCATCAACATCGAGGACATGCGCAACCCGCACAACGCCAAGACCCGCCGTTCGCTGGCGATCATCAAGCTCGACCAGCCGGTTTCGCAGGACCTGCTCCAGGTCATCAAGGCCGAGATCAACGCCCACTCCGCCCTGTGCACGGTGGTGTGACCGGGCGAACGCACCGCGAGTGATCGAAAAAACTTTCAACGCTCAACGCTCAACGTTTAACGTTACGGAAAAAGACGGATTCGTGCCGCAAAGATAAGCGCTGGCGCGACAGTATGGAAAGTGTGATCGCGTGAAACACATGTTTAACTGCTTCCAATCGCCTATATTAGCTATATTCATCCTGTTTTTAGGCATGAGGGCGGGGTTCGCCACGCCGGTCACCGCACGGCAGGCGGAGACCGCGGTGGCACGCTGGCTGCGGCGAACCCCTGCGCCCATGGGAACGCCCGTCGGCTCGGCCGTCCTCTCTTCCACCGTCCTCGCCGACGAGACGGGGACCGCGCACGGTCATCTGGTCCGCCTGCGCGGGGGCGGTTTTGTTGTCACATCGGCGGACGACCGCATGCCGCCGGTCATCGCATTCTCCGGCCATGCAGAGGCGGTGCAGGACGAGCATCATCCGCTGTGGGACATTCTGAAACAAGACATGGCGCAGCGGCAGGCGGCCGCCCAGGTCCGCCCGCCGGCCCGTCACTCCGCGACGCTCGCGGCGGATAGCCCCGAATCGGCCGCTGCAGACTGGGCCGCGCTGCTGGATGAGGGCGTGCCGCGCGAGACACAGGGGGTCGCGTCGATTTCGGACGTGCGTGTCGCTCCGCTCGTACAGTCGAAATGGGGCCAGAAAACCGCCGGGGGCATCAACACGTATAACCGCTCCACGCCCGTCAACTATCCGTGCGGGTGTGTGGCAACCGTCGGCGCCCAACTCATGCGCTATCATGGATGGCCGGAATCCTCTGTTCCGCAAACGACGTTTTCCTGCAAAGTGGACGGAACCGCCACATCGCTCACCCTTTTCGGCGGTCCTTACGCATGGCAGGCAATGCCGTTCGTCCCAGACAGCCTGACACCGACGGCGCAGCGCGATGCCATCAGCACTCTCACGCGGGATGTCGGCGTCGCCGTCCACATGCGGTACGCGCCATCCGTCTCGGACACGCATACGCCGCTGCTCGCCGCCGCGTTCACCAACACCTTCGGTTACGCCAGCGCCTGTGTCATCAGTGATTACGAGTCCGGCGTCGACGGACATCTCCCCAACGCCGTGCTAGCGAATCTGGATGCGGGTTTCCCTGTCGGACTGAGCATCAAAGGCAGCAGCGGCGGCCATGCGGTCGTGGGGGACGGCTACGGTTTCTCTGGCGGCTTGCTCTACGTCCACCTCAACATGGGGTGGTCGGGCAACGACGACGTCTGGTACAACCTCCCGGTTTTCGACACGACCTATTATTCGTTCTCCATTTTGCGGAGCATCGTGTACAACGTTTTTCCGGAATGGCCGGGAGCCGAAATCATCAGCGGGCGCGCGACGGACGCCAGCGGCGCGCCGCTGCCCGGCATCGACGTGGTTCCAAGCCGGATCGGCGGCGGCGTCCTTCTCGCCCCCACCATCACTGACGCCAACGGCATCTATTCGCTGGCTGTGCCCAGCCCCGTCGGCGGCGCGGGCGACACGTGGCGGATCGTCGCGTATGACGGCGGCATGACCTTAACGCAGACCGTCGCGGTCGCCGCCAGCGTCTCCACGCACTACACCTACAACGAAACCGCCGGAACCTACAGCGACCCGCCCGGCGACGGGACGGTCGGCAACCGGTGGGGCGTTGACTTCCTCTTCTCCGCCTACCCGACCATCACGACGGGATCGCTGCCGGCCGCGACGATCGGTGTGGCCTACAGCGCCACGCTGTCTGCCGCAGGCGGTGTACCGCCGTACCGCTGGGAGATCTCGCAAGGTGTGCTGCCCCCCGGGATCTCGCTCGATGGCGGCGGCACCCTTTCCGGCACGCCGACGGCGACGGGCTCCTATCCGGTCGAGTTCCGCGTACTCAACCACAACAACGATCTGCACACAACCGCGACGCTCACGCTGGTTGTGAACGGCACAGACGCCTGGACGTACGATCCCGCTGCGGGGACTCTCAGTCACAGCAGCACGCCGTGGGTCTTGGACGTTTCGGCCAACGGGTTTGAACTCAACGTGCTCAATGTGCGAGTCCGCGCCACCGTCGCCTGTCGTCTTCCGTTGGGTGATCCGGTGTCGGGCGGGTACTTCATCGTGGCGATCCAAGGCCGACCGGGAAATCCTTTTTTGGATTCGGGAGGTGTGTTTTATGGCGGGGAGGCAAACGCTCCCGGCTATCACATTACGGCCGTGACCTTCCCTGACACCTTAACCTCCATCGGCCTTGGCGCATTCGCGCATTGTACCCGGTGGACAGGCATGCTCAATCTGCCGCCGTATGTTCGGGAAATCGGAAACTACGCATTTATGTACTGTTCCGGTTTGACCGGCGATCTTGTCCTTCCTGAAACGCTTGTGACATTGAAAGGCGGCTCTTTTTCGGGATGTCGTTTTTCATGCAAGACCGTCACCATACCCTCTTCCCTGACCACACTTGAAGGCAACACCTTCAGTTGGGCCGCTTTGACTGGCCCTGTCTTTGTTCCTGATTCCATCACAACCTATGGGATTGCCCCCATCAACGGCGCCAACCTACGTGAGATCAGCGTACCCTCTTCAGGCGTGTCTTTTTCCATTAACGCCTTCAGTTCCTATGCCGCATTGACCCATGTTACATTCCGCGGGGGATATCCCCATTCGGTCGCCTCGCCTGTTTTTGGTCGCTCCACAAATGCCGTCGCTTATATCTACTACGCCTACCTGTCGAGCTGGCAGCCGCGTGTTTCCGGCGACCTGCTGGCCGGCACCGCAGTCTGGCAGGGACAGCCGATCCGGATCATCGACATGCCGACAACCATGTCGGAGGTCACGTTCGACCCGCAGGGCGGTACGGCACCGACCCCCGCAGCCACCACACACGTGACCAACGGCATGCCCTATGGCCCGCTCCCGTCCACCACCTATGCGGGACACGCCTTCGCCGGCTGGTGGACCGCTCCGTCCGGCGGCGTGCGCGTCACGGCGTCGGCCCTTGTTACGGCGACTGCCGACCATACCCTCTTCGCGCATTGGGTTGCGGACGGCTGGGCGTACGATCCGGACGCGGGGACGATCAGCCACGGTACCGTGCCCTGGGTGCTGGCGGCCGATGCCGCCGGCACCGATCTGACCGTCACCGGTGTCTTCAGCCAGCCGACCGCACCCGCCCGGCTGCCCCTTGAGGATCCTGTCGAGGACGGCTACCGCATCGCCGCGATCGGCGAATTGGCCTTCGCGTTGAATGCCGCCGCGACGGGGGATCTGGTCATCCCGGACACCGTGTCGACGATCGGCGAAGGCGCTTTCTACGGCTGCCGGGGCTTCAACGGCTCGCTCACGCTGCCGGACAGCATCACGGCCATCGCCCGGAAAGCCTTCTTTGATTGTTCGGGATTTGTCGGTCCGCTGATTCTCCCCAGACCTATCCGGGAGCTGTCTGACGGCGTCTTTGCGGGGTGCTCCGGCTTTACCGGTCACCTCGCCGTGCCCGCCGGCGTGACGAACATCGACCATGAGGCGTTCGTGAACTGCAACGGTCTGACATCCCTGCATATCCCAGCCAGCGTGGAGCAGATCCGGCAGTTGGCGTTTTATGTCTGCGATAATCTGCGTGAGGTCATCTACGCCTGCGACTACAACGCTTTGATCGTGCCGTATTACTTCAATTTGGATACCGTCACGTCGTATGTGTACGCGGCAAATTCCCCCTCTTGGGCTCCTTTTGTTGACGATGGGCCGATCACGTCGGGTCATGCCAGCTGGAACGGGCGACCCATCCGCGTGCTTGAGACTTGTGACGCCGCCACAGCGGGCACGCCGGCACCGGTTCCCTACGCCTGGCTGCTAGCCTTCAACGGCCTCGTCTCGCAAGGAGATTTCGAAGCGGCCGCCGGAGGCGATGCGGACGGGGACGGCATGAAGACTTGGGCGGAGTATGTCGCCGGCTCCGACCCGACCAACGCCGCGTCTGTTTTCCTGACTACGATTGATGCGCAACGCAACATCCATTGGTCGCCGGATTTGGGTGACCGCCTGTACACGGTAGAAGGCAAAGCATCGCTCACAGAACCCGAGTGGAGAACGCCGGACGCCGCCTGCCGCTTTTTCCGTGTCCGTGTGGAGTTGCCCAAGCCATAATTTCACTTTGACGCGGTTTACTCTTATGTTACAACTACACGAAGAAAAAGGAACGATACCATGAAGAGCCTTAAAACCATGCTTATTCTTACCACAGCGGCACTGCTCACCGCGTCGGTTTTCGCACAAGGCGTCGGCACCAGCGCGACCTTCAAGGGCCCCGTCGGCGTCCAGATCTATTCGCTGCGCAACCCGCTCAAGCAGGACGGGGCGAAAGCGCTCGATGTGCTCAAAGCCCTGAACGTCAAATACGTCGAGATCGGCATCGAGAGCCACTACGGCCTGACGCAGGAGCAGATGAAGCAGGCGCTGGACGAGCGCGGCCTGATCCCGATCGCCGCCCACGCCGGGCAGGGTTTCCTGCTCAACAAAACGGAGGAGGCCATTGCCGCCGCCCGCTATTTCGGCCTGAAGTATCTCGGCGTCGCCTGGGCCTCGCACCAGAAGCCGCTCGACGAGGCGCAGACCCTCAAGATCGCCGCCGACTTCAACGAGATCGGCAAACGGCTCAAGGCGGCGGGCATCCAGTTCTTCTACCACAACCACGGCTTTGAATTCCAGCCGTACAAGGACGGGACGCTGTTCGACCTGCTGATGGCGAAGACCGACCCCGACCTCGTCAAGTTTGAGATGGACGTGCTCTGGACGGTCTTCCCCGGTCAGGACCCGGTGAAACTGCTCAAGAAATATCCCGACCGCTGGGTGCTGATGCACCTCAAGGATTTGAAGAAAGACGTCGCCGGCAACCTCAGCGGAGGGACTGACCTGACGAACGACGTCGTGCTCGGCACCGGCCAGGCGGACTACCCCGCCATTCTAAAAGCCTGCCAGGAGATCGGCATCAAATATTACTTCATCGAAGACGAGAGCCCGACCGTGCTAGAGCAGTTGCCCAAGAGCCTGGGCTACCTGTCGAAGATCGAACTGCGCTGATTCGCCCTGCGGAAAAAGATGGGTGAGCCAAATATGAAAGCGGGACACCGTGAAACATAGGCTTAACTGGTCTGCGGTGCTTTTTTTGGCCACATTTATCTTTTTTTTGGGAATCAGTGCGGGTTTCGCGACGCAAATCACTGAGCATCAGGCGGAGACCGAGCAAGGTGCGCTGCCCGATACTTGGACGTACGATCCCGTTGCGGGGACACTTGGCCACTGCAATTCGCCGTGGGTACTGCGAGTTGTAGCCGAAGGTACAAACCTGACCGTCTCCGGCATCGCCAGTCTTCCCGCCGAGCCCGCCCCGCTCCCGCTTGGCGACCCTGTGGGTGGCGGTTTTGTCATCAAGGAAATCGGCGAGAGTGCATTCGCATGGGAGTACAAAATCGCCGGGGATCTGGTTGTTCCAGACAGCGTGACCCATATTCGTGACTTCGCTTTCTGTTGCAGCGTCGAACACGAGAAGAGCGGGACGCTGACCCTTGGTAATAACGTCATTTATATAGGCAAACAGTCTTTTGACCGCAACAATTTCCGGGGTGACTTGACAATCCCTAACAGCGTGGTGACTATCGACATGTATGCGTTTACCAGCAATTTTTCAAGAAAAAAAGGCAATTACGGCCGATTCTCCCTGGGTAGCGGCCTACGGAGCATCGGAGAGTGCGCGTTTTCCGGATGTGACGGACTTGTCGGGAATCTGATCCTGCCCGAAGGAGTCTTGTCCATCGGCCCCCTTGCCTTCTACGGCTGTTTCGGCCTGTTTTCTGTCACTGTTCCGGCAAGTGTGTCAGCAATCGGCTCGGGCGTCTTCTTCGAACCCGTTGACCTGAAACACGTGATTTACGAGGGCAGATATCCCGTCTCAGTCGGAACCGGCCTTTACGATTACTCGCACTCCGTGACTTCCTATGTCTACGCCGCCCACGCCGATAGCTGGCAAGCGCATGTCGAGAGCGGTTCACTGGTGGCGGGGGACGCCATCTGGCAGGGTAATCCGATACGACTGTGCGATGCGCTCTTCAATCCTTTGACCGTGACCCTTGACGCGCGGGGCGGCATTCTGGACGCATCCCGTGTGCACGCCGTTCGAACAGACCTCCCATACGGGTTCCTGCCGATACCCTCTCGAGCAGGGTTCATTTTCGGAGGGTGGTGGAAAGAAGATGAAGACACCGCATCTCCGGTCGTTCCCTCGACCATGGTCATGGCGCAGACGAACCACACGCTTGCCGCTCACTGGTACACCCCTGCTGCACCCGGCCATTGGATCTATTCACCGACAAGCCAAACGCTCTGCCACAGCGACATCACATGGGTCCTTCAAGTCGCTACCGAAGACGGTATCCACCTCACGATCGTCTCCGTGGTCACCGAGCCTCCCATACCAACGCTGCTCCCGCTTTCGGCGCCTGTGGCGGGCGGCTACGTCATTTCCAGTATTGCCGACGATGCGTTTTACATGTGTCAGAAATTGTCGGGACTCCTCATTATTCCCAACACGGTCACCAGCATTGGAGCCCAAGCATTCTCTTATTCCGAATCCCTCGACGGCCCCTTGGTTGTCTCCGGTAGTGTCACCAACATCGGAGTATGGGCGTTGCAACTGGGAAATGTCGAATCGATGATCTTTCTCGGAGAATTTCCGCCCGTCTGCGGAAGCGTCTTTGGCTGGTCAGCTACCTATTATATTCCCTCCGTCCACGCCGCCGGTTGGAATCCGCACGTCGCAAACGGGCCTGTCGAAGCCGGCAACGCGACCTGGCTGGGTCGCCCGATCCGACTTCTTGAAGGCAGTGGCTTGACCACCCGGCACACGTCTGTTCCCGTGCCTTATGCCTGGCTGTCCGGGTACGCGGGCCTGGTGACAAACGGCGATTTTGAAAGTGCCGCGTGGGGAGATCCAGACCGAGACGGCATGGCCACTTGGGCGGAATATGTCGCGGGCACTGATCCGACAAACGATACGTCCGTCTTCAGCGTCACGATAGATGCCGGGCGCAACGTCCATTGGTTGCCCGACCTCACGCCAGACTGCGCCTACACCATCGACGGGATGGCCGATCTGCGAGATTCAGTGTGGGGGCCGACCAATGCAGCCAGCAGGTTCTTCCGCGTGAGAGTGGAACGCCGACAACCCTGAGTGTGAGAACTGACATTGCCCGGCAGAGTCTCGAACTCACTCCGTACGTGAAACCGGCTTCATTTTCTTACAACAACCATGAAACATTCAAACGACTCTGTTTATTGCGTCACCGCGACACTGCCGCCCGAGACGGCAGGTGCGCTGTTTGAGATCATCGACAGCGACGGCTTCACGCCGACCTCCTGGCACGACGTGGAGAGCGGCGTCTGCCGCGTCTCGCTTTTCCCGGACGAGCCGGGCG
>JAQUEX010000344.1 GCA_028684935.1 Kiritimatiellia bacterium | reverse complement strand
GATTAGGATTACGATTAAGATTACGAATAAGCAGGGTATCCACCAACAGAACTGCCATGCGCCCGCGACCGGAACGTCCAAACTTCCGACCTTCCCTCACCCTCTTTTTTCTGCCATGATATCCGGCCATGCAGACACGCCCCTCAGAGGAGTTCAACCAGCGCAATGCGTCGTTCGACAACCGGCTGCGGCCCACCCGGTTCGACGATTTCGTCGGCCAGCAGAAGGTCCGCGACCGTCTGCTGCTCGCCGTCGAGGCCGCGCGCCAGCGCGGCGAGGCGCTCGACCACGTGCTGCTCTCGGGACCGCCCGGACTCGGCAAGACCACCCTGGCCTTTATCCTCGGCGAGGCCATGGGCGTCGCGGTCAAGACCACGTCGGGGCCGGTCATCGACAAGCCCGGCGACCTCGCGGGCCTGCTCACCAGCGCCGAGCCCGGCAGCATCATCTTCATCGACGAGATCCACCGCATGCAGCGCACGGTCGAGGAGTACCTCTACTCGGCGATGGAGGACTTTGTGATCGACATCATGATCGACCAGGGCCCCAACGCCCGGTCGGTGCGTCTGGAGCTGCCGCGCTTCACCCTGGTGGGCGCCACCACGCGCAGCGGCCTGATCTCCGCCCCGCTGCGCTCGCGCTTCGGCATCGCCAACCGGCTGGACTACTACCATGCGGACGAACTGACCACGATCATCGAGCGCTCGGCCGCCAAGCTGGAGGTGCAGGTGGAGCCGGAGGGCGCGCGCGAAATCGCCTCCCGCGCCCGCGGCACGCCGCGCATCGCCAACAACCTGCTGCGGCGCGTGCGCGACTTCGCCCAGGTGCGCGCCGGCAACCGCATCACGCGGCCGGTCGCGGCCGAGGCGCTCGCCCTGCTGGAGATCGACCCGCGCGGCTTGGATGAGATGGACTTGCGCATCCTGGAGACGCTGGTGCTGAAATTCAACGGCGGACCGGTCGGGCTCAACACCATCGCGGTGTCGGTCGGCGAGGAGCCCGACACGATCGAGGAGGTGTACGAACCGTTCCTGATCCAGGAGGGCTATCTGGAACGTACGCCCAAAGGGCGCCTCGCCACCCCGGCCTGCTACGCGCGCCTCGGCCTCAAGCCCGCCTCGCGCCAGAACGAGCTGGGCCTGTAGCCATCGGGTGCGGACACGCGGCGCGCGAAGCTTCTGCCGCGCGCTTTACGCCGGGCGCGC
This sequence comes from Kiritimatiellia bacterium, assembly GCA_028684935.1. Taxonomy (GTDB): domain Bacteria; phylum Verrucomicrobiota; class Kiritimatiellia; order RFP12; family UBA1067; genus DUPH01. The sequence continues at coordinate 2,155 of JAQUEX010000344.1, read as the reverse complement.
GCGGCCGGCCGCCGTGAGCAGCGCCTTGAGATAACCGTTGGCAAAGAGCCGGCCGAGCGTGCCGTAGCCCGGCACGAATCCCGGCTCGTCCCCCTCCCCCTCCATGGCCGGCACGTGGTCGCAGCGGCAGGGCACGTCAGCCAATCCCAGTTCCCGGTAGGTGCGGAAGAGCGCGAGCGGGTCGGTCTCGCCCTCGTCGTGAAACAGCTCGACAAACTCTTCGGCTGTGCCGCGCACGTCGCGCACATGCACGAAGGCGATGCGCGACCCGAAGTGACGCGCCGCCGCGTCGAGGTCCACCCCCATCAATTTGAAGTTGGCCTGGCAGAAGGTCACGCCGTTGGCGCGGCAGGGCGCCAGCGCGTAGGCGCGGTCGAACGCCTCCAGCGAGCCGAACACGCGCGCCATACCGCCCAGCGACGGCAGCGGCGGATCATCCGGGTGCAGCCCCATGCGCAGGCCCAGCCGCTCGGCCTCGGGCATCACCGCCCGGATGAAAGAGGCGTAGTTGTCCCACACCTGCTCCGTCTCCAGCAGCGGACCGTCCATCACGCGCGGCGTCTCCGCCAGACTGAAATAGGTGGCGCGCGCGCCGCCGCGGCCAGGACGTTCGCCGGTACGGTGCCAGCCGGTGCCGGCCATGAAGTTGTAGCAGAGCAGGCCGATGCCCAGCTCGGCCATGTTGCCCAGCAGCAGGCGGTAATGCTCCAGCGCCTCGTCGCGGCCGGGCAGGCCGAGCTTGACGGCGGAAAGATCGAAGGGATCGCCCTCCAGCGCCACGACGCGCAGGCCGGCCGCGGCGAGGTCCGCGACCACAGCGGCGAGCGCGTCGCGCTGCCACGGCGGCGGCCGGCCGGTCAGTTCAGGCGCGGCCTTGACCACCACGTCGGTGATGCCCATCTGGCGGCAGAGCGCCCAGAGGCGGTGCGGCACCGGCGGCACAAATTCAATCAGGTGCATGATCCCCTCCCCGGCCTCACTCGTTCTTCGTTCGGCGTTCGGCGTTCCCCTCACTCCGTCGCCTTGACGGTGTCCCAGGCCTCGGAATAGAGCTTGTTGGCGGCACCCAGATCTCTCAGCACCTCGGCCTTGCCCATCACCTCGGCGGGCGGCAGGATGGCAGGATTGTCGCGGTACTCCGCCGGCAGCTTGGCGAGCGCCGCCTTGTTGGGCATCGGCGCGCAGATGTACTGGATGTTCTTGCAGGCGTTGTCCGGCTCGTACAGAAAGTTGATGAAGGCGTGCGCCAGCTCGACCTCGCGCGCGCTCGCCGGGATGACCATCTCGTCGCAGGCGGCGGTGAAGCCCTCCTTCGGAAAGGCGAAACCGATGTTTGCGGCGTCCTCCAGCATGACCTGCGCGATGTCGCCGCTGTAGCCGTGGCCCAGCAGGAACTCGCCGCTGGCGATACCGGTCTTGTACTGCTCGTTGTCAAACTTGGCGATGTTCTTTTTCCAGCGCAGCACCACCGCGCAGGCCTGCTTCAGCTCGGCGGGATCGGTCGAGTTGAGGCTGAAACCGAGCGACTTGAGGGCCGCGCCGAGGGTCTCGCGAAAGTCGTTGAGCAGCGAGATGCGGCCCTTGAAGACGGGGTTGTCGAGACTGGCCCAGGAGTCGACCGCCGCGCCGCCGGTCTTATCCTTGCGATAGGCGAGGCCGGTGAAGGTCACGGCGTAAGGCACGTTGTAGGTCATATCGGGATTCAGGATCACGCCGGTGTAGGCGGGATCGAAGTTCGCCGTGACGTTGGGCAGCTTGGCTTTATCGAGCGGGCGGAGCATGTTGTTCTGCGCCATCAGGCTGATCTGGTAGGAGCTGGGGAAGATGACGTCGTAGCCGCCGCTGCCGGCCAGCACCTTGGCGTACATGGTTTCGTTCGAGTCGAAGGTGTCGACCTTGACGCGGCAGCCGTGCGCCTGCTCAAAGGCGGCGACCAGCTCGGGGTCCAGATAGTCCGACCAGGTGTAGAGATGGAGGGTCGGGCGCTTAGGCCCGCACCCGGCAAACAGGGCGGCGCTGAGACCGAGGAGGGCGATGAGGCGGGATGTGTTCATACGAGGGCTCCGTGTTTACGCCCGTTGGGCGCTTTGGGTTGTCTGAGATTCTGGAAGGCGCGACTGGCGAGCACCAGCGCGAACGTGAGGGCCAGCATGAC
>JAQUEX010000343.1 GCA_028684935.1 Kiritimatiellia bacterium | reverse complement strand
GAACGGGCCGAATATGAGACCGACGACCGGCGGTTAGCGGATTAGGATTACGATTAGGATTACGATTAAGATTACGATTAAGATTACGAATAAGCAGGGTATCCACCAACAGAACTGCCATGCGCCCGCCATGCGCCCCGCCTCAGATTTGTCATTGACATTCCCGCGTACGGGGACTATGTTCCTTCCATACTCAGTTTATGAACATTATCCGGAGGTGGAGCATGTGCGCGAACATGACGGCTTGGATGGTGGGTTTCAGTGTGGTTCTGGCGACCGCTGCAAGAGCGGCTGCCCCGGCCGGATGGGCCGACAAAGCGTTCGGCGATTCGACGGAAGGCAGCTCGTCTTACTCCGAGAGCGGCGGCGATTTGACGATCACCGTCAACGGGGCGGGCACGGACATCTGGGGCAAATCCGACACCGGGAGATACGTCTTTGTACCGCTTGCCGGCGACTGCGAGATCATGGCCACCCTCCCGCCGATCCCGCGCGACGCCCTGTTCGGCGAATGGGCGCGCCAGGGTTTGATGATGCGCGGCGCGCTGCTGAACAACGCGGTCAACATTGTGCTCTGCCGAAACAAAGGCACGGACGCGACCGGCACGCGTACCGAAGTCTCCTTGCGCAAAACGCATGATGCGAACACTGAGAGATGGAGCGCACTCTCCTATTTTTCCTTCGCCACGAACGAGACGGCGCGGCTGCGCCTGGTGCGCCAGGGCGACACCTATTCGGCGTGGGGCAGCACCAACGCGCCGGCGTATGACGAATGGATTTTTTTCGGCAGCCAGACCCAGCCTTTTTACGGCGCGATGAACGTGGGCGTCTTCGTTTCACGCTGGGCCCAACAGACCGGCGGCCCCTCGCTGCTCACCTGCGACTTCGGCAGTGTGGTCGCGCGTCATCTGGTGAATGCCGCGACCAATGCGGCCGGCGGCCTCACGGCCCAGTGGATCGGCGACCCCGCCATTACGAACGGCACCGTCATCGGCTACAACGTGAGCCGCGCGGAGGGGCCCGCGTGGGGCTACGCCGCGCTCGGCGAGACCGCAGCCGGCGTGACGGCATTTGACGACGCCACCGCAGCCCTCGGCACCGCCTACCGCTACAGGGTTCACGCGCGGGTGGACGAAGGCGACGTGACCAACACCGTGCTGGTCGGCACCAGCATGCCCGCGCGGCGCCCCGCGGTGTCCGGCAATCCCTCGCCGGCCGCGCTCAAAGGCATCTATGCGGAGTACTACAAGCCGACCTCGCCCCTCACCCTTGCTTCCGCGCGCGTGGAGCCTAACATCTTTGACAGTTGGAACAATCTGGGCTATGCGGTCTATCCGCCCAACACGGCGAACGGGCTTGGCGTGCTCGACAACTTCAAGTCGTTGTTCGCAGGCAACCTGATCGTCGAAGAGTCCGGTTGCTATGGGCTGGTCCAGAGAGCCGACGACATGTTTTACCTGACGCTGGACGGCGTCCAGTTGAGCGCGCAGATAGCCTGGCTGAACGGTCTGGACATTCACACCGCGCCGGTTTGGCTTGAGGCGGGGCGCAGCTACCCCATCCGCGTGGAGCACACGGAAGGCGGCGGAGGGGAGATCGCACAACTCAAATGGTTCAAGGGCACATCCGACATTGTGCCGGTTCCCAACCTCCGTTTAGAGCCGTTCCCGTGGCCGTGGCAGCACCGCGACGTCGGCGACAGCCCGCGTTTCGGCAATGCGATCTACGACAGCGCCGCGTATGCGTTCACGGTCGCTTCGGGCGGGCTGGGCATCGACCCCGCCACCGGCCGCGATGACGCGCACTTCGTCTGGCAGTCGGCCGCCGCAGATTTCGACGTGGTCGCTCGCGTCACCTCCCTCACGGGGCCGGCCCAGCCGGGCATGAGCGCGGGCCTCGCACTCCGCTCTGCGGCCACGGCCGACGACGCGGCCGGCCTCGCCTTGGTCGTGCAAGCGACCGGCACCGGCGGCAGCGAGCGCGCGCTGGGGCTCGCTTACCGTGCCGCGACCGGCACCGCGCCCGCCACCGAAACCTTCGCGCTGCCCGAGTTCCCTGTGGAGTTGCGGCTGGCGCGGCGCGGCACCAACGTAACCGCCTACTACCGCACGTCCACTTCAGGCGGATGGGTCGGGGTGACCAACATCGGCACGACGTTCACGGGAACCCTTTACGCCGGCATGACCGCCTTCTCCGGCGACCGGGCGCACACCGCGACCGGCGTGTTCGACACCGTGACCTTCGCCTATCCGCAAAGTGGCGCCTTCAACGTGAACATCGCCAACCACGAAGCCACGGTCTCCACCTCCAGCAAGCCCCCGATGCAGGTGCGGCAGGAGAATGACGCGCTGCCCAACGCGGCCTATTACTGGTCCGACGCCCTGAGCGGCAACGTGGGCAGCTATACCCTCTCGCGCTCCGACCGGCCCGACGAAGGATTCTCCCAGATCGCCGCCCTGACGTCGCCCGAGTTCACTTACACCGACCCCCTCCCCGTGACCAACACGCTGGTCTTCTACAAGCTGGACACCGCGTATGACCTCGGGGCACTCGCCGGCGGCGGCTCCAACAGCCTGTTTGCCGTCAGCGTGCCCTACGGCATCAGCGACGGCTCGGTGACCGGCAGCGGCACCGGGCTTTTCGCGGCCTTTCACCGCAACCCGGACACCGGTTCTTATTACGCGACCAACCTGCCTGTTCACACGATGGTGCGCAATCTGAACACATGGGAAAAGGGCACCTCGACCCCGATCGTGACGGCCGCCGAATCGGACGACGGCGTTCAGATCGGCCCCGACTACTTCGCATGCACATGGGCCGGCTGGGTCGAGCCGCAGTACACCGGATACCACTGGTTCCGCACGCAGACCGACGACGCCATCGCCGTTTGGGTCGCCGGCAAACGGGTCATTTACTACTGGGGATACACCTCTGCCGCGCAGACCTCAGTCCCGGTCTGGCTGGAAGCCGGACAGCGCGTGCCGATCCATGTGTACTTCCAGCAGGGCTCGGGAGGCGGCTACTTCCGCATGTGGTGGAAACACGGCTACGGGCTGGACGGACAGTACGTCACGATCCCGGCCGCGCAGCTCTATCCGCTTGCCGCAGACGGCACACCGCTCGCGGTGGCGCCGGAAGGTCCGGCCACCTTCGGGCCGTGGCGCAACATTGACATCAACACCGCCAGGCCCGGCCATGCCGTGCTGGGCGGTACGCCCGAGGCGTTCGCCTGCACCGTCACAGGCGCCGGCGCGGATATCTGGGGAGCGTCCGACGGCCTGCACTTCGTCTATCAGGAAACCTCCCAAAACTTCGAGATCGAAGCGACCTTCCAGTCGCTCCTGCCTTCCGACGGCTGGG
>JAQUEX010000342.1 GCA_028684935.1 Kiritimatiellia bacterium | reverse complement strand
GACGGCCCCTCGCTGGTCATCGCCCCCACGTCCGTCGTCCGCAATTGGGCCGACGAGGCCGCGCGCTTCGCGCCCGCGTTGCGCTTCGCTCACCTTTCTGATGCAGAAGACCGCAGCCGCCTCGTCGCCGAAGCGGCACCCTTCGACGTCATCGTCTGCAGCTACGGGCTCCTGCCGTTCGAGGCGGACCTGTTGGCCGGCCGCGAGTGGAACATCGCCGTGCTGGACGAGGCGCAGGCCGTCAAGAACCACCTCGCGAAACGCACCAAAATCGTCAAGCGCTTCCGCAGCCGATCCCGCGTGATCGCGACCGGCACACCGGTCGAAAACAACCTCACCGAACTCTGGAGCCTTTTCGACTTCCTCAACCCCGGGCTGCTGGGCGGCACGCACGGCCAGTTCGAACGCCGCTTCTGCAACGCCGACGGTACGGTCGGCCCTCTGCTGAAACGGATGACGGCACCGTTCATCCTGCGCCGGCTGAAATCGGCCGTGCTCGACGATCTGCCGCCGAAGACCGAGATCACGCTGACCGTCACGCTCGACGATGACGAGCGCGCGCTGTACGAAAGCTGCCGACGCGAGGCGCTCGCCGCGCTGGAAGGTGCCGACGGCGAGAATAACCGCATCGCCATTCTCGCGCATCTGACCAAACTGCGCCGCGCCTGTTGCCACCCGTCGCTGGTCATGCCCGGCTGCGCCATGCCCGGACAAAAAGTCGAGGCGCTGCTGGAACTGGTGCAGGACCTTCACGCCAACGGCCACCGCGCGCTGGTCTTCAGCCAGTATGTGGATTTCCTTTCGATCATCCGCAAACGACTCGACGCCGCCGGGATCACCTGCCAGTATCTCGACGGCTCGACCCCGGTCGGCGAACGCGCCGACGCCGTCTCGCGTTTCCAGCGCGGCGAGGGCGACCTGTTTCTCATCAGCCTCAAGGCCGGCGGCACGGGCCTGAACCTGACGGCCGCGAACTACGTGGTGCTGCTCGACCCGTGGTGGAACCCCGCCGTGGAGACACAGGCCGCCGACCGCGCCCACCGCATCGGCCAGCGCAACCCCGTCACGGTCTACCGCCTAGTCACGACCGACACCGTCGAAGAGCGCGTCGTCGCCCTGCACGCAAAAAAACTCGCGCTGGCCGAAGCCATTCTCGACGACACCGCCGACACGCGCCTCACCGCCAACGACCTGATCGCTCTGTTCAAGGCGTGACGCTGCCGGGCATTGAACTACCGGAGGGTCCATGTGGAGGAGGCGACGCTCACCGCGCCGTCCGTGATCGTGGGCACGCCGGTGAGGGACGGAAAGACGACCGGCACATACGGCGCGGTGTCGTTGATGTCGAGGACCGCGCCTGGACCGAACGCCACGGGGCCCGCGAAGGTCGGACGGTACAGCGCCGTATCAAGCTCCGCCTTCGTCATGCACGGGCGCAGGAACGAGCCGTCGCCCGGATCGAGGAACTTCACGTAGTTCGCGCTGTTCGTCGCGCAACGCCCCTGCCAGTCCACACCCGCACCGAAGTTCGCCACCCAGCCGAGGCCGGTGTTGGGCAGCGCACCAGCCGTGGCATTCCAGTAATTACCCATGTAGACGTAGAACGTGTGCCAGCCGGCGGTCAGCGTAACTTGCGGACCGACATAGAGACGGTTGTAATCGACCTTGGTATTAGTCAGACGATTGTAATCGTCGTTCCACTGCACGACAAACGTGTTGCCAATGCGGACCGAGATGTCGCGGGCGATGGAAGAGACGAAGTTACAGGTGACGCTCTCACCGTGCTCGCGTTCAGACGGCTGGTCGCGTTCGTGATGGTGGCGCGCCCATCGACGACCAGATCCGGAAGATCGTACGTGTTGGCCGAGTAGGTGTTCGAATGGTAGAGATGGAGCGCGGCGTTCTTGATCTTGAACGGGGCGCCGTTGGAAGGGACGGCACCGTTCGCGATGAGCGAAACGCCGCCGGTCACGCCAAGCTCCCCAAGGCCGGCCCGGCCTGCGAAATCAATGCCGCCGGCGAAGGCGTTCGTGGGACACGCGAGCTGCAGCCAACCGCCCAGATTGGCGGTGTTGAAGGTGCCGGAGACAAACCCGCCATCGCCCTTGACCTGCCCCTCAAGCGTCACGCCCGTGTTCACCGGTAAAATGTTCGTGACCGTGCCCTCGAGGGTGACGGTGCCGACGATGTTGTTCGTCGCGGAGGTCTTCCCAAAGTAAATGCCATATAAATCGCTCTGGAGAACCGAGGCCTCTTTCATCACGAAGTTGTGTTTATGGGCGCTTAACGCGCGAAAGGAGACGGTCTGACCGTTGTGGATCGTGATCGTATTGGTTGACGAGGCGGCGGCGTAATTGCCCTCGAAATGCAGGCGTCCGACGCTGGCGCCAACCCGGGTGTCGCCGGCGTTGATCACCTCGATGTCGCCCTCGTGAAGCAGCAGATTCGAACTCGCGGTGAAGGCGATAAACCCGCCCCAGGTGCTCTTCAGCGTGAGCGTGTGGTCGTTCATGTCAAAAACCGCATAGCGGAACTGGAGTGAATAACCGTGAGTGGCTATCAAAGCATCGTCCGTCATGTAAACGTAATGCGCGAAGTTCTGGCAGTTCACCTGATCGTTGAAGAGCGCGCCCTGACCGTTGTAACCGGTCCCTTCGAGATAGACCTTCTCAACAACTCCGAGGGACGGGTAGCCGCCGCTACTGGACCAGTCATTGCCGGAAGCGATGCCGTTCATGAGCGTGCCCGTACCGGAGACCACGACCTTGCCGGCGTTGGGTCCGCACGCGCCCGCTGCGTCAGCCCTGTAGACACCGTTCGTGATGAAGATGTCGCCCACGTAATTCGTCATCGCGGCACCGGCGACGAGCGTTCCGCCGCCCGTCTTGAGGATGTCGGTGGTGCCGAACGACGCCGCGTCGCTCTCGGTCAGCGTGTAGGTCTCACTGTCCGGAACAGTGACCACGTAGCGCGTGACGTCACCCTCCGTGACAAGCTCCATCGTTGTGGCCGCTTGTGCACAGGCGGCCGCCGCGCACATCAGCGCGGCCATCATCATTCTCATTTCCCCCCCTCCGGTGAGTAATAAAGTTGCTCATTATCCCAGATACATACGAAGCGCAAGCGCCCATTAGGAGCAACGTGCAAGAGCGGGGCGCATGGCAGTTCTGTTGGGGTCCGTGATTCGTAATCGTAATCTTGCTCGTAATCATAATCTTGAATGTGGCACGCACGAGCTATTACACTGTGGAAAGAGATACCGGTACGTATTGTCTCGATGCTGGTGGGCTTGATCCGCAGCACGTCCGCTGATCGTATCCATGAGGAACGGGCCGAATATGAGACCGACGACCGGCGGTTAGCGGATTAGGATTA
>JAQUEX010000341.1 GCA_028684935.1 Kiritimatiellia bacterium | reverse complement strand
GAGACGGTTCACGGGGGATGTATGCGGCAGATCGAGTTTTCAAGGCGCAGATTTTTGAAAGGGAGCGCGGCGGCCGGGGCGCTGGCTTTCCCGACGATCATTCCGGCGCGCGTGCTGGGGCAGCACGCGCCATCCAAAAAAATCCAGGTCGGCATCATCGGGTGCGGACGCATCGCAGGCGGCATGGACATTCCCGGGGTCTGGCACAATCAGGATTTGGCGACCGTGGTGGCGCTCTCCGATTGCGACCGTCAGCGCATGGCGACTACCCGGAATAAGACCTTGAAACTGTTTGACGGCGACCTGCCTGAGCTGGCCCTGTATCAAGATTACCACGAGCTGTTGGCCGACCGCTCGGTGGACGCCGTGATGATCTGCACACCTGACTTCTGGCATGCGCAGCAGTGCGTGGACGCCGCACTGGCCGGCAAGGATGTGTACGTCCAGAAGCCGCTGGCCATGACGGTGTATGAGAGCAGGGCCATCGCAGCGGTCATGCAGCGGACCGGGCGAATTTTCCATATCGGTACGCAACAGCGTTCCGAAGGCAAAAGCACCTTCGGCGCACAGTTCCGCAAGGCGGCTGAATATGTGCGTAACGGACGCTTGGGCGCGGTGAAACGTATCGAGGTCGGCCTGCCGCAAGATCCGCCGGAACCGGACGATCTGCCGCTGGTCCAGCCGGTGCCCGACACCCTGGACTACGACAAATGGCTGGGCTACACGCCGGCGGAACTCTACAGCGAATTGCGCACGCACCCGCAGGGCAAGGACGGCGAGGCGAATTTCGGACGGCCCGGCTGGATGGTAATGCAGGCTTACAGCATGGGTATGATCGCCAACTGGGGCGCGCACCATATCGACATCGCACAGTGGGCGCTCGGCATGGAGACGTCCGGACCGGTGAAGGTGCGAGGCCGCGCGGAATTTCCTAAACGACGGCTGTGGGACGCGCACGGCAAGCTGGATGTCCGGATGGAGTACGCGAACGGCACACTGCTGCACGTCGCGGACGAGAGCCTATACCCCAACGGCGTGCGTTTCGTCGGCGAGAACGGCTGGATCTTCTGCGGGCGCGGTTCGGTCAAGACCATGTCGAACGACCCGGGCGCGGGCGGCAAGCACGGACGCTGGCGGCCACTCGAGGCCAGCCGCAAGGAACTGATCGAAGGTGAGGTGGAGCGCCCGCTGGCGCGCAACCCCTCGAACCACCACCGCATCTGGCTGGAAGGAATCCGCACGCGCACGCCCACCCACGTGCTGCCGGAAGCGGCCCACCGGACCACGACAGCCTGCATTCTGGCCTACACCGCGATGAACCTCAATCGTCCGCTGTCCTGGGATCCTGCGGCCGAGCGGTTTGTCGGGGACGACGACGCCAACGCCACGCTGTCGCGTCCCGAGCGCGCGCCTTATGGCGTACGACGCGCGCTGGCCCGCGCCGGCATGGAGCTCTGACATGGACGTTCTGATCTACACACGGAACCACACGCCTGACGGCAAGGGTTTCGTACACGACAACATCGCGGTCAGCGTGGCCGTTCTGCGTGAGCTGTGCGCGGCGCACGGTCTGAAGGCCGAGGCTTCGGATGACCCCGCGTTGTTCACCGAGGCTCGTCTCAAGGGGTTGAAGGCGATCCTCTTCGCCAACAGCAACAACGCGGCGTTCGCCACAGACGCCCAGCGCGGCGCGCTGCTCGATTACGTCTACCGCGGCGGGGCGTTTATGGGGCTGCACTCCGCCACAGGATCCGAGCGCAAGTCCGAAGCGTTTCGGCGTTTGCTGGGCGGACGCTTCCTGTGGCACCCGCCGCTTCAACCGTTTACCATGCGAGTCAACGACCGCCGCCATCCGGCCACCGCACATCTGGGCGCGACTTGGGCGTGGACCGATGAAGCCTATGTCTGCGACTGCACGCCGGACATCCATGTCCTTTTGGAGATCGAGACCGCCAGCCTCCAGAAAAAACCGCGTGACAAACGGCTCGACAGCTTCAGCAACGGCCGATTCCCGCTTGCCTGGTGCCGCCGCCATGGTGCCGGACGTGTCTTCTATACCGCCCTTGGACATTTGAAAACGCATTATCAGGACCCGACTTTCCGCACCCATCTGATTCAAGGGCTGCGATGGTCGATGAACGAAAACGCATAAACGGAGTGCCTATGACACCTTTCACACGCCGAGGATTCCTTCAGGCCGGCAGCCTCGCCGGCGCAACGGTCGCCATGCCCGCCCTCATTCCGGCGCGCGTCCTGGGCCAGGCGGCCCCCAGCCGCATCATCCAAATCGGCGTCATTGGCTGCGGGCGCATCTCCTCCAGCATGGAGATTCCCGGCATTCTGAAGGTGCCGGACCAGGCGCGCATCGTCGCGCTCTGCGATCTGGATGCCAAGCGACTCGCCTTCGCGCGTCAGAACGTCGAGTCTGCCTATGCACGCGGCAAAGCCCCCGCTGCACCGGTCAAGACCTTCGCGTCCTACCGTGACATGCTGCGCGACGCAGCCATCGATGCGGTGATGATCTGCGTGCCCGATCATTGGCATGCGCTCTGCGCCCTCGAATGCGCGCTGGCCGGCAAGGACATCTGGCTGCAAAAACCGTTTTCGCAAACGATTCACGAGGGCCGCATCCTGGCCGAGGTCGTGCGCCGCAACGGCTTGGTCCTGCAAGTCGGTTCGCAGCAGCGCTCCAGCGCGCAGTTTCGCACCGGCTGCGAACTGGTGCGCAACGGCCGCATCGGACGCGTCACGCGCGTCGAGGTGGGCTTCGGCAAGGACAGGGACGGCGGCCGTAAGGAAGAAATGCCGGTCCCCGCGAACCTGGATTACGACACGTGGCTTGGACCGACTCCCTTCGCCTACTACACCGAAGACCGCGTCCACAATCAGGACACCGCGAAAATCGCTGATCGCCCCGGCTGGATCCAGATGGAGCCATACGGCTGGGGCATGATCACCAACTGGGGCGCGCACCACCTGGACATCGTGCAATGGGGCCTGGGTACCGAAGACCGTGGCCCGCTGGCGGTGTCGGGCACCTGCCAGTGGATGGACCAGGGCCTCTGGAACGCGCACCGCGAGTTCGACCTGCTCTATACCTACCCTGGCGACATCAAGGTCAGCGTCTGCTACCGCTATCCGAACGGCGTGCGTTTCATCGGCGACGAAGGCTGGATCTTCGTCAGCCGCGGCGCCGCGCGCGTCACGGCCAGCGATCCCGCGATGCCCGCCACAACCCTCAAAGCGCTCGACGCGAGTGACTCGAAGCTGCTCAGCGCGCCGCTGGATGCGAACGCCGTGCGGCTGCATGTCAGCGACAACCACGTCACCGACTGGCTGCGCGCGATCCGCGGCCGCACCAGCGCCGCGACCAGCGC
>JAQUEX010000340.1 GCA_028684935.1 Kiritimatiellia bacterium | reverse complement strand
TCCGGCGCCCCGGACGGGTGGGGAAATTTCTCCATGTGCGGATACGTTTCATACGCGGTGGACGGGGTTCCTCTTTGGGCGGGCGATTCGGACGGAACGCAAGAGCCTTTCCACGTGCCGTTCGGGAACGGCGAAACGAACGCGACGGTGACCGTCACGCTCGCCGTCCCGTCCGATGGAGGTTGGGGCCGCATCGAGTTCGCGGCGGTCTATCTCCTGCGCTGGTCGCCGAAAGTCAACGTCCTCTCGTCCTATCCGTCGCCTTACCCGGTGATAGAGACCCCTGCGGGGGGCGTGCGGCACATCGTCACGGTGGCGGATGACAAGGCGGATTTATACTACGAGTTGGACCTTTCCAAATATCCGTGGGTAAACGGTTGTTACGGCTATCCATACAACCTCCCCCTCCCTGCGGGTGAACTGGCAGAACTGAACAACCCTCACATGTCTTTTGCACCCGGGCTTGTCTTGTTTTTGCAGATGGATGCCTACGGGCGGGGCTCCGTGTCGATCCCTTCCTGTGCCTGCGTCTCGACAATCAACGTTCCCGATGCGAGTGCACCCACCCGCCTTGTCTTCATCAAGCCCGAGGTCACGCGCACGGGGCCGGGTGTTCCGGACGATCCCCCGGACCCCTTCAAACCAAGTTGGCCGCTCGCCACCGGCAGCCAGAAAAAAGCGTGGCGCGACACGTTCGCGGCCGCCGGGGAGAGCCGCGGCTCGATCGAGGTGACGACGGGTGTCGAGGGGTACGATCTGCCGTCCGACCTGCTGACGGTCAGCATCGACGGCGTCATCGGCGCGTCTGCGCCCCTCCCGGCGCCCTCTGTCGGGCAGGCATCGCCCGGGGGCGGGATCGCGCCTCTCGGAACAGGCGCGCCCTGCTATTATTGCGCGCCCTGCGAGGCGGATGAGGCGCAGGTCTGCATCGGCGTCGGCTGCTCGACCGTCTGGGACTGGTGCGACCCTGAGCCTGACCCTGACGACCCCGGCCTCATCCACGCCGGGGACGAAGCGCGCGACCCGTGCGGCGACCGGTGCGAAGGCGACTGCGACCCGCTCTGCAGTTGCGACAGCCTCGGCTCGTTCACGTTCCGCGCGTCGCTCGGCGCCACGCCGAACGGCACGCCCGCCGGAGCCGTCTGGATCTCACTCGACGCGCCGCAGCCCCTGACCCCCGCGCTCTTCCGGGTCCTGGCCGCGCCCGGCGTCGTCACGAACGCCACGGCCCAGGGCTTCACGGTCGCCGCGCACGAGCGCAACGCCGCCGTCGAGACGGTGCCCGGCACCGGCGTCTGCCTCAGCGTCTATGAGGCGGGCTCGCAGACGCTGCGGTCCCGATGGACCTTCTCTCAGCCGTCCGCGGAAAAGATCCGCGTCGTCAGGGAGAGCGGCTCGGGGGACGGCGACGTGACCTACGCGTATTTTGCCGACTCCGGTTCATGGACCCGGACCGACAACCTGGCCGGCATCAAGGAGACCCTTGTCTCGCAGACCCTTCCTGACGACGTCAAGCAGGAGGTGCGCCTGGTGACGGAGGCCGACGGCGGCGCGGTCCTTTCCGAGACCGTGACGGAGCGCCGGCTTTTCGGCGGCCGGGCGCGCGTCACCCGCCGCAGCGAAAGCGGCCCCTCCGGCTTCTCCGAAACCCTCTTCTCCTACTGGGAGGATCCTGCGAACAGCCGCCGGACCGGGAAGCCCAAACTCCGCACCGGCAACGGGGCCGACTGGCAGTACACCTTTGTCGACGATCTGGGCCGTCCCTCTCTGACCGCCGGTCCGCTTGACGGCTCTCCCCCCGGACACATCGCCTCGATCGAGCCGTCGGACCTTGCCGCGCTGGCCTACGGGGCCGGCTTCCAATGCCTCGCCACCCTCTACGGCTACACTCCGGATCCTGCGGCGGGGGACTCCTGCCATCCCGCCGACCGCGACAAGCCCCGCGAGAAGTCGGTCTTCGCCGTTTACGCCGACACCTTTGAGCCCGTTCCCGTGTCCCGCACCCGGTACGTGTATGCGCGCGGCGAGGACGCCGAATACGGATACCCCACGCTCACCGTCGAAACCCTTGAGGACGCGGACCCGTCCGCGCCGGGCCTTCCTTCCGGCTGCCGGCGCACCCTGCGGGTCGCCTTCGCGGGCGCAGAGGCCGGCGCCGATCTGCCCGCCGTCCTGTGGGACCTCCCGCTTTTCGAAGTCGACGGCGACTTCGTGACCAACACCCACGACTATGCGTTCGGCGCGTACGACCCCGCGTCCCGCGCGTTCACCGGGGATCCGCTCGGCACCTGCCTCAGGACCGTTGCCGCCACGTCCGCCTCGCCCCTCGCGGAAATCACCGTTTCCGAGCCCGCGCGCGGCCTCACGCACCTCCGCCAGACCTGGCTCCTGACGCGGCAGTCCGCCGCCCTGCTGTCCTGGGAGGCCTCCGCCCACGACGCCGACGGACGGGAACGGGTCACCTGCCATTCCGACGGCACCTCGGCCTCCAACGATTACGGGGGCTCCTGCGGCTGCCGCCTCACGGCCGCCACCGGCCGCGACGGCGGCGTCACCGAATACTGGCGCGATCCGGCCGACCCCTGCTGGTCCGCCTCCGCCGTCCTTTCAGCCCTCCCCGGCACGTACGAGGTCACCGAAACCTTCACGGACGGCCTCGGCCGCGCCACCAACACCGTCCGCTGCGTGTGGGAGGGCTCCTGGCTGCAGGGCGGCGCGCGCGCCGCCTCGCCCGCGCCGCTCGCGACAAGCCGCGGCTACCCCGCCCCGGGCGTCCAGACGACCCTCGCCCCGTCCGGCCTGCTCACGCGGTCGGCGGAATTCGCCTCCGCGTCCGCCGTCACGAACGTCTCGGTCGCGGCGGGCGTCACGAACACCGTCGTCCGCATCCGCGGCGGCGGCACGGTCACCCTCACCGAATGGGACGGCGTCTGGACGCGTGAGACCCGCGCGGCCTCCTGCCTCTCCGGCGGCATCCGGCGCGAGACCGTCGTCACCGAGTCCTCCGACTGCCCGCCTGTCACGAACTCGGTCACCGACAGCGACGCCCTCGGCCGCGTCCTCTCCGTCTCCACGCCGGCCTTCGGCGGCGGCCGGCTGACCGCATCCAATTTCTATGCCGGCGCGTCTTCCCGCCTTGTGCGTTCGACCCGCCCCGGCCAGCCCGACACGCTCTACGAGTACGAAGTCGGGAGCGCGGGCGTCCCCGCCCGCACAGCACTCGACGTGAACGGCAACGGCGTCATCGACCGCGAAGGTCCCGACCGGGTCTCACTGTCCCTCGAAACCTACGAAGAGGACGCCGCCGGCGACTGGTGGCAGGTTTCCGCCTCCGCCTCCTGTCCCGACACCGGCTCCGCCGTTCCCGTGACCAACACG
>JAQUEX010000072.1 GCA_028684935.1 Kiritimatiellia bacterium | reverse complement strand
CTGGGCGATCTGGCCCTCGTGGCGGAGCAGAAGGCCGGCAAGGACCAGAAGCCGTTCAACGCGGTCAGACGCGTGTTGCGGCAGTCCGGCATCAAGCTGGACGTGTAAAGCGGTACGCGGCTGATGAAAAAACCTCCCGGTGTACGCCGGGAGGTTTTTTTGTATACTGATGATCCTCGTGGCCGATCAGCGGCAGCGGGTAACGTGTAATCTGGGAGAAACGAATGAAACGTGCATGGCCGGTGTTTTTGGTCTTTCTCGCGATGGGCTTCGGGGATGTCGTGGGACCTTTGGTGACGTTGGTTAAAGAGACCTTCCAGGTGTCCAATTTCACGGCGCAATTGGTGCCGCTGACCGGCTTTCTGATGTTCGGCCTGCTCTCGGTGCCGATGGGTCTGGTGCAGGACCGCAAGGGCAAAAAATTCGTGTTGCTGCTGGGGCTGTCGGTCGCCCTGGCCGGCGCGCTGTTGCCGATCGCCGCGGGCATGTACGGACGCCAAGTGGTGATCGAAGCCGGTGACCTGACGAAGTTCTATGTGGTGCTGGCCTCCATCCTGCTGCTGTGTGCGGGCGCGACGATCCTTCAGGTTTGCGGCAATCCGGTGATGCGCGACGTCTCGCCGCCGGGCACGTTCGCGAGCAACCTGTCGCTGGCGCAGTCGGTGAAGGCGGTCGGCTCGTCGATGGGCTTCCTGCTGCTGCCGCTGGTGGCGAAGCCATTGGGGCTGTCGTGGTCGGTGCAGTATCCGATCTTCGCGGCCGCGCTGCTGATCGCACTGTGCACCTGCCTGCCGTTGCGGCTGAAGGTGGAGCGCGAAGAGTCGCGCCAGCCGGCGACGCTGCGTTCATGTTTCACGCTCTTCGGCAAGAACACCTTCGTGTTGACGATGGTGCTCGGCATCTTTTTTTATGTCGGGGCCGAAGTATGCTTTAACTCGGGGGTGCCGCTGCTCTTGAAGGAGCGCTTCGGTCTGGATCTCGAGAACAGCCTCTGGGTGAGCTGGTCGCTGTTCTTCCTGCCGATCCTGGTGGGGCGGTTCGTCGGCGCGGCGATCCTGCGCGTGCTCAAGCCGGCGCTCTTCCTGAAGCTGACCGCCGTGCTGTCGCTGGCGGGGATCGCAGCCGTCTTTAGCGGCGTGCAGGTCCTGACGTACGCCGGGATTGTGGTGGCCGCGCTGGGCTTCGCGAACATCTTCCCGTTGATCTTTTCGATTGCGGTCGACGCGATGCCCGAGCGCGCCAATGAGATCTCCGGCCTGATGATCTCTGCGATTGCGGGCGGGGCCATCCTGCCGCCGGTCATGGGCTGGGTGGTGGACCTCGCCGACAAAAACCAGGTTGTCGGCTTCGCGGTGCCGTTCGCGGCGCTGCTGTTCATTCTCTGGCTGGCCATGACCCAGGCTGCGCGCCAGCAGCCCTCCGCCGGGTAATCGATGGGCGGGGATGCGGGGGGAGCGCGTGTTCGTGCGGCGCGGAGTCGGACGTCTGCCGATTCCGTCAGCCGGTTGAACCCGGGCGCGCGTCAGGCCCACGGCACGGTCGGCACGGAGCGGACCGGCGGCGTGTAGCCCGGCACCATCAGCCGCGTGATGCGCGGCGTGATGTCGGTCAGGCTGCCGGCGTTGGCCTTGAACTCGTCGGAGCCCGGCCCCACCGCCACCAGCGGCACCAGGTTGCGCGTGTGTCCGCGCGTGCCCATCTCTTCGATGTTGCCGTGGTCGCTGGTCAGGATCAGCAGCACGCCGGTGGTCTTGCACAGCTTGACCACCGTGTCGAGGAACAGGTCAAGCATCTTGAGCGTGTCGCAGGCGTGGTCATAGTTGCAGGAGTGGCCGGCGAGGTCGGTCTGAAAAAATTCAAACAGCGTGAAATCGTGCGCCAGCGCCACTTGGAGCAGGTGCTCGGCGGCCTGCTGGGGCGTCGCCGGCGGCACGGCATACCCCTTCTCCAGCAGGCTGTGGCGCGTGATGTCGTGCGACACCGCGAGGTTGGCGAGCAGGTCATCCTGGATGGAAATGGTCTCTGGCTGTGTCAGGGCCATCACGGTGGTGACAGACTTGAAGCGGCGGACCTTCAGGTCGTCCACGCTGTCCACCAGATACGCATCGGCAAACCGGCAGCGCAGCCCCTTGTGCGAAAGCTCCATGAAAAGGTTCCCCTCCTCGATCAGCTTGCGCAAGGTCGGCCCCGGGAAGCCTTCACAGTGGCGTCCCATGACCTGCGAGGCGTTGACGCCGGTAAACATCGCCGTCTGCCCCGTGGCGCTCTGCGGCAGCCCTTTGGTGTCGAGGCAGGCGTCAATCGCGACCGCGTGCTTTTCGATGAGCTGGCAGAGGGCCGGACAGATGCCGGCATGTACCGGATTGTCCGTTGCGGGCTCGCGCAGCCCGACGCCATCAATAAAAAGGAAAAGCACCTTCATTTTTGCTATTATTACACCAATTGATTTGACGCACAAGGCAGAACGGAAAATGCTGGCGTGACAAGGCCCGGGACGCATGCTATTCTACCGACACTTGCAGCGTTTGCGCCGCTCAGGCAGCAGCCGGCGAGGCAATGAAAAAGGAGAAACGACCATGATCAGTAAAAAAATGGCCAAAGCGATCAATGCCCAGATCAACCGGGAATTTTATTCAGCCTTCCTCTACCTCGCCATGGCGAATGACGCGATGGACAAGGGGTTCAAGGGCGCCTCGAACTGGTTCACCATTCAGTTCAAGGAAGAGCAGGAGCATGCGATGAAGTTCGCGGCGTATCTGCAGGACCAGGGCGCAAAAGTCGAGCTGGCCGCGCTGGCCGCGCCGAAGACCGAGTGGAAAGATCTGCTGGCGATGTTCCAAGAGGCGCTCTCCCACGAGAAGAAGGTCACCGCCTGGATCTGCGAGATTAATGACCTCGCGATCACCGAGAAGGACTATGCCACCCAGAACATGCTGCGCTGGTTCATCGACGAGCAGGTGGAGGAGGAGTCCAGTGCCGCGGATGCGATCTGGATGCTCGAGATGAGCGCCGGTTCGAAGGGCGCGCTCTTCATGGCTGACAAGACCCTGGGCAAGCGCAAGGACGATTGACCGTCGGACTCCGGATGCCATGGCGCGCGCACTCATCACAATGCCGCAGGTGGCGGTGCTGCTGCCCACATCGGTGAAGATCTGCCGCGACATGCGCCGGGGCGTCCTTCAGTATGCCTACCGGCACGGCCCCTGGGGCCTGCACCTGATCGAGGGACGCGAGGGCGAGCAGAAGCTCATCCGCATGAAGGAGTGGGGGTGCACCGGTATCATCGGCCGGCTCTACACGCCGGAGCTGGCGAAAGCCGCCTTGGGCGCGCGCCTGCCGCTGGTGGTGATGGACCCCCCGTCGTCGCTGTTGCGCCCTGGGCAGCCGCTGGCGCGCCACAGCGTGGTCAAAAGCGACACCGCCGCCGTCGGGCGCATGGCGGCGGAGTATTTCCTCGCGCGGAAATTCGTGAACTTCGCCTACGTGGGCGAGGTGCACGGCTTGGAGTGGTCGGTCACGCGCGGTGCCGCATTCGCTGAGGCCGTGCGCCAGGCGGGTTTTGATTGCCATCTGTACGGGAACCTTCCGCATGCGGAGCAGGAGGATGCCGGCCTTGAACGCGGCCGGCTCTGCGCCTGGCTGAGCGACCTGCCCAAGCCGGTGGCTCTGCTGGCGGCGATGGATAATCGCGGGCGGCAGGTCCTGGACGCCTGCGCGCGCGCCGGCATCGCGGTGCCGGCCGAGGTCGCGGTGCTGAGCGTGGACAATGACGAGGACCTCTGCGAGACCACCCAGCCGCCGATGTCGAGCATCCTGTTTGATGCCGAGCGAGCCAGCTACGAGGCCGCGCAGGTGCTGGACGGCCTCATGCGGCGCGCGGGCCGCAAACGTTCGACCATCACGTACGGGCCGCTGCGCGTCGTGTCGCGGCGCTCGACCGAGGCGATGCAGATCGGCGACGGCATGGTGGTGCGCGCGCTGGAGTTTATCGCCCTCAACGCCTGCTCGGGCATCAGCGTGCCGGATGTGGCGCGCCATGTTTCGGCCTCGCGCCGCCTCATCGAGATCCGGTTCCGCGACTCGCTGGGCCATACGATTCTGGACGAGATCCAGCGCGTGCGCCTCGAACGCGTCTGCACGCTGCTGCGCGAGACCAACCGCCAGATCGGCGAGATCGTCCACGCCTGCGGCTTCGATTCCGAGAGCCATGTCAGCGCCCTCTTCCGCCGGCGGTTCGGTTGCACCATGCGTGACTACCGAAAGACGCGCTGAAGCCTTTTTTGCACGTTTTTTTCGAACGATGCCATTGAGACCGCCCAGCGGAAGCGCTAAGGTATGCGCGGGAGTACCGTTATGACAGTTTGTGTTTCGAAAGATTCTGAGGAGATGGCGCGCGCGGCGGCTGCGGATGCGGCGGCGGCGCTCAGGCAGGCCGTGGACGCGCGCGGCGAGGCCCGGCTGATCGTGGCGACCGGCGCCAGCCAGTTCGGGTTTCTGCAGGCGCTGACGCAGGCGCCCGGCATCGCGTGGCCGCGGGTCACGGCGTTTCACTTGGATGAGTACGTGGGGCTGCCGGTCACGCACCGCGCCAGTTTCCGCGCCTATCTGCGCCAGCGCTTCGCCGGAGCGCTGCCGGCCCCGCTGCGCGCCTTCGTCGAGGTCGACGGCGAGGCGGCGGATCTCGCGGCGGAGTGCGGCCGGCTGAAGCGGCTGATCGAGGCCGCGCCGATCGATGTCGCATGTGTGGGCATCGGCGAAAACGGCCATCTCGCCTTCAATGACCCGCCTGCCGATTTCGAGGCCGAAGCCGCGTATCTGGTCGTGGCGCTGGACGAGGCCTGCCGCCGCCAGCAGGTGGGCGAGGGCTGGTTTGCCTCGCTCGACGAGGTGCCCTCACAGGCGCTCTCGATGTCCATCCCGCAGATCATGAAGAGCCGGCACATCGTCTGCACGGTACCGGACGCGCGCAAGGCGGAGGCCGTTAAAGGTGCGGTGGAAGGGCCGGTCACGCCGCTCTGCCCGGCCTCGGTCCTGCAGCGGCATCCGTCATGCGCGCTCTATCTGGACCGCGCGTCCGCCTCGGCGCTACAAAGCGGCGGGGACGCTTAAATGCCGTCGCCGTCTTTCACGAGCCGGAATTCGGCCTGCTTCCCGGCGCCGGCGGCATCTTTCCAGCTCACGCGGTACGTGCCTTTGAAGCCGCGGAAGGCGACTTTGCCGTTCGCGTCGGCCTTGAGCGTCAGACGCGTCTTCCATTCGTTGTTGATCAGCGTGTTCATGGCATGGAAGGCCGGTTTGGGCGCCATGTCGCGCGAGAACAGGCCGGAAACCGAGGGCTCGCCCGGCGCGCCGCAGTCATCCACCACGTTCCACCAGGTAATGCCCATCATCGGCCCCACGCTGAACCAGGTGCGGTAGAGGTTGCGCGTGAGCACCGCCTGGATCTGCTGGCCGCGCGCGTCGTTGTTGGGCGAGGTGATGGTGATCTCGCTCAAGTGCAGCGGCAGGCCGGCCTTGGCCAGCGTGGCCATCGTGTCCCAGATCTGCTGCGGCGTGTTGACCGGCATGCCGATGGTCTGGCCGTCAGCCAGTTTCAGGCAGTCCTGCGGGTTGAACAGGTGCATCTGCGTGCCCATGATGTCGATCCGGCAGCCGCGCGCGCGCAGATCGTTGACTTGGCGCGTATAGGCCTCTTTGTTCAGATAGTCATTGATGTTGAGCTTCACGGTTTTCGGGAAGAGCGGCCCGACGGTCTGGAACGCCTGCCACGTGTAGTCACCCGGCATCAACCCGTAACTGCTCTTGCAGATCGCATCGCCCGGCACCATCAGGCCCCGGCTGAAATCGGTGGCGCTCTCGTTGACCACGTCCCAACTGTGGATGCGGCCCTGGTAGCGCTGCGCCAGTTCCGCGGCGCGCTTTTCGAACAGGCGCTTCATCTCGCGCGTGTAGACCGGGATCAGCTCGGCGATCTGCGCGGGGGTCAACTTGGCCAGCCCTTCTTTGCCGAGCTTCAGGATCTTCTCTTTCTCGTCGGCCGGACAGAAGGTCTCGAACAGCCACTCCGGATGATGCCACTTGCGGTTGCCCCAGATGATCGGATGGCCGTGCAGGCGGATGCCTTTGCTCTCGCAGAACGCGACGGCCGGCTCGGCGGCCGGGCGGCGCCAGTGGATCTCGTTCTTCGGATCTTTGCAGGCGTCCCAATAGGCTGCGGTGTCGCGCTCTTCCGCCGCGAAGCGGGGTTTGCCGGGCTCCAGCTCAAACTTTTTCCAGTAGAAAGCGATGGTCGCGGAGTTGAAAAGCGTCCCGTACAGCTCTTCGTACTTCCGGTTGCGTTCGGCCGTTCCCAGTTGTTTGAAGTTGAAGATGTGCGCGCCGAAGATAAACGCGTGCGAGATCTGCTCGACCTTGACCTCCGCGCCGGCCGGCACGCCGGACAGCGTGAGGGCGGCGTCCGCCTTGCGGTTCTGGTCGATGCGGCGGTCGATCTCGCGCTGGACCTCTGGGTTCCAGATCTTCCAGTAGGCGTCGCTCATCGCCGGATTCTGCTCTTGCGCCAACGCCAGCGCCGCCGCCAGCATGCCCCATCCCATCACTGCATGTTTCATAGGTGTGTTTCCTCCCGCGGTTTCCGCAATGGTCCGGCGTCACTGACGCCCGACGCCTGTTTTGTCATCAGTGTAACGGCGCGGGCGCAAACAAACCACTGTCTTTTGCGCAAAAAAAATCTCGGTTTTGCGCAGGGCGGGCGGGACGAAGTCAGAGGTCAGAGGTCAGAGGGCTTGCGCGGCAAGCGGGTGTCGGGCGGGAATTTGGAGTGCGGTGACAAGAGCCGCGCTACGTGCGGGTCACGGCACCGCTTTTGGGGTCTGCGTGGCATGTCTGCGGTAAAAGCGGCGGCGGTACGCCGCCAGGCTGACCGCTGATCTCTGGCCGCTGGGGCTCAGCGTTGCCACTGCTGCTCGGCGTGCACCGTGCCGTCTGAGCCGAGACAGCGGATCGCCAGGCGGCGCGCGTCGGCGTCGACGCGGATGACGGTCGCTTTCTCCAACGGATGGGCCCCGCCGATGAAGACCGGCCAGCGGAAGCCGCGCGCGGCGTCCGGGCAAGGCGCGACCCGCTCGGCCTTGTGGTTGTGCCCGCTGATGACGGCATGGACGCGGCCTTTGTCGAACAGCGGCGCGAAACGCTCGCGCATGCGCCGCGCCCCGTGCCAGAGTTCCTCTTCGGGCACGCGCCAGTCCGGCGGGATGTGCACGACCACGAGCCGCCACGCCGCCTGGCGGAAGGCCGGCGTCTCGATTTCACGCGCGAACCAGGCGAGCTGCGTCTCCATGTAGCGGTCGAAATCCACCAGCCCGCTGTACTCGGGACTGGTGTCGGGCTTGTCCTCGCCGCAGTCGAGCAGCACCACGCGCGCGGCGCCGAAGGTCATGGCCGTGTAGAACCGACCGTCCGGCAGGGTCAGATAGTCCTTGAGCCTGCGTGCCGCGGCCCCCCGCGTCTCGTGGTTGCCGCGCAGGAAAAAGCAGGGAATCCCGCGCGCCGTGAACCAGGCCATGGGCTGCAAGAGGTGCTGCGCGATCTCGGCTTCGCTCTGCGGGTCCTGCAGCACGTCGCCGTTCAGCACGGCGAAATCGATCGGCGCGCCGGCCTGGTTCAGCAGCGGCTGATAGAGCGCCGTGCGGTTGTGGATGTCATTGAAGACGATGAACGACACCGCGCCGTCCGGACGGGCCAGCGCCGGCAGGATGCGCTCCTGCGAACGCGCGGGCTCGTCGAAGGCCACCTTGTAGGGCTTGAACGAGGAGATCGCGCGCGAGCGGGCGCGGAACCGGAGCGGGCGCGAGGGGTCATAACCCTCGATGACCGCCCGCTGCGCGGTGCCGTTGGCCTGCCGCAGGCCGTCCTCGGAGAACCAGGCCTCTTGCCAAGCGACCGGCTGTCCGGTGTCGAAGGTTTGCGTCCACTCGACCACGCCGTCCGCCGGCAGCGACGTGAGCCAGCCGATGCCCAGCCGCCCCGCGCCCATGAGCTGCGCCCAAGGCTGAACCGCGATCATCCCTTGCGTCGCCTGCGCGCGGATCGCGGCCAAGCCTTCCGCTTCCGCCGTGCTGACCGCGCTTTGCGCCGACGCCGCCCCCGCGATCAGGCAGGCGGCCCACATGCTCCGTTGAAGACTCTTCATGATCCCCTCCCTTTGGCGTGTATTCAAGCACAGGGCGGCGGGACGCACAAACAGAAATATTTTTTTGCATGTTGCGCCGCGCATTTGCATGCGCGAACAGCATGTTTCAGGTTCACAACCGCGCGGGGTTGTGGCTTAATGGAAGGCGTTTGAACATCAGGGTGTGTTTCACGAGGGGAGGATCGGCATGGCGAACGGGTTGGCAGTTGCGGATTATGCGATCATCGCGGGTTTTTTTGCCGTCATGCTCGGCATCGGCTTTTACTTCAGCGGGCGCATGAAGAGCATGGCGCAGTTCTTCGGCGGCGGCAAGCAGGTCCCGTGGTGGCTAGGCGGGGTGTCGTTCTACATGGTCAGCTTCAGCGCGCTGGCCTTTGTCATGCACACCGAGATGGTCTACAAGTATGGGCTGGTCTCGCTGATCCTGAGCTGGCTGGCGGTGCCTGCCGCCGCGTTGAGCGCTTGCCTGTTCGCGCGCCGCTGGCGGCGCGTGGCCGAGACCAGCCCGCTCGAATACATTGAGGCGCGCTATGGCCTCGGCATGCGCCAGGGGTTGGTCTGGCTGGGTCTGCCGACGCGCCTGCTGGATGACGCGCTCAAGCTCTTCGCCATTGGCACGGTGGTGTCGGCGGGGCTCGGCTTCCCGTTTGAGACCGCAATCATTCTCTGCGCGGCGATTATCCTGGGCTACACCTTTATGGGCGGGCTGTGGGCCGCGCTGGTCGCGGATTTCGTGCAGTTCTCGGTGCTGGTCGCGGCGGTGGTGATCCTGCCGTTTCTCTCATTTTCGCGCGCGGGGGGCATCGGGAACGTGATGGACGCCCTGCCGGACGGCTTCTTCAGTCTGACGCGTCCGGAAGCGGGATACCCGTTCGTGTATCTGCTCTGCTACTTCACGCTGCTGTTCCTGAACTATTCCACCTCGTGGGCGCTGGCCCAGCGCTACTATTCATCGGAAAACGATCGCAGCGCACGCAAGGTCGGCCTGCTGGTTGCGGGGCTGTATCTGGTCGGCACGCCGCTCTTTTACCTGCCCGCTTTCGGGGCACTGGTGTTTCTGCCGGAGGTGGCCAACACCAAGGACGTTTATCCGCTGATCTGCCGGACCGTGCTGCCGATCGGGATGCTGGGCATGGTGATCGCCGCGATGTTCTCGGCCACGATGTCGACGCTCGCGGGCGACTACAACGCGGTCTCTTCTGTGCTGACCAACGACCTCTACAAGCGCTTGATCGGACGGGACCTCTCCGACCGGCACCTGCTGGTGGTGGGGCGCGTGAACACGGTGCTCGTCGGGCTGGTCGTGCTGGGCATCACGCTGGTGATGCGCACGCTGCAGGGGTCGGGCGATCTGTTCAACACGATGGCCAAGGTGTTCGGCCTCTTTCTGCCGCCGGTTGCGATTCCGATGCTGCTGGGCATGCTGACGCCGCGCATCTCGGCGCGCGGTGCCCAGGCCGGGCTGTTCACCGGCATCGCGGCGGGGCTTGCCGCGTTTGTGCTTGGCGCGTGGCATCCCGCCCTGCGGCGTGCGGAGTTTCTCACCTTCTGGACCGCCGGCGTCACGCTGCTGCTGATGGCCGCGGTTTCCGCCTGTGCGCCGGACACCGGCCGGCGGCGCGAGCAGGTGCTGGCCTTTTTCACGCGCTTCAAGGCGGACGGCCCTGTTGAAACCGAGACACGGCAGCAGGGCGCGGACACCTCGTTCCTGCCGGTCATCGCGGTCGGGATCGCGGCGGTCGGCGTGATTCTGATCGCGGCGGTGGTGTTGACCGGCGGACTGGCGAAAGGCTATCTCAGCGTATGCATCGGCGTGGTGCTGCTGGCGGTCGCCGCGGCCTTTTGGGCCGCCGCGCGCAGGCGCCGCTGAGAAGTCCGGCTAGTCGCGTTTCAGGACGTGAGTCGCGTGCAGGGCATAAACGCCGCGCAGGTCCTTGGCATACTCGCGCAGCACGCGCTCGGCCGCGCCGTCGCAGTCGCCGCAGCGGAAGAGGGCGCGCGCCACCGCCAGCTCGCGCAGGCAGAGGGTCCGCTCGTTGCCGCTGCCGGCGCCGAAGCCGCCGGCCGGTGAGATGTCCACCACGTTGACCTTCGCGTGCCCGCCGATGCCCGGCTTCGCCAGCAACGCGGCGAGCGGTCGCGCTGCGGCCGGATCGCCCAGCGCCTCCAGGGCCAGCGTCACGGCGCGGATGCGTGTGAACGTCGATGACGCGTCCAGCTTGGCGACTTCGTTGAGAAGCGGCTCCAGCGCGCGCGCGTCCTTCGTGCGTCCCAGCGCGACGATGAGGCTGTCCGCCTCGCTCATGCGCCGCCCGAACGCGCTTTCGCCGCTGACGCTCAGGCCGAGCCCGGGCTGGCGCCCGGCCACCACCGCCGCCAGCGTCTCGGCACCGGCCGGATCGCCCATGATGCCCAGCACGTGCGCGTAGACCAACCGTTCCGAGTGCGTGCGCGCCGACGCATACGCCTGGCGCATCAGCGGCCGCGCCTGCTCCCATTGCGCCAGCACGAGGCTCACGCCCTTGTAGCCGGTGCCCAGCTCCTTGACCGCCACGGCCAGACGCTCGGCATCCACGAAGGCGTTGTCGCGCCACCCCAGAACCTCCTGCGGCAGGTTGCCGATCTCCACAAGATGCCGCTGCAGGGCTTGGATGTCGATCGTCCGGAACGTTTTGCCCGCGCGCGCGGCCGTTGCACCGGCCACGCCCGCGACATAACCCATGTTCTGGACGTCCGGCTGCATGCGCAGGATCGGCATCGCGTCGCGATGCGCGCTGATGCCGATGCCGACCGCCATCAGGCCTTCGATCCCTTGGGGCAGCAGCGCCCGGTACGGCACATTGGCCGAGAAGATACTGCGAGCGTGAGCGCCTTTCTCGGCGATCGGCTCACTCACGTAGCAGATCTCTGCCACCGAGTAGCCGTGGCTGTCGAAATTGCTGCGCGCCTGCGCGATGGTGTCGGGGAACGTCCGTCCGTTGAGGATGTCCAGCGGCGTCACCCAGCAGTCGCCCACGATGCGCTGCCGCTCGCGGCTTTCGACGAGCTGCGAAACGTCCCACACGTTTCCGGCGCCCGCGCGTCCGCGCACGCCGAAGAGCCACAGGTCTGCGGCGTCGCAGTCGTTCACGTAGCCGAAATCGGAGTTGATGTAGCTCGCGCCCAGCTTGCGCGGCGAGAGCCCCACGCCTTGCACGGCCAGCTCCTCCGCGCCCACAAACACGCAGGGGGCACCTGCCGCGGCCGCGATCTCGGCGTTGCCGGTGGCGTCCACGACGCTCCGGGCGAGCACCACGCCGCGTCCGAACGGCGTCGCAACCACCACGCCGGTTACGCGACCGTCCTGCACCAGCGCGCCGCAGCCCATTGCGCCGAACCAGATCTCCGTGCCGGCCTTGCGGTTCTCGCGGCGCCACCATTCGGACTTGCCCACCACATGCACCGCCGCGCCCAGCTCTGTCACGCCTCGGTCGTGCTCGGCGGTGAAGCCGCACGCGTTGCCGTACCAGTATTTGCCGATCATGCCGAGTGTGCCCACGCCGCCGAGCCCGTATAGATGCTCGATCAACAGCGTCTTGGCGCCCTGCCGCCCGGCGCTGATACCCGCAGGCGCGCCCGCCGTGCCGCCGCCGACCACCACGACGTCATACTCGCCGAGCACCGGCAGCGCCGTGCGCGCAGACGGAACGGTCGGCAGCCCGCTGAGAAAGGGGCGCGGGCCATTGAGCGACTCCCGCACCTCGCCCGCCGCGACGGCGGCTCCGGCTGCGCCCTTGAGCGACACGCCGTCCGGTCGCGGCAAGGCCCGCGCCTCGCCCGCCGCCGCCGTGCCCACTCGCTCGCCCGCCGTCATCAGCGCCAGCGGTCGCAGCAGCCGCTCGGCCGCTTTGCGCGGCATGTCCGCGCATCCGCCCAGCACGTACAGCCGAGCCATGCCGGCGGGGCGGAAACAGCCGAGGTCGATCTTCGCCGCGCCCGGCCACGCGCCGGCGAGCGGAGCGGCGGCCTTCACCGGATCGGGCGGGATTTGAAAGAGCGTGTCCGCGCCTTCCAGGAGCGACGGCACAAACGTCCGGTCACGCGCTACCTGCTCGGCTTCTGCGAACGCGCGGCAGGAACCATCGCGCATCGGGATCGTCAGGGTGCACGTATACGCGCGCCCCGGCACGCGTGTCCCCTTGACCGTGTAGCCGCCCAGGGTGACGGGCGCGTCGTAAGTGCCCGGCAGGGGGTGTGCGGTCATGCCGTCCGCGGCCGGTGCCGAGCCGGCGATCACGACCCGTGTGAAACGCTGCGGTCCGGCCGGATAGGGCGCAAAGGCGGCGCCCGCCAGGCGCGCCACGGTCGCGCGCTCGGTCGCGTCGATGATGACCTTGGCCACCACGGCCTGCCGTCCGCTGCGGTTCGCCATCACGATGCCCGCCGGGTTCCCCGCCGCGTCACGCAGCAGGTCCGTCGCGTACGCGCTGGTCAGACAGGCCGCGCCGCTTTCCAGCAGCGCCTGGTCCAGCGCCCGCTTCACACGCAGCGGCGTCGGGGTGACCACCGTCACGCCGGCACCCTTCGCCATGACGGCCAATTCGCTCACCAACTGCCGCTTGGCGCCGGGCTTGATCTTCACCGCCACTTTGACGGCGCGCACCGCCCGGTCCAGCGCCGCCGCGTAGCGCAGCCTGTTTTCGGTGTCGCCCGTAGGCCGCACGGTGAGGGGAATCGCCGCACTCCACGTCCGGCCGTCTGCGCTGACGGACATGTGGACAGACCCCGTCTCAAAATCACCTGCGCGCTTGAACGCGATCACCTCCACGCTGTCCACGGCCTGTACGCTGCCCAGGTCCGCCGTGATCGCCACATCGCCTGCGAACTCGACGGTATGGTGCTGCACGTCGTCGGACAGGCCGTCGCACAGCATGCCGCCGTTATCCTTGTGTTTGCCGCCGCTGGGCGCGTCGGCCGTGTATGAAAAGGGCAGGCGCGCTTCGCTGGGAACATAGATGGCTCGGGCGAGGGGCGATTCGGGGGTTTCACCGTCTTCGAGCCAGAGCCGCAAGCAACCGGCGATGTCGTCGCCCAGATACGGCCGCGGCGCGGCCAGAAAGACTGTGGCACCGGCCTGGGCGGCTGCCTGCGCCGCCGCCACGGCGCCGCATGAGCCGCCGACTACCACGACATCGACCTCT
This sequence comes from Kiritimatiellia bacterium, assembly GCA_028684935.1. GTDB lineage: Bacteria > Verrucomicrobiota > Kiritimatiellia > RFP12 > UBA1067 > DUPH01. Next base: position 962 of record JAQUEX010000072.1, on the reverse strand, counting down.
TGCCAGACGGGGATCGCCCGTTCGGACTCCGTCACCGCCGCCGCCCTGACTCCAGCCGCCGTCACGGCGAACATCATGATGGCTGGGGTCGCGTTCAGAGCCAGTCGCCGGAATAGGGTTTCAGCACGCTTCTTCAGCCCCGGCTCCCGGCGTGCACGGGTCATCGCATTTTTGATCATGAGTATCCCTCCATCGTCGAGATACAGTGAGCCACAAATGGGGTGCATATGCAAGTCCCTTCCTGGTGGCGCAAAGAGAAGGTGAAAAGGAAGCGGTTAACCTCGGAGTCGGTATCGGGGTCGAAAGGGGATGGGCATGGCATTTGGCCACGAGAAACTGGACGTCTACCGCGCCGCCATCGAATACGTCGGCTGGGCGTAACTGTTCTGCGAGACGTTGGCCGGGCACCGCCACGCGAAGGACCAACTGCTTCGCGCGTCGCAGGCGATTGCTCTGAATATCGCGGAAGGCAACGGAAAAGGAGGGTATGCTGTTCACGAGGGGATATCCTTCTCCTTCTCCTTCTCCTAATCCTTCTCCTTCTCCTAATCCTAATCCTAATCCTAATCTTAATCTTAATCTGCTCGTCGCCGATTGTCGGCCTCATATTCGGCCGGCTCCTCATGAACACGATCAGCGGAGGTGCTGCGGATCAAGCCCACCCGCATCGAGACGATGGGCACCAACATCACGATGTGTTTCCAGGAGATCTCCAACCCAAGCCGCAAATCGAATCGCTTCCTGATAGACAGACAGCTTCTCGTGATCAAAGCTCGTTTTCATGGGCGCAGTCCACTCTCGAGAAAGTCCGATGTGCGAGATTAAGATTAAGATTAAGGGCACTTCACGAGAATCTGTGGGTGTACTCGGGCGGCATAGGCAGGTCGCCCAAGGCGTGAAACAAGGCGATTCTTCGGATTTCCGGGTTCCTGAACCCCCTCGCCAAATTGGATACGAGTCCC
>JAQUEX010000339.1 GCA_028684935.1 Kiritimatiellia bacterium | reverse complement strand
CGCCACCGTGCCTCCCGCCACGCGGCACGCCTCGCGCGCCAAAATCTCGCCGGTCGCGCGCGCCGCGGGATCCACCAGCGCCAGCGTCGTCGCATCGCCCTCGCCCACATCCTCGGTCAACGCCGCCTTGACCGCAGCCATCGCCCGCTGATCATCCATCACATCGCGCATCGCCATCTCCTGCCTCCTCTCAATCTCTCATCCGCCGCCCGCACAGGTACCCGCCCAGACCGCCGGCCAGATGGGCCGCATACGCCACCTGCGATTGCACCAGAACCGCTTCGGCCACGGTGACCGCCCCCAGCAGCCACGCCAGTGTGCGGGCCTTCATCCTCACCGGGAAAATCAACACCAGCAGAACCACCTCGCGCTGCGGGAAGAGCGCGGCATACGCCCCGATCAGGGCGAACACCCCGCCGGAGGCACCGATGCACAGCGCCGTATCCAGCGAGCGGCCCGCCGCGTCCGCCGTGCCGGTCCAGGCCCGCAGGGCGGGCGGCATCCACTGCGTCAGCGCCGCCAGCGACGGCAGCAGGGGCAGCACCGCCGTCACGGCCAGCCAGCCGAGTCCGCCCAGCACGCCGCCCCACAGAAAGACCCGCCAGAAACGGCGTCCGCCGATCTCCGACTCCAGCCCGGAGCCGAAGAGCAGCACCGTCAGCATGTTCAGTCCCAGGTGCATCCAGCCGCCATGCAGAAACATGTAGGTCACCGGCTGCCAGAAAAAGCCCCGGCTCAACAGCGCGCCGTTCAGCCCGAAACAGGAGACCAGCGCGTGCCCGTAACTGTACCCGTAAACAAACTCGGCCCGCGCCGCCGTCTGCTGCACCAGAAAAACAAAAAGACACACTGCCGCGAGCGCCGTCGCGGCAGGTGCCTTCAAAAATAAACCCCGCAGACGCCACAGCCATCTGCGCAGCAACGTGATCAAATCAGCCTCCGTTTCCGGCTCAGGCGGACTTAATCAGATCCCAGTTCGCGTACATCAGGAAAGTGATGATCGCCAGAAAGACGGTGGCGATGATCGCGCAGATACCGCCGATCTTGTCGCCCGCGCCGGAGCCCTGCGCGGCCACCTCGTCGGCCGGGTTGCGGAGACGCGCCGAAATGAACGCCCCTCCGGACGCAGCCTTGGCCTCTTCCTGAACCGCTTCGACAGAAGATTTCTTCAATTTCATAGATGAAAGTGTAGCAAAGCCGCGCCGCTTTGAGTAGCGGATTTTTTATTGCAACGTGAGCAGCGTGCCGTGGTTCGGCAGCAACAGTGCGCCGGCGCCGGTGATGGCCTCGGGGTGCGTCGCCGCCGAAACGGTGCCGCTCACGTAACGGCCGCCGATGCGTAAGGCATGCAGCGGCTGCGTGCCCGCAAAATCAAGCGCCAGGCTCGCGCCCTCGGCCAGTTCGATCGTCAGCCCCTCCGGGAAAGGCGCGTATGCGTCCATGACCGGCAAGCGCGTCACGCGCACGTCGTCGACGGCCGACGACCGGTCGCCCCCGGACGAATTGATCCCTTGGAGGGCGAGCAGATACGACACGCCGGCCTTGACGTACGGCAGACGGAACGTGTAGCGTTCATACAGGTAGTCGGTCGTGGTCACCGTACCCACGACCGCGCCGTTGAGCGTCAGCGCAAAATCATGGCCAACGTGCACGTAATGCCCCTCCGTGCGCGCGGCCGCCATGAACGAGACCGCGTAATGGCCGTCCTCCGGGAACGTGACCGCCTGCCGGATCGACGCGGTCTTCTGCAACCACCCCACCTGCCGCCCCATCGGCACTGCGAAGGAGAAGGCGCTGCGTTCCACGCAAAGCCCGCTCTTGGTGTCCGGGTCGCCGCTGTCGGCGGCTGACGTGAACGACCACGCGGCCCCGCTGGGCGCAACCGTATATCCACCCGTAACCGGACTCTCGAATCCGCCTTCCTGCACCACGGCCGGCCCCACGTAAGTCACGCGCACGTCATCGATCAAGCCGATGCGCGAGTAGCCATTCGTGCCGGTGCTGCCCTCGAAACCGATCGCCGCCACCTGGCCCTGCGTCACCGCCGGCAGCGTCACCTCATACGGCTGGTAGCCCGGCGCCCCGAGCCGGACCGGCGCGACCTTGACGCCGTCGAAGGTCACATCCAGCGTGTGCCGGGCATTCACGCTCGGGTAACTGCTGGCCCGCGAGAACGGCGAACCGTCGGCCCCGCCGGCCCCCAGGAACGACACCCGGTAGACGCCGCCGGATGGAAAGGTCACCGTCGTACGCAGTTTGCCGTCGCCGAACAGGAAAGCCGCGCGCCCGCCGGCCGCCGGGCTCACCATCCAGCCGCCCAGATCCTCGGCCACGCCCGCCGCCGCCACATTCGTGCCGTAGACATTGTTGGCATTCGGCAGCAGGTTGGTCACCGCGTCGGAGAAACTCCAGCCGCGGCCGTCCAGCACCGAGCCGATCTCATAGCGCGTCTGGCCGTTGAGCCGCAGCGTGAGGTCGCCGGTCTCCTCGAACGAGCCGTCCTGCACCAGATTCCCGTCTTCCTCCAGCCGTTCCAGCCGGATGTCGTCGATCAGCGACGTGCGGTCGCCCGCCTCGATGTGCACGCCGCGAAACAGCAGGCTGTAACTGCCGGCCGCGCGGTGCGGCAGACGGATGTCGCGGCGCGTGAAGAGATCGCTGTTCGCCTCGACTTTGCCCACTGTCACGCCGTCAAACACGACCTCCAACAGATGCAGGCCAGAGCCCGTGCGCCGCGCATGTGCGAAGGTCAGCCGGTACGCGCCCGCCTCAGGCAGCGCGACCGAGCCCTCCACCGTGCCGGAACGCTGCACAAAGGCGACCACGCGCCCGCCCTCGGGCAGCGGGATCGCCGCCCCGAGCCAGGGCGAACCGGGCGTGGCCAGACCCGATCCCTTGTCGACCTGGTTGGTCACACCGATCTCCGTGATCTTCGTTGACGGCATGAAGGTCCACTCCGCACCGGTCGGGTTGTACCCCCATGCACCGGCGCCCATCGAACCGCTTGTCCGCTCAAAATCCGCGTTCGGCACGTCGCCGGCCGTAAACGCCGCGCGCGGCACGGCCGGCGGCGCGAGGCACAGCGTGCCCGCCTCGACGCGCACCGTCTTCACGCCCAGCGGGATCCCCGCCGTGGACCACACGCCCGCCCCGTCCTTGGCCAGCACGCCCGCCTCGGCCAGCGTCTGCACGCCGACGCTGCCGCCCGTTGCGGTGACGCGCCGCCCGTCTGCCGAGAAATCTGCCGCGCCATTGGTCGTGACCGACACGCCGACATCGCCGCGCTTCACCAGCGGGCCGACCGTCACAACGCCCTCCGCCACGCACAGCGCACGCGCGGGTAGCCCGGCCTGCCGCCGCAGGTGCAGCGCGCCGCCGCCGCGCTTGACGAGCACGCCGTCGCCGTCCAGCCC